>JAAUSQ010000240.1 GCA_012033195.1 Chloroflexaceae bacterium
AATGTTGGCAGGCGGAGCGCGTGGGTCAGGGAGAAGGCCGCATCGCTGAGCATCGGGAAGGGCAGGTGCAGCCCGCTCGACCACTTCCTGCTGATAGGCGGTATCTTGCGTACTGAGGCCATACAGCCACGCCGCGCCCGCGTTGCGGAGTTCCTGGTAATGGTCGCGGAAGGCGCAGGCTTCGGGAGTGCACCCGCGTGCGCCCGGTATCATATCCCAGTCTGTGGGCAGTGCTTCACCGGGTTTCCCCGTACGTGGATAGACATAGATAACACCGCGCCCTGCAAGCTGTTCCAGATCAACAGTTGTGTCATTGGTGGCGGGCAGTGTTACGGCAGGTAGCCGCAGACCGGTCAGATGATCGGCGGCACCATCCTGTTCCGGTGCGGGCAGATCGGCGGGCAGGCGCGTCAGTTGATTTGACATGATACGATACTCCTTACTACCGCACCATGGCGGGCCGCGCTGCAAGATCGAGCAGGGCCGGTGCTGGTGTGGCAAACAAGTCGGCGGTAATATCGAGGAAGGCTCGCAACGCTGGCGAGAGCCATTTGTCTTTGTGGTATACCACCTGGGTAAACACATTCAGGGTATCGCCGCGCCACGGCAGCACCGCCAGTCGTCCCTCGGCAACGTCGCGCTCAACGACGAAGGCGGGCAGCACGCCTACTCCCATCCCTGCTAGTACACACTGCTTGATGGCCTCGACGTTACGAAACTCCAGCATCTCGGTCAGGTGGATACCTGCTGCCGCCAGTGCGCGCTCGAACAGCAGGCGGTAGGCACAGCCCGTCTCGGTGAGCACCACCGGTTCCCCCTGTATGTCGGCAGGCGTGACATCGGCGGCGGTCGCTAGTGGATGATCGGGCGGCACCACTAGCAGAATGTTTTCTTCCATCAGCGTGTTAACTACAAGCTCGGTAGAGCGAATTGGTTCATCAAGCAAATAGGCCATATCCAGTTCGCCCTCGCTCACCATCCGGCGCAACTCAAGCGAGGGGGCCGGGCGAAAGAGGAGCCGGACAGCGGGATACTGTGCGCGAAACTGGCGCAGTACGGCAGGCAGGCGATAGATACAGAGCGATTCAGGGGCGCTGATCGTCAGCTTGCCCGCCGGATGGTCGGCGTGGGCGACCGCCATCTGTGCTTCGTCGGCCAGTGCCAGAATGCGATCTGCATATTCGAGCAGGCGTTGCCCTGCATCGGTGAGGGCAATGCGCTTGCCGAGGCGGTCGAAGAGCGGCACATTCAGCTCGTGCTCAAGCGCCTGTATCTGCGCGGTAACTGTCGATTGTACATAATTAAGAGCAGTGGCTGCCCGCGTAAAGCTCAAGGTGCGGGCAACCATCCGAAAGGTGGCAAGCTGGCGCATATCCATAGCCGATACTCCTTATGATATCGAAAAGCATGATGTGCATTATCAGAATTGTTCGTTTGATTTGATAGTACCAGATTGCTACACTGAACGCAAGCGCACAGAGGGATAGTCGAACGTGTTTAGGACTATAGAAGGAGTTCATCAATGCAGAACAAAACGCCCGTCGTTCCGCCGCTGTTTGCTTCCACCAACCTGCACAACCTTTCGCAGGTGCAGGTGATTGCGACTCCTACCAACCCGTGGGTGGCTGCCCGCGCCGAGTACGAACGCTGCAAGCGCGTGCTCTCGTGGAGCAGCGAGGTCTTTTCACGCCATGCTCGCCTGACCCGCTAGCCCGGTACAACGATAGACCCTTGGCCCGCTGTTGGGCACCCGCTGCACCCGATGAAGGGTGTTTTTTGTTGTGGTGTGGCCCCCTCGTCCACTGATGGGGCGAGAGGGCAGGGGGTGAGGGGTGTGCGCCCCTAGTTCAGCGTGGGCCATACAGCGAGCTTGGTGCGTACCCGCTTGATAACTTCGTCGGTGAACTCGGTAGTAGTGCTGTGTCCTTGCAAGTCGGCAGTACGAATACCTTCATACACACACTCAAACACACCCTCGGAGATGGCACGGCTGACCAGTTTGCCACCCTCTACATAGTTCAGCAGCGCTGCACCTGCCAGGATCATCGCCATCGGGTTAGCAACATTCTTGCCAAACAGCGAGGGCGCAGTGCCGTGCGGCGCTTCTGCCATTGCTACGCGGGTACTCCAATCTTCGTCAAACGCAATCAGCAGCGACTCGGCTCCCGCAATCGAGCCAAACATCTGCAAAATCATATCGCTCAAGCAGTCGCCGTCGCGGTTGAGGGCCGGAATAACCATCCCATCGCCGGTATTGGTCAGCAGCAGCGCATAGGTCGCATCAATCAATTGCGGCTCATAGCGCACCATCGGGTGACGCTTGGCGGCGGCATCCATCTCTTCTTTCAGCATGCCTTCGTACACCGGGCTAACGGTATATTTGGGGCCACCAAACACCTTGACGCCCAGCCGCTCGGCGTGGCGGAAGGCGTACTCTGCCACGCCGCGACAGTGCCCACGGGTAATGCTCTCGGTACGGTAGGCCACTTCATCCATGCCCGACCCTTCGCGCCATTCCTTTGCGCCGTAGGCATCGCCCACTGCCATACGGATCACGGCAATCGGTGCGTGGACACCGCCGATAGGCCGTACACCCGGAATGCGGCGGCCAGTGCGTACAATGGCGGTACCATCCACCAGATCGCGCAGGATAGCATTGGGGCTACCAACTTCTCCATCTGCTTCCGGTGTGATGGTAGCGGCCTTCAACCCCAGGCCCGTTTCAAGCATCGCATGGGCCGCCTCGCGCACAACTTCATTTTTGGTGGCGCGTCGGTTTTCCAGCGTCAAGTCGTAGTGTTTGAAGGTCAGGTCAAGTCCGGTTACATCGGGCGAAAGCACCCGCAGCGCCTCCACCAACAATTCCTGCCCGGTCTGATCGCCGTCCATTACGATAATCGTCTTCGAATCCATTGTCACCCTCATCTGTATACTGAGAAACTTCTCGTCAGGAACACCCTTGTTCGAACGTGGCTAGCGCGTTTCCTCGCCCGGGACGCGGTTCTATTATACCGTTTCTCTTCTAATACTCAATCTTACTGGTTCTGATTTGCCTGCCGATCAAGCACCAGCAGCGCCAGGGCCATCGCCGCCGACCACGGCAGCACCTTAAACTCGTGGGCAAGCAGGGCCGTCTCTACATCGGCGCGGCTCAGCAGCACCACCTCCTGCTCTTCCAGGTCGTCGGCATCGGGTGTAGTGGTGCGCTCGGCTCCTTGCGCCAGATAAAAATGAGCCCGCCCCGCGCCCCGGTTGCCATCGACGGCATAGGTGCCCAGGTACGTCCATTCGTTTGCCGTGTAGCCGGTCTCCTCCAGCAATTCGCGCTGCCCCGCAATCAGGGCATCTTCGCCGGGTTCCAGGTAGCCCCCCACCGGAGCCAACGAAACACCCTCGGCGGCGTATTTGGTCTGACGGAAGCACACAAACTGATAGCTGGTAGTGACCACCACAATATTCACAAAGTCGGGGGTAATAATCCAGGGCCAGTCCTCAATCACGCGCCCATCGGGAAGTTCGACGGTGTGCCGCTCCACCACCAGAAACTTGCTCTGGTTCAGCATCAGCGAGCGGTCAAGTGTTTTCCAGGGTTGCACAACTATCTCCTTCTGTTGCTGTCAATGTGTAGGCCCACGTACATCGTGCGCCCGATGTGGCCTCACCGGATCAATAGTATAATGCCTCTGCTATGAAAACAACACTACACGGGCATCATGTTGCCATTTTGCTTACAGGACGCCTGATACTCAACACAGGGTTTCGTGTCGTGTATCCGCTCCTCACCTTTCTCGCCAATGGTCTCGATGTCGATTTACAGACCATAAGCCTGCTGATTACGGTGCAGGTTGGGGCTACCCTGTTCAGTCCGCTGGGGGGCATGCTGGCCGATACACGCGGCGAACGCACCATTATGCAGTTCGGGTTGCTACTCTTCAGCATCGGCGGTGTTGTCTGTGCCTTCAGCACAAGCTTTGCGCCGTTTCTGGCAGGCTACGCGCTGGCCGGACTGGGTACGGCGTTTTATAATCCGGCAGCGCACGCCTATGCCAGCAACCACACGCCCTATGCCTACCGGGGCCGTATTCTGGGTATCCTCGAATTAAGCTGGGCACTGGCGGCACTGGTCGGTGTTACCAGTCTCTCCGCGCTGATCGAGCGCAGTAATGCGTGGGCACCCGCCTTCTGGGTCCTGGCAGGGGCGGGAATGCTGATGCTTCTTGCGACGCGCTACGGCCTACTGGCGGCGCAGCCTGTCAACGCAGCGCACACGGCAGCACCTGGGCTGCGGGTTGATGTGTTACACAACCCGAACGTCGTAGCGTGGCTGCTGGTCGTCTTCTGTGCGATGGGCGGGTACGAAATGGTATATGTGGTGTACTCAAGCTGGCTCGAAACCGACTTTAACGCAACACTGGCGCAAGTGGGTCTGGTGTTCGGGTCGCTTGGCTTTGTCGAGTTTGGCGGCTCCATCGGGGCGGCAGTGCTGGCAGACTGGTTTGGGAAGCGACGAGTGGTGCTGCTTGGCTTAATCACAGCGGCGTTGCTGCAATTTGCCATTCCCCTGAGTAGCGGCAACTGGCTGGCCTTCTTGCCGACCTTTTTACTGCTGGGACTGGTTGCCGAATTTTCTATCGTTGCCGCAATTATCTTTACCAGTGGCCTGATTACCGGGGCACGTGGCACCGTGATTGCGCTGGGCGTTACGGCGATGGGTATGGGGCGTGTAGCCGGCTCGCTGATTGGCCCGCGTATTTTTGAAGCAGGCGGCTTTCTGTTCAACGGGCTGGCGGCGGGTATGCTCTCGCTGGCGGCGGTGCTGCTGTGCTTGCTCCTCGTGCGCGAAGGCGAAGACGCACAGCCGACGAGCACCGGGCTTGACGCTCCCTTGCAACCGGGCGGAGTCGCGCCAGGAGACTAAAACGTTACCCACGCAACGGGAACGCCGCCACCGGGCGGAAGTGCCGATCCGGTTGCTGCTCAAGCATATAAAGCGCATCGATGTGCAGGGTGCGCTGTGTGGCACTACAAAATAACCCCGTCTCTTCGAGCATGGCGCGATGTACCTGCTGGCGGGTGCGCCAGTCGGGGAAGCTGGATGCCAGCGAAAAATGCAGGCTAAAGTTCTGCAAGATGCGATACCCTGGCGCACCATAGCGGTAGAAGGCGATACGGTCGGCTGCGGCGAAGGTGTGCAGGTGCGGCGCAAAGAAGGGGCTGGTATCGTAGAGTACCTGCACCATGGTCACAATGCGCTGATGCAGTGGAGCCACAATGCCCGCCGGGTCATCAAAGGTGGTGGTGATGCTGTAGGGCCGCAACGCAAACGAGTCGTGAAAGCGCCCGTTGGTCAGCGCGAAGGGTGGCGTGCGGCTTGCGATCCAATCCATACGGGCATGCAGTTCGTCCAGGTCGTGCGGCGCATAGCTCACGGCCTCCCCAAGCGTGGCATGCAGCCCAAACAGCCGCGCAATGCCAATCCAGGCTTGCATAGTATCGTTGCCATACTGGGCAGCAAGCAATGGTCGGGTGTGGGTGCCGCTATACACATCGTAGCCAAGCAGCGCACTGCCAATGCGGTAAAAGTCGCTTTCGGGCGCAGGCAGCAGGTAAATTGACAGGACCGGCATACCAATACCCTCTCCTCGGCTGGGGTGACTATTGACTGGTATTGTACACGAACTGCCAGAGCACGAGGAGGGGGTCTCGCACTCTGGCTGCGTGATCCACACGAAACGTCCTACCATCGGCGGCAGACCCGACCGAGCAGATGGCTGCCGCGCAGCATGGTTCTCCGTACACGTATGGACAGAGAAAAACCGCTTACACGGGAACACTGGTATAGTAACGAGTGTCGTTTAAGGTAGATTAAATAGGATATTAAGAGAGCAAATGATATATGTTAAGATCTGATGAAGAAAGCCGTGTGTCAAGTATTTGACAGCCCGGCCTGCTGTGTTATACTCGCCAGCAAGATAGTGTGTATACACCCATGAAACAGATTAACGTTACCCCTTCAACTGTGCAACCCACCCCGCGCCCGGTCGCGCTGCCGTCGCGTCATCGGCTGATATTGCCGTCTCCGCTGGTGTGGCGTCCAGTGCTGCTGGTGGCGGTGGTAGCGCTGCTGTTGCTGGCGGCACAGAGTGCGCTACTCTCGGCACGGCAGCCGGTGCAACAGCTTGATATTGCGAGCCGCGATATGCAGTATGTGCTCTCTGGCTTTCATCAGGCCGAGCAGGATACACGCGGCGCATATCGCTGGACGGCAGGCGAGAGCACTATTCGCTTTGATGAGATCGGGCAGGGGCAGTTGCAGGTGCTCACGCTGCAACTTGGCCCCGCGCCGCCCGTGCCTGCCGCGCCCGATTTTACACTTGTGTATGGGCGACATTCGCTGAGCATCCCTATCGCGCTAGAGCCACGCCGTTATCAGCTTATGGTACCCCCGGATGCCAGCACTGGCGGCAGCCTGACGATTGCGTTGCAGAGCGCTACCGTTACTGTTGGCGACGACCCGCGCCCGGTGGCGCTGCGCGTGGAGGGGGCGAGCCTGCTGTTTACCGGCTCGCCGGTGGTGCTAGTAACGCCGGGTCTGGCGCTGCTGCAAGTACTGGTGCTGGCAATGGGCGCAACCATGGCGCTCCGGCTACGGCTGCCCACACTGGCACAGGTGGCGGTGCTGGTGCTGCTGGCATTGGCATTGCTGGCGGGTGCCGCCTTCGAACGGTTGCTGTTCGGGTCGCACCTGCTGCGGCTCACATTGGCGCTAGCGTTGCTCACCGTGCTGACGCTGGTGCTGTGCCCCCGCCGAACGGCATCTAGCGTGGCTGGCTCCGCCGCGCCTGCTGCGCGTGCTATGGGCGATTGCACTGCTGGCAACCGTGGCGCGGCTGGTCGGGTCACTCTATCCGCTGTTTGGCGCGTTCGACCTGGGGCTGAACCTGGGGCGACTGGTGCGGACTATCAACGGCGACCTGATTGTAACAAGCCGCTCGATTGAGTTTCGCAACGGCGTGACGATCTACCCGCCTGGCCCCTATGTTGCACTGATGCCGGGGTTGCTGGTGGGCTTGCCGCAAAAGTTGCTGGTGCAGGGCGCACTCGCCATCATCGACGGGTTTGGATCGCTGGCGGTGGGGCTGTTTGCGCGACGGCTTGGCCTCAGCAGCCGGGCGGCGGTGTATAGCGCCATCCTGTATGCCGCGATGCCGCTGAATGTGACGATGCTCTGGTTTGGCCTGACCGCGCAGGTGTTCGGGCAGGCGTGGATGCTACCGCTGGC
>JAAUSQ010000241.1 GCA_012033195.1 Chloroflexaceae bacterium
ATTGAACGAATTGCTTGGGCATACCAATGTCGTTGCCCTGCTTATCGGGGGACACCACCCGGTCGATCTGCGGCGACGCCTGCGGTTGCCTGGAACGTTTCGCCTGCATCAATACCGCTTTGCCGATGAAGGGCAGGTCGATGGCAGCATTGTCTTCGGGCGCGAGGCGTTGCTGCTCGACAGCCGTTTGCGTTACACGAAGCTTGAAACACCCGGCGGTGGAGCCTATCTGGTTTGATGAAAGGACTCATACGATGGAAAACCAGCTACCTTTCTCATGCAACGACGCAGATGATGCAGCGACTACGCTGCCATCCCCTCGAAACGACGGTAGCGAGAATGCTGGAAGTGACTTCAACGACGATGAGGAGATTGAGCTTGTAGAACGCCTGATGGCAACAGGCTCGACAGCAACAACCCCCATTGCCCTGACCGCCGAGCCATTGTTCAGCGACCTGTTCCGGCAGGTGGTTGATCCGAACGATGCTGTACTGTGCGATTATGCCGAGCACGTTATCCCCCGTCTGTCACCCCGCCTCGCCCACGTTACGGCCAAAGGCGGCACCTTTGCTCAGCAGAAACGTGCGGAGGGACGCTCTGTCGAGGATACTGCCCGCTATCATGATGACCAGAGCCTGCGGGCGCACCTAGTGAATGGGTTGCTGCCCACCGCCCAGATTGCGCGGACGCTCACGCGCTGGGAGTTTCCGCGCTTTCGGCGCTCATTTGATGCGGCGACCTATCGGCTTTTCTGTGCGGGCTACACGCTGCACGATTGGGTGAAGCTGCCGACTGCCAAGGCTGCCCTTGCCGCAGCCGGGCTGGACTATCGGGTTGCTGTCGTGCCCCATCTCCCAACGATCGAAGCAATCTTTCGTCAGGCATGTGAGGAACTCGGCGTAGATGCGTTCCTCGCCCCACTTGGCCCACTCGACACCCACCTGCACGATCTGATCGTGATTGCGAGTAACACCCAGCAAAAGCACGGCACATTGAACGCACTCAAGACGTTGGCGCTCCACACAAGCGGGCGCAAAACCGACCTGGCAACCGATCTATCGCGACTGGCGGATTATATCGCCTACCTGGGCCGCACGCCGATTGAGGTCGTTGGTCATCCGCGTGTGCGTGAGATGTTGGAAGGCTTCAGCGATGCTGGCCCACGCGCCATACTGACTTACCATCACCTCGCGGATGTGCGGGGTGTGCTAACAAACATCATCAATAACGCTGCCCTGGATGCATTTCAGGTCGATGGACTGCGTGAGCCGTTGCTTTATGCGCCAACCGGGGTGGTGTACCTGACCCGCAGCGATGCCCCGCCCCCGCCATCGGTTAGCACTATCGCCGATGCAGCCCTGGCCCGGATACGTGCAATGGGCGGACAACGTCTCGCACACCACCTTACGGGCTTCGGACGTGATGGGAAGGGTATGAAGTACGCCGATTACTACGACCTGTTCTTCTCGCCGCGCCAACGGGCGATATTAGCGGCACGCTTCGCCACCACGCGCATGCTCAAGAACCCGTCGGCAGGCAAGCGCTATACTAATATTGTCGCCAAAAACATGGCTCCCAACCCCATCGTTCCCGATCTGCCCGACACCATTGAGGTTGATCGGTTCGCGGAGACCTGCGCCCTGCTCGTCAAGATCGCAAGTGAGACAACGCCTGATTTCGATGCGACGGGTTGGCTACTGGAGCGCCTTGACGTGCCTGAGTTGCGCGATACCGTGCAGGTCATTAACAGTAACCGCACGGCGGGAGGCGTGCCCTATGGTTGGTACTATGCGGCAGGTGTCCATCGCCAGAAGTCTCCTGGTCTGGACGATATGCAGTGGAATGAGCGACTTGTTACATTGACCCATGACTTCGCTGCACACCTCCCCGATGACCCGCCAACCAATGCCCCGGATTGGCAGGAGGTGTATCAATACATTGCTGATCATCTCCACGTTTCGGAGCAGGCGACCGACGACCTCACCAGCCGACTTCAAACCGAGTTGCAACGATATACGAAGGCCCGCAAAAGCGGACGTGGTGCGACATCGGTCTGTTCACTCTGCTCCTCCCCCTATCACGTCGCTGTGCAGCAAGAAGCGGCGATTCTGTTCGCACCGATGGTGTATACCAACAAACAACCGTTGCATAGCAGCAAAGCCATGCGGCACATCTGTGCGGTCTGTGGTATGGAGATGATGCTGCGCCAGTTGTTGATGAAACGTGGGCGCGAGAGTGGCAAAAACTTCGAGGGCCGCCGCCTGCGCTATCTGTTTTGCTATCCAACCTACTTCTTCACGCCGGAAACACTGAAGATGCTGCGTTTACTGCACGACCAACTCCAGCGGGTGAGCTTTACCGCACTGCGGCGGGTCCTCCTGCCCGAAAGCGGCGATCCTGTGCAACGGGCGAACCTGGAACTTCCCACGTTCCAGCACCTCCGTGATCTGATGCTCAACCCGGCTTTGCGTAACAATCCCGACCAAGACCGGCTGTTCCGCCTCCGCTACGAGGAGCGTGAGGCGATCACCTTTGGATTTCTGGGTATTCCGCCTGCCGACCGCGATGCCAAGGATGCCGAAGCCTGGGTGCATCCGGCCTTTCTTGCGCTGGTACTTCCGCTTATTCTCGATGTTAAGGTCGTTGCCAGCGAGAGTATGCTGCCTCTGTTTAATGAAGCCAACGAACTGCCCGAAACCGTCCTGTTTGACGGTGCCCACGCGTTCATTCGCTATCTCTGTAGCCTCCGCATTCCGGGTGGCGACGAGTATCCCGAACGCGACACCCACGCGCTCCGACTGACGCTGGACGACCTCGGCCCTGCATTGCAACGGCTCACTGCGGCGTACCTGATTCACCTGGATGGCAATGCCAGAGCGGGAGCCGGGGGCTATACCTATCGCTGGAACGACCTGCCCGCCCTGGCCCGCGACCTGACCACGTCGCCCCTATATGCCTTCCATTATCTGAAGAAAGGGTTGCGCACCAGCGATAGTGACACCATCAGTGGGGCCAAAGCCGCACTCTACCTTGACCTGTTTCAATATCTTGCACCAGGAGGAGACTCTGATATGACCCATGCACAGGAATTGACCCGGCTCTATCGCCAGTTCTATCGTGTCAACAGTTTTCGTTCGAATGCCATCCTACGCCCACTGACTGTCGCTGCAAAAACCATTCTGGATGCCGATATGCGGGCTTATCCAGATGTTTCGGCACTGACCGAGTTGGTACACGGTGAACTCCACGGCATGCTGCAACGTATTGAACATGGCCAGATTGATGCCTACTTTCCAAAAGGCAGCACCCGCGAGAGTCGCGAAGCGGCAGTTGTCGCATTTAGCACGTACCTCGTCCATACCGTCTATGCGAACGCCTATGGCGAGGATCGCTCGGCTTTTCGGGGGCGGCAACTGAACCTCCTCAAGAATGCCTGCGAAGTCATCTACCTCGCAGAGGAGCGCCGCGAGCGGCAGGAACGTAAAGCACGCGGCGAGGTAGCCGATGCCGAGGTAGAAGAACCCGTCGATGATGCAGCCTGACGTACTTGCATACATTAGTGATCTTTACTATTTATAAGGAGAACCATACCCATGCTGAACACCAGTTTCTTTCCGACAAGCGTTCCGCCGCGCCCGATGGGGCATTACGCCCATATTATCCTGCTACGCGAAACCGACTCGTACGCCCTGTTCCAGACGGACGGCGAATTGAATACCGCACGGGTGCAGGCCGGCCTCGCTGACAAGAACAGGACCCTGATAACCCGCATTACCATGTTCAAGCGTAAGCAGACCACCCCGGAGCGCCTGAGTGGACGCGAACTGCTCCGCCGCTACGGATTGGTTAGCCCGCTGCAGGCAGACACCTCGGACAAGAAAGCTGACGCACGCGGGGTGCAGGTTGATGCAAATGGCCTACCGATTTGTGACTACAACGTTGACTTCTGTAAGCAGTGTCCCGACTGCATCAGTTATGGCTTTGCCATTGGTGACTCTGGTTCTGAAAAGGCGAAAGTTTTCAGCGATACTGGGTATAGCCTGACCCCCTACGACAGCAGCCACGAAGCCTTTACACTGAACGCGCCGTATGAAAGCGGCACAATGAGCCGCCAGGGTGAAACAACGAGCCGCATCAATGAGCAGGATCACGTGCGCCCGCAGACCCTCTTCCCGGCAGTAGTGACCATACGGGATGCGACGAGCGCCCTGTTTCTCTATGTGCTGACGAATATCCTCCGCACCCGCCGCTACGGAGCTCAGACGACCCGCACAGGCACCGTAACCAACCATATTCTGGGCATTGTCCTCGCAGATGGCGAACTCTTCTCGAACCTGCACTTTACCCAGTCGCTCTACGATGTGCTGGCTGAGGCTGACCAGATCCGACCCGGTCAACCCGTGGTTGTTGAAACGGCGCTGCAGGCTGCCCATACCCTTGCGGCGAACCTGATTGCTACGGAGCCGATTGCCGTGAGTCAGTACCTCGATGGGAGCGAGTTGACCACCTTTCTGGATAATATCGGCCAGCGTACACGTACCGAAGCCGGGATGCGCGAACTCTTGCAGGCGGCACAGCGCGATAGCACAACCTATCACGGACAGTACATTCAGAAGACAAAGGGCAAGAAGTAGGAGGTACATCATGCATATTTATGCATGCTCTCTAACATTGCACGAGCCGCTCTTTCATGCAACCCGCGAAACCGGGCGGCTCTATGAAACCGGACGATATCTCCACAACTATGCACTAACGTATGCATTTGGATTTGCGACATCGCCCTGGTTTCACGCCGAACAGGTGCCGCATTACCGCGATGATCTAGAGCCGCTGAATGAGCAGGTCTATGTGACACCTGCCGAGCCGCTGACTGCGACGTTCCAGCTTGCCACGTTTAAATATGGCGAGGAGGTACTCCACGTTGAGATGCAGCAGGCTACACGCAATACACCCTCGTTTGGGCGGGCCAAAGAACTGGCCCCGGAAAGCGTCTTCCACTGCTTTATTATCAGCACCGAACCGCGCAACCTGCCGCGCTGGATACGACTGGGCAAGTGGCACAGCAAGGCCTTGGTAAGGTGGCAGGCGGTCGCCTTCAAGCAGGTGAGCGGCGATTATCGGGCGGCATGCCCACTGAATGCGCTTGATCTACCGGGTGGCGTGCTCCGGGTGTGTGATATTGTCTCGATGCCACCTGCCAGTCTCGTTGCCAATGCCCACTGTACGGGCAGCTACTATGCGCTTCCAGATGGGCGAGGTATTCCCATCGGCATGCGCTATCAGGTGCCAATGTAACCAGGAGGATGCGATGCAAAACATCACTGATCCCGATCTCTATGCGCTGGTGCTGCAACTTGCACCAGCGGCAGGCGGCCCGCTGCCGGATGCCCCCGGCCATCAGGTGCAGGCGCTCTTCTTTGAACTGGTGCGCCAGGTGAACCCCGAACTGGCGAACGACCTGCACGCTGATGCCGCTGGTAAACCTTTTACGGTAGCGACCTTGCCCCGCAATAGACGCGATACGCTGCTAGAGGTGCGTGTTGCGCTGCTGGCGACACCACTCTGGCAGCCAGTAGTGCAGGCACTCTTGCAGCAGATTGCGCGGCCTGCCCTTCGTCTTGGTAGCACGCCGCTGCTGCTGCGGGATGTGCCTGGAACACCGGGCAGCCATCCCTGGGCCGGGTTTGATTCGTATGCCGCGCTGGTGGCGGCGGTCGAACCGGCTCCCCGGTTGACGCTGGAGTTTGTTACCCCTACCGCTATCAGTCAAGGGACGGATGCACGCGGGCGCAAGAAGCTCGAACTGCTGCCGCTGCCGGGAGCGGTCTTCGGGGCGCTGCTGCGCCGCTGGAACTTACTGGCTCCGCCTGCCTTCTATCTGAATGCCGACATGGTCGCGGCAGCCTGGGCCGAAACGCTGATCAGTGAGTATCAGATACAGACCCGTACCGAATATATGAAGAGTGGGCCACAGAAAGGGTTTGTTGGCCACTGCACCTACGAATTGCCGCCGGACCCGGCGCAGCAGGAAGGGCTCACCCTGCTGGCGGATGCAGCATTTTATCTGGGTGTGGGGGCCAAGACAACTCGCGGCATGGGGCTTTGTCGGCGGGTGGGGCAGGCTACACGGAGGGCTGTCCGATGAGTACGATGGCAACGACGATCGTGCATGCGCCGGAATATATTCCGCTGTCGATGTTGAATGCGCTGGCGTATTGTCCACGACGGTTTGTGTATGAGTTTGTGCAGGGCGAGATGCTGTACAACGAGCACGTTGTCGAGGGGACGTTGCTGCATCAGGGCATCGACCTGGGCGGCACGGCCTGGGTGGGTGCGGCGGTGCAGGAGCGGCGGGTGTATGTCTGGAGCGAGCGGCTCAAGCTTGCGGGCTTCTGCGATGTGGTGGAAGAACGCGACGGGGTGCAGTATCCGGTGGAGTATAAGAAGGGCCGCCCTGGGAAATGGCAGAGTGACCATGTGCAACTGTGTGGGCAGGCGCTCTGCCTGGAGGAGCGGCTCGGAGTAACGATTGCGGCGGGGCTATTTCTATTTGCGGCGCGGCGGCGCGAGGTGGTGCCCTTCACGCCGGAACTGCGGGCCGAAACGGAGCGGGTGGCTGCGGAAGCGCAGCGGTTGGTGGCGAGTGGGGAGTTGCCGCCGCATCTGGAGCAGCAGGCCAAGTGCCGCGATTGTTCGCTGAAGCCGTTGTGTTGCCGGATGAAGTACGAAAACTGGCGCGGCGGCGCATGGTGGCAACCTGGGAGGATGACCTGTAATGCTGACAGAGACCGAGCCGTGCACGGTGGCAGGTAGTGTGGAGGTGGTGATGGCGACGCTCTATTTGATGGAGCAGTATAGCGTGGTAAAGGTGGAGGGGGAGCGCTGCGGGTGCAGTTTCCCAAAGACCATGCAGCGAATGAGCGGGGACGGGTGGTGCGGGTGCCGCTGGCGAAGATTGAGCAGGTGCTGGTGCTGGGTGACATTACATTGACGACGCCGGCGCTGCATATGTTGATGGAACTGGGCATTCCGGTGCATTATCTTTCGCAATATGGCAAGTCGTATGGGACGCTGACGGGCAATCCGGGCAAGAATAGCGGGCTGCGGCTGGCGCAGTGTGCGCTGCGGGGCGACTTGGCGCGGCAGTTTGCGGTGGCGCGGCAGTGTGTGGCGGGCAAGCTGGTGAATATGCGAACGTTGCTGTTGCGTTATGCCCGGAGCCGGGAGCAAGATGAGCAGGAGCTATTAACGGTGGCGGCGGCGCAGGTGCAGCAGTGTTTGC
>JAAUSQ010000242.1 GCA_012033195.1 Chloroflexaceae bacterium
CCATTGCGTATTATGAGCAAGCGCTCACCGTTCGACGGGCGATTGGGGATGTGCAGGGAGAGGCGATTGATTGCTGGAACCTGGGGCTGCTCTACGAGAGGCAGGGCGACCTGCGGCGGCCGTCGCGTTGATGCAGGTAGCAGGAGATTTTTACACCCAGATCAACCACGCCCAATATGCGGAGATGTGCAGCAATGGCCTCGCCCGTGTCCGCGCCGCGCTCGCGGGCGGGTCACCCCTCACCCCCTGACCCCTCTCCCACTGATGGGGCGCGGGGGAATTGCGGCGGGGGCGCGGCGACGGAGGGTGAGGTTGGTATGCATAGAATGCTCCTGGCGTATTCAACTCTGAAATAAGCATACTCAAATTATAAAACTACAAATATATATCGTTAAAGATCGAAGCATAGTTGACAATACAGGCTGTCTCAGGTATATTCTGATCGCAGCACAAACGCAGGAGGAAACAATGGCAAGTTTGAGGGTTCGGGAACTCGCTCAAGCACAGGGCTACAACATTTCAACTCTGTCGCGACGCGCCGACCTATCCTATCCCACTGTTCACGCTATGTGGCATAGTCACGTCGTCCGCATCGATCTAACAACATTAGAAGCTGTAGCACGGGTTCTTGGTGTACGGACAGGCGATTTGATCGTTGACGAACAGGATGAAGCAGGGGTTTCACCACTAAATAAACAGCGACGTGGCTTTGCAATCGTTTAATAACAGTACAAAGTCAAGTCGCTGTTTTTGGTCTTACTGATGCTGCTCGAACATCTTCAGTAAGACATGGTTGTTGCCGAACTTAAACATTGTCCGGCTGTGCAGAAGGCACCTTACCAATCGAATAGGTTTTGCGGCATAATGCCGCTGGTGGATCACTGTGGTGTTGAGCCACATCCTGCACCCTGGAGTGCAGTTGCTCCCTGTATGAGCAGTTGATCCATACAAATCATTGTTCGTGGGGGTGAACAACGAAGTGGTGTACCAGTTATTCCGCCCACCAACCGGGTAATAGTTGCGAAAAAACCTGGTGGGCGATAGTGGATTCGAACCACTGACCTCCACGATGTCAACGTGGCGCTCTAACCAACTGAGCTAATCGCCCGCAATGCAGATAATACTAGCATACGGCCTGTCGTCTGTCAAGAAACATATGCCACCCATACGCGCCTTCGCAAACGGAGATCTGTTGCATGCCCTGCCGCCGCACTTCACCACGGTGCTGGGGCAGGTTGCCACGCTTGCACAGGCCCACCATGTAGCAGTATGGCTGGTGGGGGGCGTGGTGCGTGATCTATTGCTGGCGCAGCCTATCAAGCGCGACCTTGATATGGCCATAGAAGGTGATACCGTAGCGCTGGCGCACGCCCTCGCCACTGCCACCGCTGGACGGGTAACCGCACAGCATGCGCCCTTTGGAACGGCAACGGTTGAACTGCCTACCGCAGCCGGAACACTCACACTTGACTTGGCCCGCACCCGCACCGAGACCTACCCGCACCCTGCGGCGCTACCTATTGTCCAGCCTGCCAGCATTACCGACGACCTCGCACGCCGTGATTTTACCGTCAATGCAATGGCGCTGCCAGTGCGACTGTCCGCCACTAACTCGCCGACCCTCGCGGCAACCAGTCTGCTCGATCCATTTGATGGGCGGGCCGACCTGCAAGCCGGTGTGCTGCGAGTGCTACACACACAGAGCTTCCGCGACGACCCGACCCGTATGCTGCGCGGGCTACGGCTCGCGGTGCGCTTGCAGATGCCCTTCGAGCCAGCCACGCGTGCCTGCTCGACACGGCCCTGAGCAATAATCTCCTCGAACAAACCACCCCCCAACGTATCCGCACCGAGGTGTGCCTTGCCCTCGACGAACCCGACCCGGTCGCAGTACTGCATGCGGCTGAGAACCTCGGCATGCTGCCGCATATCTTCCCAGCCTTGCACTGGCACCCCAACCTCGCAACGTGGCAGCAGCGCCTACCACCCAGCGCCGATGCGCTGCTGAAGATGGGTATTCTGACGTACACGCTCAGCGAACGCGACCGCGCCACCCTGATCGAGCGCTACCGCCTGCCCAACGACGCGGCCCGTCTGCTGCGTGACGTGGGTACCCTGCACAACCGTCTGCCTGCGCTACACCAGACCAGCCTGAGCAATAGCGAACTGGATGCCCTGCTGCATCCATTTGGGCGGGCGGCACTGCTGGTGGTCCGAACTGTCGAACAACCACTCGTGGACGAGCGCATTACCCACTACCTCAATCATCTGCGCGATATTGTGCCGCTGCTCAATGGGCACGACTTGCAAGCGCTGGGAGTGCCGCGTGGCCCGTTGCTTGGTACGTTGCTCCAGGGCTTGCGGGCGGCCCGCCTCGATGGGCAGGTAGCCACGCACGCCGACGAAGAAGCCTGGATACGCGCAGCGCTGGATGAGGGGACGAGAGGGAGTAAGGAAGCATAAGGTCTTCGACCAGGATTTACAAAGCCCGCCTGCACGGTCCCTCCCCCTTGTCCCTTGCCATACAGATATACCCCTACGCATTCGCCTTCAGTGCCGCCACGGTATCCGCATCCAGCCGCTTGATCAGCGCAACCAGCAGCGTGACAAGTTGCTGAAAGTCGCCCATATGCATCATCGATGAGTGGCTGTGAATATAACGCACCGGCGTGCCCAGTACCAGCGACGGCACCCCGCGCCCGAAGACATGGAACGCGCCTGCATCGGTGCCGCCGCCTGCCATCTTATCAAATTGCAGCGGAATGCCCACCGTCTGCGCGGTGTCAACCACAAAGTCGCGCAGGCCTGTGTGCGGCACCATCGTTGCATCGTAGAGCAACACCACTGGCCCTTCGCCCACCTTCGCTACTACATCGTCGGGTGTAACACCGGGCGTGTCGCCCGCAATGGCCGTATCGATAATAAAGCTGATATCTGGATCGGTCAGGTAGGCCATCGTGCGTGCGCCGCGCAGCCCGATTTCTTCCTGCACAGTAGCAACCCCATACACCGCATTGGGGTGCTGGGTATCCTGCAACTGCCGCAGTACTTCAATCGCCACCGCACAGCCCAGCCGATTGTCCCAGGCTTTTGCCAGCAGCAGCTCTTCGTTGCGCATATGCGTGAAGGGCGACACCGGCACCACCATATCACCCGGACGGATGCCCCATTCGGTGGCTTCGTCCTTCGAGCGGGCACCGATATCAATATACATATCTTTGATTTCAATCGGCTTTTTGCGCTCTTCGGCGGGCATAATGTGCGGCGGCTTCGAACCAATCACACCCAGGATCGGCCCTGCACGCGTGATAATCTCAACTCGCTGCGCCAGCATCACTTGGCTCACCCACCCGCCGAGTGTCTGGAACTTGAGATAACCTTCATCGGTGATCCGAGTCACCATAAAGCCAATCTCGTCCATATGACCACCCACTACAATGGTTGGGTTTGCAGCACTGCCGACCTTCCGGCACGCAATGCTCCCCAGATTATCGGTCATAATCTCACCCAACGGCTCGAAGTAGCGCTGCATCACGGTGCGCACAGCCCGCTCCTGCCCTGGTACACCGGGTGCTTCGGTCAGTTCGCGCATCATCTGAAGCGTATCATTCATCATACAATCCTTTATCGCTGTTGGTTTGTAACTGGTACAATGCTCGATTATAGCGCGGTCGGGCCTTCCTGTAAAACAAAAGCCCCCACAGGCAACCCTGCGGGAGCTTCAACAGCTACTGGGCAAGCGACCTTATTCGCCCTCTTTCACCTCTCCGGATGGTGTCACAACCGTGGTAAAGGCAATCTTCTTATGGGTTCCATCACAGAACGGCTTGTTGCTTGAGCCACCACAGCGGCACAGCGCCGCCTTGGTGCCTTCCAGCATTACTTCGCTTCCATCAGCCATGTAGATTTTGAACGTACCTTCAATGATGATCGGCCCATTATCCAGCAGTGCCAGTTTGGTTGCATCCGCCATGCCACACATCCTTTCATCGCTCTCATCTTCAATGCTATAGTTTACACATGAACCTTTATTAACATTATACTACAATTTTTGCTGTCTCACTTTTAGATTTTACTTTGTATTGACAGATCGGCGCACTATGCTAGAATCGTGATAACCTCAAAGGTTATTAACCGTAGCAAGTTGCCAATTGCACCCTTCATCTTAATCAGGTAGCTCAAAACAGGTTGGCTGGAGCGTGAGCCGATATGGTTCGGCAACACGTCTCATGCCCCGTATTGTAACCAGAATGGAGAACCGATGAAACGCATTACCTTTGCTGCACTGACTGCTGTGTTGCTGCTGATGCTGGCGGCCTGCGGTGGACAGGCCGCTGCACCCGACCCTGCTGCTATTCAAGAAGCTGTAGATGCCACTGTTGCGGCGATGCCAGCACCCGAAGCCCCCGCCGCCGAAGCCCCTGCTGCCCAGGCTGGTGAAAGCCGCCTCGATACGATCCTGGCACGCGGCAACCTGATCTGTGGTGTTAATGGTGGTCTAGCTGGCTTCAGCAACCTCGAACCGGATGGCTCGTACAGTGGCTTTGATGCCGACTTCTGCCGTGCGGTAGCGGTGGCGTTGTTCAACGACCCCGAAGCGGTTGAGTTTGTGCCACTGAGCACTCAGGAGCGCTTCACCGCAGTGCAGGCTGGCACCGTCGATGTTCTGTTCCGCAACACCACCTGGACGCTCAGCCGCGACTCGTCGGTGTTTATGGACTTCGGCCCCACCACCTTCTACGATGGTCAGGCCATTATGACCACCGTCGACCTCGACATCGCCGAACTGGAAGGACTGGATGCTGCAACCATCTGTGTGCAGAGTGGCACCACCACCGAACTGAACCTGACCGACCAGTTCCGCGCCCGTGGTATCAACTTCGAGCCGCTGGTGTTTGAAGATATCGATGCCACCTATACCGCCTACAATGAGGGATCGTGCGATGCCGTCACCAGCGACCGTTCGCAGCTTGTAGCCCGCCGCACTACCCTCGCCGATCCAGATGCCCACGTTATCCTGGATACCGTGCTCTCGAAAGAGCCGCTCGGCCCTGCGGTAGCACAGAACGACAGCCGCTGGAGCGATGTGGTAGAGTGGACAGTGTACGCCACGATCCAGGCTGAAGAACTGGGGATCAACTCCGCGAATATTCAGGAATTCCTGGAATCGGAGAATCCAGAGGTGCGCCGCCTGCTCGGTGCCGAAGGCGATCTGGGTGTTGGCGTGGGGCTAGATAATGCTTTTGCTGTAAACATCATTTCGAGTGTCGGCAACTACGGTGAGATTTACAACCGCAACCTTGGCCCCGATACACCGTTCAACCTGGAGCGTGGACAGAATGCGCTCTGGACTGAGGGCGGCTTGATGTACGCACCGCCATTCCGCTAGATCGTTATGTTCCTTTAATGCCACTGCTGCTGTCTCCGTCGCTGTAGCGGGGCGGAGGCAGCACACACGGCCAGACTGAAAGACCACGCATGAGTCAACAGGTAGCAACCGTATCGCATCAAGCGCCACCGTTCTGGCGCGACTTGCGTTTCCTCTCGATTGCCGGACAGGTGCTGTTTGTGCTGATAGTTGCCCTGATCGCGGGCACTCTGTATGCCAATGTCACCAGTGGTATGGCAAGCCTCGGCATGAATGCGGGCTATGGCTTTATGGGCCTCGCAGCGGGCTTCGAAATCAGCCAGACCCCCATTCCCTACAACCCCATCGATTCCTACTGGCGCGCCTTTCAAGTCGGGGTTATCAACACAATTCTGGTCTCGCTGGTCGGCATTGCGCTGGCAACCATCCTTGGCATTGTTGTTGGGGTGGCGCAGCTTTCCACCAACTGGCTGGTCGCACGACTGGCACGCACCTATGTTGCCATCTTTCGTAATATTCCGCTGCTCTTGCAGTTATTCTTCTGGTATTTTGGCGTGTTCCAGCAGCTTCCCGTCGTGCGCGAGTCGATTGCGCTGCCCGGCGCTATCTACCTCAGCAGTCGCGGGTTGGCCTTCCCCTGGCTCGAACCCCGCCTGATCCAGCAACCCGCAGGCGAACCGACCAGCAACGTGATGCTGTGGCTGACAGTGGTACTCGCGAGCATCGTCGTTGCCGGAGCCGCCTGGTATGTGCTCAAGGTACGCCAGGATCGCACGGGTGCCCAGAGTCCCCGGTTCCTGATTGCGGCGCTCATCATTGCCGCGAGTGGGGTGCTTGGCCTGATGGTGTTGCAGCCGTTTGTGCTTACCGTGCCAGAGTTTCAGCGCTTCAACTTCCAGGGCGGGCAACGCATTAGCATTGAGTATGCGGCGCTGCTACTTGGCCTGACCACCTACACCGGCGCGTTTATCGCCGAGCATGTACGGGCAGGTATTCAGGGCATCCCCAAAGGCCAGAACGAGGCGGCGCGGGCAGTGGGCTTGAAGGGCGGACAGATGATGCGACTGGTTATTCTGCCGCAGGCGCTGCGGATTATTATTCCGCCCACCACCAACGAATACCTCAACCTGACCAAAAACTCAAGCCTTGCAATTGCCATCGCCTACCCCGACCTGTTTAATGTGTCGCGCACCATCCTGAACCAGACCGGGCAGGCCGTGTCGGTGATTGGCCTGATTATGGTCAGTTATTTAACAATCAGTCTTGTCACATCGTTGTTGATGAACCTGTATAACCGCCGCGTGCGGCTGGTGGAGCGATAGTTATGGCAACTGTAGCGCCTCCGTCCCCGTCGCCCTCGTCTGCAGGGCCACCGCGTGAGCAGTTTAACCTGCTGCGCTGGCTCCGGCAAAACCTGTTTAACTCGCGGCTGAACACACTGCTCACCGTGGTCGCGCTGTACCTGGTATACAGTGTCCTGAGTGTGGCGCTCACCTGGGCCTTCACCGAGGCCGAATGGGGCGTGATCGCGTCCAACCTCAAACTGCTGATGGTCGGGCAGTATCCCACCGATCAGGTGTGGCGGGTGTGGCTGTGTGTCGTGATCGTCTGCATCCTGCTCGGCCTGAGCTGGGGCATCTGGCCCGATGTAGTGGGCCTGGTCGGGCCTACCTATGGCGGGGCATTGCTGCTGCTGGCGGTATTGCCCACCGCCGCCTATGGCCTGCCCAACCGGATCTGGATGGTAGTTTGTGGGGCGCTGATCTTCGCCGGGTGGCAGGTGGGGCGGCGCTTCGGCGCGGTGCAACGCTTCCAGAATGGAGTCTCTATCGCCTGGGTTGCCATGCTGCCGCTGGTGCTGCTGCTGCTGAGTGGCTTCGAGCCGCTGCTGCCCGGTATTCCC
>JAAUSQ010000243.1 GCA_012033195.1 Chloroflexaceae bacterium
GGCTTGCTTGATCGGGTTAGAGGCGATGATCGTACTGGCACGACCAGCAACTCGGCTTGCTCTCGTTCAAAGACCTGATGGAACTCACCGCCGGCACCCAGGTGATGACGATTATCAGTCAGTGGGGGTTGCGCGAGGCGTGCCACCAGTTGAAGCGCTGGCACGAGACGCTGCCCGCAATGCAAGAAGTCCCTGTCCATGTGAACCTGCATGGTATGCGGATCAACCGCTCCGACTTTGTAGCGCTGGTAGATGAAGTGCTGGAAGAAACGGGTATCAACCCCGATCAGCTCCGCCTGGAAGTGCCCGAACAGATCTTTGCCGATTATGCACTGGGCATGCAGGTGGCCGTGCATACCCTGCGCGCCTCGAAACTGGCAATCTTTCTGGATGGTTTCGGGTCGGGTGCTGCACCGATGAACTACCTGAATGTGCTAGAACTGGATGGCCTCAAACTGGCTCCAAGTTATCTGGAAGATGTGCAAACCAATCCACGCAGCGTCGAGGTGCTGCGTTCGCTGGTGATGATGGCGCACAACCTGAATATGGTGGTGGCCGTTGATGGGATTACCGTACGTGAGCAGGCTATCAAGCTGCTTTCGACGGGGTGCGACTATGGACAGGGGAGCTACTTTGGTGAGCCACGCGATGGCGAAACCATAACCCGCCTGCTCATGGAAGGCGGCAATACTATGCTGATCTGGCGACGTTAGGATTGTGTCAGGGTACGTTTATGGCATGGGTTGGGCATACAAACGTATGCCTTAATTGTTCCGTGCTATGAGCCAGGGTAGTGGTACAATAGAGCAATGCATGAGAATATTAGCATAGGGAATAACTCTTTAAGCTAATAAGTCAACATTGAACCACTACATATCGAACTAGAAGAGACGATTATGACCTTACCCTGGCAGCGTATGAGCTTCCTGCTCAGTGCGCTTATCACAAGCACAATGCTCGGCCTGATTGTTGGTGCATCGTTTCTGTGGGCAGACCCGCAGCGTGCATGGGATAATTTTCTGGGTGGAACACTCTGGGTGTTGCTAGTATCGGCAGGTACCGGATTGGCCCGCTGTTTCTACGAGCGGATACAGCGCAACGCGTGGCGACGTGGCATTATTGTTGGTCTGCAAATGGCACTTTTTCCGATGACCCTCTTTCTGGTGTCTATGGCGGTCACTTCGGCAGGTGCCGCCGAGCTTGTCCGATCAGCAAGTGGCGAACTGGTACTCCATCGCCCCGATATCTTTGCGCTTGCGCCAATATGTTATGGCGTTGCCCTGACGCTGGGTCTGGTGCTGGGGCCGAGCTTTGCGCTCACGTCGCCGTTTGGTGTTTGGCGCTAATCCGATACATACAGCAGTGCAGCGTTTATCCTGTTTTTTATCAGGACGTGCATGGCATACGACCGTTCAGCCTCGATAGCGCTGTTGCAACCCGAAGAATTGCCGCCGGCCCACGGGCCGGTAGCGGTGTTTCAACGCTGGGCCGCTGCACTGCCCAACCCCACCCACCCGGTCTATCCCGCATTTTGCACTGCAAACAAAGCCACCCTCGAACGGGTTGCGCCTCTGTTTATGGTTATCGTAGGCTTCTTTTATGCGCTCTTTTTCCTAGTTGACCCAATCCTGTATCCCGAAGTAACCGGGCAAATGTGGATGCTGCGGGTGCTGCTGGTGGGCATCCTCTTGATGACGGCGGCGGTTTCCTACTGGTATTCCAATCGCATTTCGGTCGAGATAGTTATGGCGAGCGGAGTGCTTGTGGGGTGGCTCATTATTACGCTTATGCTGATTGTCAACCGCCACCCGCTGGGCCTGTATGGAACACCCTTTTTTGCTGGCATCATTCTGTTTTGTCTGCTGCCCTTTACACGCACCCTCCCCAATCTTTGCCGGGTTGGATGTGGCCTGTTTCAGCGTGGCAGCGCGTGAGGTAGGCGGCGATTTTTATGCTTATCACGATTTTGGCGATGGGCGAGTGTCACTCACCGTGGGGGACGTATCGGGCAAGGGGCTTCCGGCGGCCTTGCTAATGAGTACGAGCCTGACGATGTTTAGCACCACTATTGCCAACACGACCACCCCGGCTGAACTGCTCACCTACCTCGATATGGGACTGGCACCCTATACCCGCAGCACCAACCAGAACTGTGCACTCTGTGTGATACAGTTTAAAAACGCACACCAGACATTGACAGTTGCCAATGCGGGTGGTGTTATTCCGCTGGTACGCCACACCAATGGCGCTGTCGAATGGCTTGAGGCGGGTGGTCTGCCGCTTGGCGTGGGGATGGGGGCACGCTTTGGGTACCAGCAATGTGACTATTCCCTGCAACGCGGCGATGTTGTGGTTCTGGTGAGTGATGGCATCATCGAGGCCCACAATCCGACGGGTGACTTGTTTGGCTTCGACCGGATGCAGGCGGCTGTTGCAGGTTTTATCCTTACCACCAGCGCCTATGCCATGCTCAATCAGTTGCGAAATGTGGTGAACGAGTTTGTTGATGGAGCCGAGCAACACGACGATATGACCATTCTGGTGGTGCGCCTAACCAGATAGCCTTGACGCTGGCTGCGAACCTCTCTACAATACAACTACTACCCTGCCGTATCAAGCCACCCTATCGTACACAAGGAGTGTATCATGCTGAGGTTGCTGTCCAATCCCTTGCGTTCTTTCTGGCTTGTCTGTTTCGGCTGTGGCCTGCTGCTTGCCGCCCTGCTCTTCAGCGGATGCGCGGCACAGCTTCCGGTGGCGGCGCTAGAGCCGACCCCGATTAACAACCTGGACGCTCCGCCGCAGCCATCGCCCGACCTCTCGCCCGCCGATGTGGTACGTATCCAGGTTGCGGCGATGCAAAACAACGATATCCCCGCACCCGATAGCGGCATTCGTACTGCCTTCGGCTTTGCATCGCCTTCTAATCGGCGTGTGACCGGCCCGGTTGAGCGATTTATCGATCTGGTGAAAAACCCGCAATACCGTGATCTCGTGAATGCCGAGAGCGCCACCTATAGCGAACCGGTGTTTGAAAACGGCAACGCTACGATAGAGGTATCTGTGATCAATGCTGATAGCAAACTGGTGCGCTACCGCTTTGTGTTGTCGCGGCAGGAAGATTGGCCCTTCGAAGATTGCTGGATGACCGATGCCGTAATGCGTATTCCCGAACGTCCGCTCGATACCGATATTAGCTAAGACCAGAGAGGACAGGTTGACACACGATGGCACAGACACCGCCGAGGGTGCAGACAACGCCCGTGCTGCGTGGCGCGATTATTGTGCTGACGCTGGGTACCGCCCTGACGCATATTTCACTCCTGTTTCCCGACCTAGTCTTCATCCTCAACGGGCTTGGCTACCTGGGCCTGCTGGCAGCGCGTTACTTCCCGCAATACATCCCTATTCGCTGGTTCGCCGCTCATCCTACAACCGTACGCTGGCTGCTGATTGGCTACACTGCCCTGACAATCGGGCTGTGGCTTGCGTTCGGGTTGCGTGCGCCGATTGGCTATATCAACAAGCTCAATGAACTGGCACTGATTGTGCTCCTGTTTATCGAAATGCGGCAGCAGCCTGTTCGGTGAAAAAGGACAGCGCACCGCTGCTACTGTGGCAAGCGAGCACGCAGCCAGCGCACGACACGCTGCACCGGTCGCCGAATCCAGCCGGGTACCCAGTGGGTGCGCTCCGCAATCGGGACTGGTTCCGGTGCAGATGGCGCAGGAGCCACGGGTGCGGTGGCGCAGGAGCCACGGGTGCGGGTGGCGCAGGAGCCACGGGTACGGGTGGCGGCGCAGTGGGCACTACACGCGGCTTTGCACCGGGCAGTGCGTGCGCCAGGAAAAATCGACAATGAGACGGCTTGCATCGGGGCCGTAGGGGTCGGTGTAGCTTCCGGCAGCATCACCACCCGGCCATGCGTGGCCCATGCCATAAATCAGGTAGCGTTTGAGTAGCATGCGGCCCCGTTCGGTCGTGTAGATATATTCGGTGAAGGCATGCCCACCCGGTACGTGCCCGCGCTCAATCCGGGTTGGGCGTGGGGAAAGCGTATCGAGCGGGGTGGTACCGTTCCGAAGCTGGAACTGATTGGCATAGAGCCACTGGTTCAGCAGGTGGTCGGCATTGATTGGCGATACCACCTCGTCGGCAGTGCCCTGGAACAACACCAGCGGCATTACCCGCCGATACTGCCTCATCGCCCGCAGCAGCGTTGCGCCCTGCAAGTGTGGGTCGCGGCTGCCCCGCTTCATCACCTGCATCGCACCCATCGGCGTCGTTGCCGCCTGATACGGAATACCCGCGCAGATGGCAACTGCCGCGAAGACATCGGGGTAACATGCCGCCATAATCGCGGCCATTGCGCCACCTGCCGAGATGCCCGCTATATAAATACGGTAACGATCAATGCTGAAGTCGTGCAGCACATGCCAGATCATCCCCATAATCAACGAGGGTTCGCCCCGGTCGCGGTGCTGATTGACGGAGAGGAACCAGTTCCAGCAGCGGTAGCGGTTGGCGGTGCGTGGCTGTTGCGGGTAGAGCACCAGGCAGGGCTGTTGCTCGGCGTAGGTGTTCATACGGGTACCCGCCGCGAAGTCATCGGGGGTCTGGGTACAACCGTGGAGCATCACGAGCAGCGGCGCAGGGCTTCCTGCACGATAGCCCGATGGTACATAGAGCCGATAGGCCCGCCCTGCATAGTTACCATCCAGGGTGCGGCCTTGGGGGTGCTCGCTGTCCGCTGCAGACGATGGTGTTGGACGCCTTGTACTCACAACCTTTTCCTTATACAGAAGGGCTGGCAATCGTCCTGTCAGCGCCTCCTGCATTATATAACTTGACGTTACAATAGCCAACTGGTCAAAAGCGCTATATTATATACTGTAGCGTAACTTTATGTATCTGCGATGAAGCTCACGATGAGGAGGAGTTATGGCTCGGATTCGAGTTGCCGTGCTCGGTGCAACTGGCACTGTAGGGCAGCGGTTTATCCAACTATTACACAACCACCCCTGGTTTGAACTGGCCGCCCTGACGGGCAGCGAACGCACAGCGGGGCAGCGCTTCGGCGAGGCGGGCCGCTGGGTGCTTGATCTGCCGATGCCCGATAGTGTGCGTGATATGCCGATTCTGGCAGGCGATGCCGCGCTTGATACACCGCTGGTCTTTTCGGCGCTGCCAAGCAATGCGGCCCAGGAAACTGAGGAGCGATTGGCGGTGGCGGGGCATATTGTCTGCTCCAATGCATCGTGCTACCGGATGGAGCCAGATGTGCCCCTGCTCATTCCCGAAGTCAACCCCGACCATCTGGCGCTGATCGATGTGCAGCGGCGCAAGCGCGGCTGGAGTGGGGCGATTGTGACCAATCCGAACTGCACCTCGACACCGGGCACGATGGCGTTTCGTCCGCTGTCGATGCGTTTGGTATTCGCAAGGTGCTGCTGGTCAGTATGCAGGCCCTTTCGGGCGCAGGCTATCCGGGGGTGCCCTCCTACGATGCGGTTGACAATGTCATTCCGTATGTTGGCGGCGAAGAGCCAAAGGTGGAGCGCGAGCCACAGAAGATGCTCGGCACGCTACGTGATGGGCAGATTGTTCCGGCGGCGTTTGTCACATCGGCGCACTGCAACCGGGTACCTGTGCTGGAAGGCCATCTGGAATGTATTTCGGTAGAGCTTGAGCGCAAGGCTACCCTGGACGAAGTAACCGCCGCCCTGCGCGACTTCCGCGCCCTGCCGCAGGAGCTGAACCTGCCCAGTGCACCACAGCCGCCGCTGGTGCTGCGCGACGAACCCGACCGCCCCCAGATACGCCGCGACCGCGATGCTGGCAACGGCATGGCAACGGTGGTAGGGCGGGTGCGCGAGTGCCCTATTCTGGATTATAAGTTTGTGGCGCTGGCCCACAACACCCTGCGTGGTGCGGCGGGTGGCTCGGTGCTGAATGCCGAACTGATGCTGACGCAGGGCTATATTAAGTAAGGGTGCGGCGTGGAGGAGCGCCTCGTAATATGCGGTTGTCATAATCAATGTTACTCAGGCAGGTTGTTTAACTATGCCAGAACATCCTGAAAATGGTGATGCATCGATCACAGACGAGTCGGCAAATATGGGGAGCGGTTCGCGCAATCTGCATCGATCCGAGCATAGCCAGCAGCGTGCCCAGGAAGGAAGACGTACCGAACCTGCTTTCACCGATGCTGCGGTGGTTGTACGTGGTCGTATTGCCTGGGATGAACAGACAGGTCGGTTAATTATGCGTGGACCGCGTGGGCGTTATCATCTGTTTGAAAGCGACGGCGAACACGTAACGACAGTAGATTACACTGCTGAAGTTTGGGAACGTCGGCATCGAAGTGGGCGCTGGCACGTCCTTATGGATGAAGAGTGGGAACAGTTTCAAAACGTGTTTCAGCAAGGGTGAACGATAATAAGCCGACGAGTGGAAAGGTATCACGATGGACATCTCTAAATTCGATACATTTGCACGTCTACTTGCCTCCGATGGCTGGCTCCAGAAGGGTGAGCAGGTGATAGGCATGTACTACGATCTCGATGCTGCCATTCTTAAGGTGCTCGATCTTACGGATGAGCAGGTTATGATACATTATGGTGCCGATGGTGCGCTCGAAGCTGACATCACGCTTGATGTAGCAGCGGAAACGATGCAGGAAGTCGAAGCCCTCTTTTATGCTATCTGGTCACAACTCAGCTTTGCCTATAGCTTTATTCAGCGCAATGTAACCAATACTGCCATTACGTACACATTTATCACGGGTACTGCAACCAGTGGCTATTACGGGCGAGTTACATTTCGCGGAGACAACATTGAACAATTGCTTCGTGCAACACAGCATCACGAGGCCGTTCCTGCAACAGCCTCGTAAGCCTTGCACCAACCCCTAAAACAGCCGCTGCTGCTCCATCCGTGCGCCGTCGATATCATCCCACGGCAGCGGTGGCAGGTCTATCAGGCGGGCCAGGCGGCGGTACAGGGCGCGGCACAGTTCAGGCGAGCGGCTCTCGTCGGGGCAGTGCATAAACCAGTAGACCTGCACCCCATCGCGCAGCCACAGCGCTAACCGTTCGGCCCACTCGTCCAGCAGCGGGTCATTGAGCGGCAGGTCGGGGTGGGCAATATAACGCACCAGCGAGAAACCGCTGCTGTGGAGCGGATGCAGCG
>JAAUSQ010000244.1 GCA_012033195.1 Chloroflexaceae bacterium
TGCCGAGATCGATACGGCGGGCGCTGGCGCTGGCCTGGGCGCGGGCGGGGCGGCGAGGGTGGTTTTCAGCAGGTTGTTGCCCCAGGACGCTGAATACCATGTCAGACCAACTGCTGCAAGCAAGAAAACAACTGCTAATGGTGGAAGAGAGAGACACAGAAATGTAAGCGCTGCACACCCAACACGTGCAATCACTAAATTCCGTGAGTGCTGATAAACGCTTTGAAACGTCCCTGAACGCAGACCAACTGTGGAGCGCCAGACTACAAACCCTGGTAACATCAGGCTGAGGCTTAATGGTATCAACAACGCTACAATAGTAGTGGGTAGCATCCAGTAGATAAGTATTGCCACACTAACAATTATAGTATTCACAAACGGTTCAAGCAGATTGAGGCTCACTACACGTAGCACCTGTTTTTGGTCAGGTGGGTAGTATGATTGAATGCCTGTCAGGAAGCTAACGCCCAAGGCTGCCGCTATGAGTGAACCTAAAAATGCACTCCAAGCAACCACATAAATAAGAACGCTAATAACTATTGGCATGGTTGTCCCTAAATAATACTGTAACGATTAGCTCAAAGCGGACGGTACCATTGATCTCTATAGTAGCATACCTCACCCGGAAACGGTAGATGTTACCATAAAATATACCGATCCTCGTTGGATCTTCGTGTAACTGCTGCGTTGTACCCGCGTGCTTTATAATAGAGAACTTGTATACACCGCGAACAAAAATTTAGACTGAGACTGAGGAGGCGTGATTTCATGGGACGTGTTTATAACTTCAACCCCGGCCCGGCTGCGTTGCCGCTGGCAGTGCTCGAACAGGCCCAGCAAGAACTGCTCGATTATCAGGGCAGCGGCATGTCGGTGATGGAGTTGAGCCACCGCTCGAAGGAATACGAAGCGATCAACAATCAGGCCAACGAGCGCGTCCGGCGGTTGCTCGGCCTGCCCGCTGATTACAAGGTGCTGTTTTTGCAGGGCGGCGCAAGCCTGCAATTTGCCATGGTGCCGCTCAACTTTCTGCATAGCGGCAAAACAGCCAACTATATTATGACTGGCTCGTGGTCGGAGAAGGCCCTCAAAGAAGCTAGCGTGGTTGGCCCCACCCACGAAGCCGCCTCGACTGCCAGCGAGAACTACTGTCGCATTCCGGGCAACGACGAACTAACGCTGAGCGACAACCCGGCCTATGTGCATATCAACTCAAACAATACCATCTATGGCACGCAGTGGCACCACGTGCCCGCTGTGGGCGATGTGCCGCTGATCTCCGACGCGAGCAGCGACATTCTCTCGCGCCCGCTTGATGTCGAAAAGTTTGCCCTGATATATGCCGGTGCCCAGAAGAACGCTGGCCCCTCCGGTGTGACGCTGGTGATGGTGCGCGAGCGCCTGCTGGCCGACGAATCGAAAAGCGTGCCGGCTTTCCTGCGCTACACCACCCACGCCAAAGCCGACTCGCTCTACAACACACCGCCGACCTTTGCCGTCTACCTGCTCAATCTGGTGCTGGGCTGGATCGAGGGGCAGGGCGGGTTGGCAGCAATTGACGAGCAGAACCGCGCCAAGGCCAACCTGATCTACAGCATTATTGATGAGCATTCGGAATTCTTCCGCAGCCCGGTGCAGGTCGAAAGCCGCTCGCTGATGAATATCGTGTTCCGGCTGCCCACCGAAGAGCTAGAGCAGCAATTTGTAAAGCAGGCCACCGCCGCCAGAATGGTCGGCCTGAAGGGGCACCGCTCGGTAGGTGGGATGCGGGCCTCCATCTACAATGCCGTATCGCTGGAAGCGTGCGAGGCGCTGGCAGGCTTTATGCGCCAGTTCTTGCAGGCGAATGGGTAGTGCGCAGCGCAGGCAAGGGGCGCGAGGAAGCGCAAAGCGCAAAGCGCAAAACTATCCAGGCGATGGGCAAGGAGCGGGGGGGCAGCCCGCGCAGGTGGGCTTGGTAAGGGGGAGCCGGGGGATTGTCCACCTATCGCCTGATGTGTGAGTGAGGAAAAATCGCGCTATGAAAATTGTGATGCTCTCGAAGGCGCTGGTGTCGGGAGCTTACCAGAAGAAGCTCGAAGCACTGGCCCGCCTGCCCGCTGTGCAACTGACTGTGCTGGTGCCACCCGCGTGGCACGAGCCAGGGGTTGGTACCATCTGGTTGGAGCGGCGCTTTACCACAGGCTACCAGATGGAGGTGCTGCCTATCGCACTGAACGGGCGGCACCATCTGCATTTTTACCCCACGCTCGGACGGGTGCTGCGCCGCATCCGGCCCAACATTTTCCATATCGATGAGGAGTCGTTTAATCTGGCAACCTTTCTGGCGCTACGGGCGGGGCGGGCAATCGGGGCGCGGTGCTGCTTCTTCAACTGGGCCAACAACGAGCGCATCTACCCGCCGCCGTTTGGCTGGTTCGAGCAGTATGCCTTCCGGCACGCCGCGCACGCCATCGCCGGCAACCACGAGGCCGCACACATTCTGCGACAACACGGCTACCGGGGGCCGCTCACGGTGCTGCCGCAGTTCGGCGTTGATCCTGATCTGTTTGCACCTGCACCAGCCACACCAACCCGCGACGGCCTGACGGTGGGCTACGTGGGGCGACTGGTCGCGGCAAAAGGCGTGCTCAATCTGGTGGAGGCGGTAGCACGGCTGCCCGACACAGTGCGGCTGTTGCTGGTGGGCGATGGCAACCTGCGCCCACAGATCGAGCAGCGTGTCCAAGAACTCGACATAACAGCACGGGTGACGGTGCGGCCTGCCGTGCCCAGCACCGATGTACCCGCTGTATTGCAGCAGCTTGATGTACTGGTGCTGCCCTCGCGCACAATGCCCAACTGGAAAGAGCAATTCGGGCGCGTGCTGATCGAGGCGATGAGTTGCGGCGTGCCCGTGGTTGGCTCCAGTTCGGGCGAAATCCCCAATGTAATCGGCGATGCGGGCCTGGTCTTTCCCGAAGGCAACACCGATGCATTATATAATGGACTGGCCCTGTTGATGCAGCAACCTGCGCTGCGCCATGCGCTGGCCCAACGTGGACGGGCGCGGGTGCTGGCCCACTACACCCAAGCGGCACTCGCAGGGGCCTACTACGAGGTGTACCAGCAGATGTATCATCAGCCATAAACGGCACAAGGAGCTTTGTAGTGATTACCGAGCTTTCGGCAACCGAGATGGCCCACCGCATTCGAGAAGGCACGCTCTCGCCCGTGCAGGTGGTGGAAGCCCACATCAGCCGGATTGAACAGACGACCGCCGCGATCAATGCTGTTGTTACCCCCACCTTTGAGCAGGCCCGCCAGCGGGCGCACGAAGCCGAAGCCGCCCGCAAACGGGGCGAACTGTGGGGGCCGCTGCACGGGGTGCCCTTCACCGCCAAAGATAGCTATGATGTGGCGGGGGTGCGCTCGACAGGTGGCCTTGTTTCACGCGAGGGCCACTTTCCCACAACAGATGCCCTGCTGGTGGCACGGCTGCGTGCAGCGGGCGCTATTTTGCTGGGCAAGACCAATACGCCGAGCAATGCGGGAGCCTACGAAACACGCAACCTGGTGTTTGGCTTAACCACCAACCCCTGGAATGTCACTCGGTCGGCAGGTGGCTCGACGGGTGGCGAGGCGGCAATCATTGCGGCGGGTGGCTCGCCGCTGGGCATCGGCTCCGATCTGGCGGGCAGCATCCGCCTGCCGTCGGCGTTTAATGGCATAGTGGGCCTGCGCCCCACCAGCAACGCACTAGCCACCGAGGGCTTCTGGCCGCCCATTACTGGACGCATTGCCGACCTGAACGCGCTTGGGCCAATGGCGCGGCGAGTGGAAGATGTGGGGCTGGGCTGGGATGTGCTGAACGAACACGACCCGCAACCAATCGACACCGCTGTGCTCCGGGGGCAGCGGGTGGTCTACTGGTTCAGTGATGGCACATTGCCTGTCAGCAACGCGGTGCGCGGCGGGGTGAATGCAGCAGTCCGCGCACTGGAACAGGCGGGCATGCAACCTGTCGCCAATGCACCAGCGGGGCGGATAGTGCCGGGTTTGCGTATGGGAAGTACTGGCGGGCCGAAGAACGCGAGGTGTATGATCGCAGCTTTGGCAATGGCGAGCGCTGGTCGCCGTGGGGCGAGATACTGCGTGCCCTGCGCGGGCGGGCACGCATTGAAACGCCGACGCTGGTGCTGTGGGCGCTGCTTTCAAGCCCCTGGCTTGCACCGGGTATCGATGGCGCGGCATGGCGTGAACGGCTGCGGGCGGAGGTGCGCGAGTTGCTTGGAGCGCAGGGAGTGGCGGTGTGCCCGGTCTTCCCCACCACCGCACCCAAACATGGCTGGTCGTCGTGGTCGGCGCTGTTCACCAACAGCTACACCACGTGGGTCAATCTGGCGGGCCTGCCGGGGCTAGCGGTGCCGGTCGGCTTTTCGGGCAATGGTATGCCGGTTGCGGTACAGATTGTTGGTAATCCAGGCACCGAGCGGCTATTGCTGGCGGCGGGCATGGCGGTGCAGCAAGCGCTGATGCCGCAGTGGGTGGGGCCGAAGCTCTGAAACTGGGAGCGCAGATCGGATGCGCGCGGGCACGGGGTCAATTGTGCCGACAAATCAAACTGCTCGCGTACATCCTGGTAGACCAGCTTTTGCAGAAAGGGCAGTTTGATTTGTGCGATAATTTTCATATATTGAATTTTAGCATAGGCATTCGATTATTGCAAGACAGAAAGGGGGGCGCGGTTTCCTCTACTGCCACTTAAAGGGCTACGAAGGGAATTATTTGCGCGGAGGAATGACGATGGGTTACTTCTGCATTGGTAGTGGTGTTTGTAGGCTGCTCGTCCTATGAAATGCTTTCCACAGTCATGGCTGACCGGTTGTTTTTCTCATCGAATGGCATAAACACAATCAACTGCGGTTTACAAACTGGCTTTTTTTTGCTATAATTAAACCGAACGAAGGAGGTAGTGGCTATGACTATTGGCGAACGCATACGGTCTGCCCGCCGCTTGGAAGGCATGAGTCAGGAGCAACTCGCTAGCAACGTTGGTGTAAGTGCGATGGCTATTTCCAAGTATGAACGGAATGAGGATGTACCGAGTTCGGGGGTATTGCTTCGTTTGGCACGAGCGTTAGAGGTGTCTATTGAGTATTTTTTCCGGACTGCTCGCATCCGGTTAAGCGCCCCGCAGTATCGGCGGCGTGCATCACTGAGCGAATCGCAGTGCGAACGTATTATCGCACAGGTTCAAGAATGGGTTGAGCGTTATATCGAAGTTGAACATTTGCTCCAGGTGCAGCGGGCACCCGACCTGCCTGCATCCTATCCCGTCAGTTCAGTTGAAGATGCTGAGCAAGCTGCATCAAGCTTACGTGAACACTGGAAGGTAGGAGAAGATGCGATTGAAAATGTGTTGGAACTGCTCGAAGACCACGGCATAAAGGTCGGGGTGATAGATGGGCCAGACGGCTTCGATGCGTTGACCCTCTGGGCAAATGATACTATCCCGGTGATTGTTGTGAAACACGGGATACCAGGCGACCGCCAGCGTTTTTGTCTTGCTCATGAACTGGGTCATCTCGTGATGGATGTCAATGAGCACCTTGACAATAACCAGGTCGAAAAGCTAGCAAATCGTTTTGCTGGTGCGTTGCTTCTCCCTCCAGCAGCGGCACGACAGGAATTAGGTGATCAACGACAAAATCTCGATATGTACGAATTGGGGCACCTGAAACGAAAATATGGTATCAGTATGCAGGCGTCGATATACCGCGCTAAAGACTTGGGGATTCTCACCGCGAAAAGCGCACAATCGCTTTTCAAAATATTTAACAAGAATGGATGGAAGAGAGAAGAACCAGGAGCGCCACTTCCCGCAGAAGAACCGCAGCGCTTCAAGATGCTGGTGATACGCGCCTTGACTGAAGATGTTATCTCAGAAGGACGAGCCGCTGAATTATTCGGTGTGCCGTTGTCGCAGTTTCGGCAAGAGGAAGCAGAACGGTATGGCGAACCTCCCGCTGTCCTGTGTGATTGATACCAACGTTATCATCGACTTGGTATGTCGGAGGAGTGCTCCCAAAGGTTTTTTATTTGCCCTATAGGATACTTGCGCCGGATGTCGTCATTGTTGAACTCAATGAACCATCCGGCGTAACGTTGCAAGGGTACGGGTTGCAGGTGTTGGAGTTACCAGGCGAACAGGTGCGGGAAGTGGAACGTATGCGCGTGCACTATCCCAAGCCAGGTATCAACGATCTCTTTGCGCTTGTCCTTGCAAAAGCAACCACAGGCCTGCTGTTGACTGGTGATAGGCATTTACGTGAAGTAGCGGAAAACGAGGGTGTCAAAGTCCATGGAACGCTGTGGGTGCTTGATCAACTCGTAGAGCACCAGACCATCTCACCTTCCGTTGCCGTACCCGCTTTACAAGCAATGCTTGATCATGGCAGCCGTTTGCCCCGTGATGAATGCCAAAAGCGACTTGCAAGCTGGAATGTAGACTAGGCATACTCTTTTGTCTAACGTGATATAATCGCTGCCAGCGCAGGGCACGCACCTCTGTTACCCATCACGGATGATGCAGCAAATGCGTGCAGTGGGTGCACGTGGCTGCAAGCCGCGTCTCCCGTGTTTGGTTGTGCTAATATGCGCGGGCGAAGAGTATCTGCTGCGTTGTCTCCTGGCCTGTCACCACACAGCGCCCCGCCGTGTCGGGTTGCTCAAAGGGAATAACGCGGGTGGTGGCCTTCAGGTCGGTCTGGATACGCACCTCGTCTTCGGTGGTGCCGGCCCAGTAGCAGCGCGCAAAACCTTTCTCGATGGCCTCGGCTAACTCCTCGTAGGTGCTGACATCATAGGTGTGCGCGGTGCGGAAGGCCAGCGCACGGTCGTACAGGCTCTGCTGGATTGTTGCGAGCAGGCCCGTCAGATAATCGGTCAGTCCGGCCTGCGGCACAAACTGCTTGCCCTCTTTGCCGGGGATGTCGCGGCGGGCCACTGCCACCGTACCCTGCTGCACATCACGCGGGCCAATCTCCACCCGCAGCGGTACGCCTTTCAGTTCCCACTCGTTGAACTTGAAGCCGGGCGGAAAGGGATCGAGCATGAAAAGGACGAACTGACCTTTCGGTGACTTGACCTCGGTGGTCTTCATGGCTGAGCGTAGATTATCGACCTTCCCCGAGCGAGTTTCTCG
>JAAUSQ010000245.1 GCA_012033195.1 Chloroflexaceae bacterium
CGATCTCCCCTTGAATTGGGGATCAGATCCATTATAACAGGTGATTCTTGAGGAGTGTTATGTATTGGTTAGGAATTGATGAATATTCTCGACAACATACTCAATTGCCTGCGGTGTCAATTCGGGAAACATGGGCAACGAAACAATTGTGTCGGCATACGACTCGGTGATCGGAAAGCTGCCCGCGGGGTAGCCCAGGTCAAGGTACGCCGGCTGCAAGTGGATTGGAATGGGGTAATGGATGCCTGTTGAGATACCGCGCTCTGCAAGATAGTTCTGGAAGTTTTCGCGGTTGTCTACACGTACCACATAGAGATGCCAGACAGGTTCGGCGTAATCCATAACCTGTGGGGTCACGATGCCGTTGTGTGTCAAGAGTTCGTTGTAGCGTGTGGCATGCTGGCGACGATTGGCGTTCCACTGGTCGAGATACTTGAGTTTGACACGCAAGATAGCTGCTTGAAGTGTGTCGAGACGACGATTAAACCCTTTCATCTGGTGGTGATACTTCTTTGTTTGCCCATAGTTGCGGAGCATTTCGACATTGTGGGCAATGGTATCGTCATTCGTAACAACAATGCCGCCATCGCCATATGCACCGAGGTTTTTGGCTGGGTAGAAGCTAAATGCTGCGGCATGGCCGGCTGAGCCGGCGCGTCGCCCTTTGTAGCGGGCACCATGTGCCTGGGCTGCATCTTCAATGACCTTCAGGTTATGCTTGTTGGCAAGAGCAAGGAGCGCATCCATATCTACTGGTTGCCCATAGAGATGCACGGGCATGATCGCTTTGGTTCGCTCGGTGATGGCTGCTTCAAGCAGATTGATGTCCATGTTGTAGTTCTGGGGATCTATATCTATCAGCACGGGCGTTGCCCCACAGCACGAAATAGCGAGCGTTGTTGCGATAAAGGTATTGGCAACCGTAATAACTTCGTCACCTGGGCCAATGTCGCAAGCACGCAATGCGAGTTCGAGTGCCGATGTGCCAGAATCGACACCAATGGCATGCTTGACCTCACAATAGGCTGCGAATTCTTCTTCAAAGAGCTTGACTGATTGCCCAAGAATGAAATCGGTGCGTTGGAGCACGCCAGCCATTGCTTCGTGGACTTCTTCTTGGATGCTATCACGCTGGGCACCTAGATCTACAAATGGAACCTTCATGGTCGTATTCACGATAAAAACCCTTTCATCAAGCTATGCGTTACGACAATTCAACAGGGACACCGTTGCTCTTCATTGATTGATTAATGGCTGCCATAACTTTGACCACGTCGAGACCTTCTTGTCCACCGGTCATTGGGCGGCGGTTGTTCATGACGCATTCGAGAAAGTGGCGACACTGGTTCTTCAATGGTTCGCTGACTTCGACTTTGGGGCTAATGATGTCGCCATCTCGCATAAGCAAGCTGTATTCGCCGTAGCTATCTGCGGATTTTTCGGAGACGGTGGTAACACCTTTCTCGAAGATACGCACGCGTTCGAGCGGGTTGGTGTCGTCGAAAACAACACGTCTGTCGCTCCCAACGACGACAACTTCACGTACTTTGTTGGGGTCGGCCCAGCTTGCGTGAATGTGGCCGAGAATATTGTTGCCATAGCTCAAAGCGACGAAGCCGACATCTTCTTGCTCGCGGTGTAAGATATTTGACCCGACGGCACTGACCCATTTGGGGGGGGTGTTGAGCAAATAGTTAAAAATAGCTACGTCGTGAGTTGCAAGGTCCCAGAGGGCATTGACATCTTGACGAATGGGACCAAGATTGGTTCGACGGGCATACATGTAGTAGATGTGACCGAGATTGCCTTGGTCAATATACGAACGGACTTTTTGTACACCAGAGTTGTAGATAAAGGTGTGTCCAACCATCAACGTAACTTGTGCGGCTGCCGCTTCATCCATGAGCTTTTGGGCATCTTCGGTGGTGATTGTGATGGGTTTTTCGATCAGGACATGTCGCTTTGCTGCAATACACGGACTAGCTGCTTCGTAGTGGGTAGATGCTTGAGTGGATATAACAACTGCATCAATGCCGGGAATGTCGAACAATGTATCAACAGACTTGACGACTTCAACCTGTGGAAAGCGTTGCTTGACTACATTGAGGCGTTCTTCGCTCATATCGCACACAGCAACGACGTGTGAGTTGGGGAGTTCGCTGAAGACTCGGACGTAGTTGATACCCCAGTAGCCGCATCCTACAACGGCTATGCCAATAGCAGGTTTCTCAGCCATGACTTCTCCATAATGATATTCAGTAGACTTATCCCCTTTATTATGACCCTGTGGGTATCTGTTCACGATGCGGGAGATATGGTGCCGGGTCTTTGCCCCAAACTCCATCTTGCTTCTTGTCTGTAAACAGGTATCCCTAGAATGATACGCCCGCAGATTAACTAACCTGCGGGCGTATCACCTTGTCTATGTAGGTATTATATGATGTCATCGCACAGAATACAACATTGGATATGGTTTATTTTGCTCCCTTGCTTGCAAGGACTGCAAAGAATGTCAGGAAGAGGAGCTTGATATCATACACAAGTGACTGATTGCGGATGTAGCGAATGTCCATACGAACCATATCCTCAAATGTAACCTGTGAACGACCTTCAACCTGCCAGAGACCAGTGATACCAGGAAGGGCGGCGAGTCGCTCGCGGTGCCACAAGTCATACTCGGCAACTTCGTAGGTAGGAACGGGGCGTGGCCCAACAAGGCTCATCTCACCTTTGATAACGTTGAACAATTGCGGCAATTCGTCTAGGCTGGTCTTGCGAAGGATGTGACCCAGCCGTGTGATGCGCGGATCGCGGTTTAATTTGAACTTGGCTTTGTCATCATTGGAGCCTTCAAGTTCGCCTGAGATAAAGGCTTTGATGTGTGCCTGATGAATGGCACTATCAGCATTCTGCTTCATTGTTCGGAACTTGTAGCAACCGAAGACTTGCTCTTCGCATGTCAGGAGACCGCGGCGCAGGGTTCGCTTGGTACCCACACGCTTCTGGATGAAGAGTGCAGCCCCTGGGGAGTCGAGTTTGATGAGTATGGCAACCACCAGCATAATTGGTGCAAAGGCTACCAGCATCATGCTTGCCAAGACAATGTCTGTAATACGCTTGGCGTAAAACGAAAGAACTTCTTTAATGTTCAAGCTTGCTTCGTATGTGAACGAGCGTGCTTTTTTCGTTGCTGGCTGCTGTGCAATGCTGCGTGTCTGCTGGATTGCTTGTGATGACATCATTTCATAACTCCTTACTTTGTAAACCTGCCAAACCGTGATTTTAACTATTTATTAACAATTTGTATACTATCTGCAATGTATTCTGTAGCCACACATAATATACCATGCTGAGAAGCAGATGTCAATAGGTTTTTTAGCGAAATCGCAGAAAAAACTCGTTTTAAATGGATTTTAACCGGAACGTAAGATTTAGTTTGATCATGCACTAGGTTAAAAAACGTTAAGATTGACTGAAAAATAAGGTTAAGATAACGTTAAGGTACTAGAAATATATGGTACTGAAGTTTCGGTATTGCTGAACACGATGGGCACAAGTACTACTCGTATTCTGTACCAAAGTACCATAGCGGTTGCGGCTCTCGTGCTTGTTCTGTGCTGCGAGTGTCCGGCTAGATATGTATGGTTGGCAGGGTGCTGAGCTTGTCATACAGAGAATGGACAGATGATAGGAATGGGCATGTTGCTGCACTGTTTCCCTGAAAAACGTTTCCCGGTATCGTCACGAGTTTGTGCGTCCAGGGTACTAACGCATAGACACTCATTAGGATGTTCACAGATGGAGAGGTACTAGATACCACATGGTACTTTGCTTCGTCAATATGTTTCCCCAGTACTGGTACGGTCCAGTACTGGACCAGTACTTTTGGGGTGTTTTGTGGCGACCTCGTTGGTTGCTTTTGTGGGGTGTCTGTTCATTTTTGCCCGGTGCAGGGCAGAGGAACTAGTTTTTCGTGTTTTGTGGCTTTCTTACAGGTTGTAGGAGACTTTTTGTTGCCTGGCTTGGTTGGCCGTGCTGGTTTAAAATACGTCAGGTCATAGTGATTTTGATACACAAGTACCGGTGTCTGTATATACAATAACATCATTTCTTGTTCTATGCATGTGTGTTTGTTTCGTTTTGTAGAGACGGGTTTCTGTTTTGTACACTTGTATCTGGTAGATACGCTTGTGAAAATGTGTACAACCAACAGTATAGTGCAAGGACAGATAGGCAATGAAACAGATTTTTTCGCACAATAGGGGGTTGTTTATTGGGCTAGGAGTATCGCTATTCGTTCCTTCTTTAGGAATTGTACAAAAATTTCTTGGCACCTGGTTTGTCGGTGTGTATCTCGCCGGTGGATGTGTGGTGCTCGGTCTCGGTCTCCGATACATTCCATGGGAACGTGTGTATCGGCTCCCCAGGACGCTTGTCTATGCGCTGTTTGGTCTCACATGTGGTGTGTTGCTCGTTCTGTTTGTTGTGGTGTACCCACTGGCTGATTCTGGACGCATCGGGCCAGGGAGCGACCATGATGATGCGTTGAATATAGCTGTGACAGAACTCTTGCATGGACGTTATCCGTATTACCCACGCACATACTTAGATGGGCCAATTACGAAACTGCCCGGAGCAGTGTTTCTGGCGGTTCCATTTGTATTGATGGGAACTAGTGCCTACCAGAATATCGTCTGGTCTGGCATATTTGTGGTGGTGGCAGGCAGGTTGCTCGGTACGACGATGCGCGGGCTTGTGTTGTGGTGGGTTATTCTTTTGTTCTCGCCCGTGTTCTGGCAACGTTTTGTTACGGGGGGAGATTTGCTTGCCAATAATCTCTATGTCGTATCGTTTTCATTGTTTTTGATTGGGGCTATGCAACGTTCAGCACCACGCTTTTCGGGGCTGCGCCTCGTTTGTGCGGCGACGCTGTTTGGTATTGGTTTGTCATCACGGGTACAATTTCTTTTGTTGGTACCACTGATGGGGGCTGCGCTTTCCCATATGGCCGGGCGTGGTGCTGCGCTTCGCAGTGTGGGCTGGTCGCTCGTTGTGTGGGCTGGGTGTACGCTTCCGTTTTATGCGTATGACCCGGCTGGTTTTGCACCTCTGGAGCTTGTTCGGATGTTTGATCCGTTTGATGCTATCGTCCCCTGGGCACGTATCTGTATTGTTGGTGGGAGTGTTGGGCTGGCACTCGTGCTGGCGATGATGCCAGGATGGGAACGAGACGATGACATATGCGTGACTTTTTTGGAACGGAGTGCATGTGTGCAGGCTTTTCCCGTTGTGTGTGGCATACTGTTTTCATGTATTGAGTCTGGTGGTTTTACGATGAGTTTTGCAGATTTTGGAATGAACTTTTTGTTTTTTGGGGCACTGGCTACGTGGGCACGTTTGTTTCGAGATAAGTAAATGAGAAAAGCGATGACAACTATCGTTTTTTTCTATGTCACTATCTTGACACATAATATGTCTCATCGTATGCTGGTTTTGTCTGTTTCTGTTTGTTCACTGAACGGCTTGCTGCCCAGGAAAGGTTATTGCTGATGGTACGGCTTCGTCGAACATTTATCGCATTGGTTGTGACTCTTGCGTTATCATACTACATTGAACGATTTGAAATTGGCAAATCTCCGTTTCAGAACATGCCTTATATTGTGTTTTTTATTCAAGTGAGTATCGTTGTGTTGACAACGAGTATTCCTCTGCTGCGAAAGTCGGCGGTCAATCTGTTGTTTGCGTTCTGGGGAGCGATATATGTGCTTGTACGATTTCTCTTTGCACGAGAAGCTGCATTTTTCGGTGGCATATCTACGTTTGTACTGATTTCAGACGTAACGCTCTTGCTTCTGACGGTGTATATCTCGCGTGATTTTGCCTGTGGGCTAGATGACTTTGAATTAGCGGTTGAGGAGTTCTTTTTTGGCGATGTCAAACAACGCATACCACGGCTTGATCTGGCAAAGGAAGATGTGCAGATTGAGATGTCGCGGAGTTATCGGTATCGGCACCCTTTGTCAGTCGTGGTCGTTGAGGTAGACCCTGATCTGGTGGATATCTCGCTGAATCGGGTGATTGAAGAAGTGCAAGAAACAATGATGGATCGGTATGCGTCGCTGTGTCTGGGGCGTATTATCAAAAAGAATGCCCGTTTGACGGACATGGTCATTGAACGTGATGCACGAGGGAGTTTTATTGTTCTTTGCACAGATACGGATACGGAGGGAGCGCGTGTCCTTGTAAACCGTATTCGTACCGATGTTCTTGAAAGTTTACGTTTGCCGGTGCGTGCAGGGATTGCATCGTTTCCTGATTCCGCGAATACGTTTAACGATCTTGTCTTGTATGCCGAAGAGCAGATGCGTACCCCCTATGGTCAACACGAGCAATCAAGATGAGATGGCAGAGAGCGAACACCTGGGGCTGTTGCCCCTCATACCATTGCTCTGTGCTTTGTAGAACAGAATAAAAAGAGTGGTAATATGGTACTAGACACAAGGTTATACCTTGTGTCTAGTACCATATTGTTTGTAGCCGTGTATGATGGAGTTATATGTCTAAGATCGTCGCAGAGTTACTGCAAAAATTTGAAACTCGCCAGGCTCAAGTTGCTGTGCTTGGGCTAGGCTATGTTGGGTTGCCGCTCGTTGTTGTGTTTGCCGAGGCGGGGTATCGCGTTGTTGGGTTTGATGTTGATGCGAACAAGGTTGATCTGCTCAATCGCGGCGAATCGTATATTGAGGATATTCCATCGAGTCGTCTGGCACCGCTGGTTTCGTCTGAGATGTTTCGTGCAACGACTGATTTTCGTGTATTGGCAGCGTGCGATACGGTGAGTATTTGTGTTCCGACTCCGTTGAATAAGACAGGAGACCCGGATATTTCATATATTGTGCATGCGACGAATGAAATTGCCCATCACTTGCATGCGGGTATGCTTATTGTGCTGGAAAGTACAACATATCCCGGCACGACAACGGAGGTTATTTTGCCGCGGTTGTGTGAGGGGGACACAGATTGCACCGTGGGCGAAAGATTTCTTTGTGTGTTTTTCTCCCGAACGGGTTGATCCAGGCCGTGAAGATTGGACAACCGTCAACACCGCCCAAAGTTATGGGGGGGGGTCGACTCCCGCA
>JAAUSQ010000246.1 GCA_012033195.1 Chloroflexaceae bacterium
TGCAGGTAGCGCTTGGTGGCAAGCTTGACCAGATCCATGCTCAGCCGCTGCCCGTGACAGGCACCGTGCAGGCATTGGGGGCCGATGTGGTGGGTGGAACACAGGCAGTATTGCGGGTGGGGACGGTCGATGTGATTGTCACCGAGCGCCGCAAGCCGTTTCATTATCTGGACGACTTCCGCCGCATGGGGGTGGAGCCACGCGCATATAAGATTGTGGTAGTGAAGATTGGCTACCTGGTGCCCGACTTGCAGCAGGCCGCGCCCCTCGCGTTGTTAGCGCTCAGCCCCGGTGTGGTGAATCAGGCTATCGACACCTGCCCTTTCGTCAGGTGCGGCGTCCGGTCTATCCGCTCGACCCGGACATGCTCTGGGAAGAGGCACTCTAAAGCTAAACAAGGCCGTACATGATATACTATAGTAAGATTATATCAGTGCTTTATCAGAAATAAGCTGTACCCCACGTTTATCATAACGGCGGGCAAAACGTATCAATAGTTGTCATCGCAGCCATGCCGCTCACGAACTCTCTGGCAGTCCTGGTACGCGTGCGGGAACAGGGCGACACCGGAGAAAACAGTGTGTCACACACTATCAGAACGCGACAGGAACAACAGGAATTCAGTATTTTGCATTACTCTGTGCAAGAAGTACATCGCGTGCTTGCGGGCAATATGAGCGACCCCGCCGCATTGCGGCTCCTGCTAGCGCAAGTCAGCGATATTTTGCAACTGTCGCAGATTGCCCTTGATCAGTCGGTGGATGGGGTGTACTGGCTCAACGAGGCGGGCGAACATGTCTATGTAAATGATGCGGCATGCTTGATGGCCGGCTTTGAGGCGGGCGAGTTGCTGGGCGTTAATGTGATGGATCTTGACCCGACCCTTTCGTTGGAGATGTGGCAGCAACGCTGGGAACGCTACAAGCGCAACGGCTCAACTACCTACGAAAATATTCATCATCGCAAGGACGGGAGCCGCTTCCATGTGGAAACCACCACCACCTATATGGAAATTAACGGCAAAGCGTATCTGTGTAGCGTGGTGCGGAATATCACCGAACGCAAGCAGAACGAGGCGACCCTGCGGAACCTCAACCTGCAACTAACGCGCTCGGTGGCCGAACTGGAGCAACGTTCACAGCAGATGTCGTTGCTGCATCGGATGAATAGCCTGTTGCAGCGGGCGCGTTCGCTAGATGAAGCAAGCACGCTCAGTTTGCCGTTCCTCAGCCGGATGTTCCCCGATCACGCTGGTGCGATCTATATACTGCGCGACGATACCACCACGCTTGAACGGATGGCCGCGTGGGGCACACCCAAGCCACCGGATCGCCTGCCCACCAATCAATGTACAGGGATGGGTGGGGCCAGTACCGACAATGGCGACAGAATAACAAACTGCTGCGCGATGCGGGGCACCTATGGCCTGGCGGCGGGTCTCTGTATCCGGCTGTTTTCTGGCAATGAAACGCTTGGGATGCTGGTGCTTGGCAATTCGCCCTCGGCGGTGGGCGCGGCGCGTGAGCACTGGAAGTATCTGGCGGTAAACGTTGCCGATATGCTCTCGTTGACGTTTGCCAACCTGCGCCTGCAAGAACGCCTGAAGCAGCAGGCTATCCGCGACTCGCTGACTGGGTTGTACAATCGGCGCTACCTCGATGAGATGCTCTCGCAAGAAATCAATCAGGCTGTGCAGCAGGTGCAGCCGATTGCCGCGATCCTGGTTGATCTTGACCACTTCAAGCGCTTTAACGACACCTACCGCCACGATGGAGGCGATGCCGTGCTGCGCGAGTTTGCCCGCCTTTTGCAGACCAGCACCCGCCGCAAATCGGTTGTTTGTCGGCTGGGCGGCGAAGAGTTTGTACTGATTATGCCCAATGTGAACCAGGATGAGGCCGTGCATCACGCCGAAGAATTGCGGCGGGCCACCGAACAGCTAGAGGTAGAGTTTGAAGCGTGGAGTATTGGGGGGGATTACGGCCTCGTTCGGGGTGGCGATTTTTCCACAGCACGGCACCTCCATCAATAGCCTGATTGCCGCCGCAGATCAGGCGCTCTACCGCGCCAAAGCCGAGGGGCGCAATCGGGTGTATGCAGCACAGCGCGAGGCTACCACATCGTAAGGTGGGCGGCCCGCTTCCTCTTTTTCTCAAAGCAGCCAGATTTGATGAGCGCTCTCCAGGGTGTGGCAGCAGGGCCGCACCGTGCTGCATAAGACGCACCCGTATTTGACAAAGCTGTGGCACAGGCTTATGATACATTGTATCAACGCTGTCATTGTGGCTCGTGCCGCGATGTTTGGCATGTCCAGATCGTATCAGAAAGAATCGAACCGATGGCGATACAATCGGGCGCGACGGCTGAGGATGCCGTGCTGGTGGTTGAGCATCTCACCGTGCTGTATCAGCAGACATTTGCCCTTGACAATATTTCATTTGCAATACCCGCTGGCGAACGGGTGGCCGTCGTGGGGCCGAATGGGGCGGGCAAGAGTACGCTCTTCAAGGTGATTGCGGGTCTGATCAAGCCCAACCGGGGCACAGTGCGGGCCTGCGGGCATCTGCACGAACGCTGCGCGAAAGTGGCGTATGTGCCACAACGCGCCCAGATCAACTGGGCTTTTCCGGTAACGGTGCGCGACGTGGTGCTGATGGGGCGGGTTGGACACGTGGGGCTGTTGCGCTGGTACCGCCGCCGCGACCACGAACTGGTGCAGACCTGCCTGGAGATGGTTCGGATGACCGACCTGGCCGACCGTCAGATTGGGGAGCTATCGGGCGGGCAGCAGCAGCGGGTCTTTATTGCGCGGGCACTGGCACAGGAGGCACAGATTTTGCTGATGGATGAACCAGTGACGGGTCTCGACCTGCGCTCGCAAGAAGAGGTGCTGCATATCATTGACGATATTCATCAACACGGTGTGACGATCCTGGTTGCTACCCATAACCTGAACGAAGCCGCCGATGCTGAGCACTACGAGCGTGTGATGCTGCTTAATCGGCGTCTGGTGGGCATCGGCAGTGCGCGAGAGGTGATGACGGGTGAAAATCTCGCAGCGGCGTATGGCACCCATCTGCACCGTATCGAAACTGACCAGGGCGTGCTGCTGCTGCACGACCGCCACTAGCACGTGCTGGTGCGCTTTACATACGGTATTAGAAAGCCTGTGAAGTCTGTATGGAACTATTGAATAGTCTCATGGAGCCGTTGCAGTTCCCCTTTATTGTGCGTGGCCTGATAGCGGCCATGCTGGTGGGCGTGGTCTGCTCGGTGGTGGGTACCTTTGTGGTACTACGGGGCATGTCGTTCCTGGGGTTTGCGCTATCGCACGCCATTTTGCCGGGGGTAGCAATTGGCTTTTTGCAGAGCGATGGTGATAGTGATGTCATCTTCTGGTGGGGTCTGGGCGCGGCAATCCTCACCTCGCTCGGTATTGGCATGGTGAGCCGCCGCACCAACCTGAGCGAAGATACCGCAATTGGCATTGTGTTTGCGGGAATGTTTGCGCTCGGCATTGCGATTATCTCAACTATCCGTACATTCGCCTCGGATCTGGTGCATGTTTTGTTTGGGAATGTGCTGGGTGTGTCCAATGGCGACCTGTGGCGGATTGCGCTGTTTGGTGTGTTGGTGCTGCTCATTGTCTTTGCACTGTACAAAGAACTGGTTGTACTGGCCTTCGATGAGGTGCATGCAACCACGCTGCGCCTGCCGGTCACCTTCCTGAGCTACCTGCTGCTGGTGCTGGTGGCGGTTGTGATTATGGTAGCGATGCAGACAGTTGGGGTAGCGCTGATGCTAGCAATGCTCACCACGCCGCCTGCTACGGCGCTGCTGCTGACGCGGCGGCTGCCGGTTGTAATGGCACTCGCGGCGGGCATCGGGGCTTTCTCCGGCTTTGCAGGGCTGTACCTGTCGTACTATATCAGTGTGGCATCGGGCGCAGCGATTGTGCTGATGTGTACCGCCCTGTTTGGGCTTACTTTTCTAATCGCACCAAGGCGTGGCTGGCTGTGGCAGTTCTGGACACGCAGCGATGCCGCACGGTTGGCAGTCCAGAATCAGGGGGCCGCTAAAGAGGGCAAGTAGGGCAGCAGGGGAACAATTGGCACGGAACAACCAGCGTGGTGGGCGATAGTGGACTCGAACCACTGACCTCATCGGTGTGAACGATGCGCTCTAACCAACTGAGCTAATCGCCCGCGTGGGGGAAAATGCACTCAGGAGAGTATAGCACATCCGGGTTCACCACGCAACCCCCCAATCAGTTAGCATTCCATACATGTGTGATAGGTCACTTGACCCGACCGAAGCGGCGGGGTATAATTGCAACAACCTTGCGATAGCACCTCTTCCAGCATCGTTGTAAAGGAGCACATGCTTGGACGTTTCAAATACATATGTACGTATACACGTAGTACCCAGGGGGCGGTAACAGATACGAAAGATCTGTGCCGCCTTCTTTGTTTGTCGGTATAGATTGCATTATGAAGGCAGCTACCGCTTGCTTTTCACATGCTTATAGTGTACCAAGGAGGCACCCCCTATGCATTCAGATCTGATCGGAAAGATTGAAAAAGCCCGTGTTTATGCTCAACAACCCGAACGGGTTGATATCCTCGACCTCACGGCAACGTTTGTGGGCGGCAACCATACCCACCTGATTGAACTCCATAATGGCGTCTGGAGCCACGACGCAGATGCTGAGCACGTGCATCAGGCAAGCCCCCACGTGATGGCCTTGCAGCGCATCCTCGACCAGATGCTTACCCCCGAAGCCCGTCAGCTTGACGAAGACACAGGCGTTCCGATGTATTCGGATATGATCAGCAAGATTGAAAAAGCGCGTATGTATGCCCGCGAGCCGGAACGTGTTCGCATCAGCGCATTGCGGGCGCTCTTTCACGGCAGCAACAGCACTCATGAGATTAGCCTGCGTGACGACCGCTGGACATGTGACTGTGAGTTTTTTGCCAACTGGGGTACCTGCCAGCATGTGATGGCAATGCAGAAGATGCTTGCGCCGATGCTGTCGGAAACAGCCCGCGAGCTTACGGTGCCCGCTGCACGCCAGGATGAAACCGTGTCGGTGTGATCACCCCCAGAACGAATGATACGCCACCTACAGCACAACCTCATCGCTGCTGTGGGTGGTTTTTTATGAACGCAATACATGCTATTTCTCTACCGTTTTGCGCGCTGTCGGGCCTGTCGGTTGCCGTTGTTATTGAATGGGTATGCTACAATGCAACCGGAATATTCAGCACACTCGTAATGTTGTGCAACCTGCATCCTGGAAAGATAAACCCATGAGCAAGACCCGCTGGTTCCTCCTGGCGCTCCTCGGCGCATTGCTGGTAGGATTGACCGCATGTGGTAATCAGAGCGCTGATCCGGCGCAACGCGTTGACCTGATCAATAGCGATCCCCCTGTACCCGGCAATGCCGAAACCGGACGCGAACTGTTTCTCAATACGTTACGCCTGACAGGTTCGCCCAACTGCGTATCGTGCCATGTAGTTGAGGCGGGGCAGGTCGAAGTGGTTGGCCCATCGCTGGTGGGCATTGCTCGCGTTGCGGGCGAACGGGCGGGCGGGCAATCGGCAGAAGCATACCTGTACCGCTCCATTGTCGCTCCCAACGAATATATTGTCGAAGGGTATGATGCAGGTATTATGCCGCGTACGTATGCGCTGTATTTAAACCAGCAACAGGTCGCCGATTTGATGGCCTATATGCTGACGCTGGAATAACCCGTATGGGGAGCCTGTCCGCGCACCTGCGTTTGCACCCGCCGATGCCTGTGCTATAATGCAGCGGGGTGGTCGGGGCATTTCACTTTTTATTCTGATTATGAGCTAGGTAGCAAGAAGCCAGCCGTTTGCAGGCTGGCAACTGCGTTCTTAGTACGTGTATGCGCTGTCCATTCTGTTTACATGGCGATACGGAAGTTATTGATACGCGCCGCCTGAACGAGGGCGAAACCGTGCGACGGCGACGGCGTTGCCGCAACTGCGACCGACGGTTTACGACCTATGAGCGGGTAGAACTGGCGCTGATGGTGATTAAGAAGAATGGTGAGCGCGAACCCTACGACCGCGACAAGGTGCTGCGGGGTGTCTACACCGCCTGTTACCGCCGTCCTGTGTCGGCGCAGCGCATTGAAGAACTGGTCGATAGTATTGAGGCTGCATTGCGCGCCCAGGAAAACCGCGAAATCCCATCGTCTGAAATTGGCGACCTTGTCATGCAACACCTGCTTGCCGTCGATGAAGTAGCCTATATTCGCTTTGCATCGGTCTATCTCTCGTTTTCGGATATCGGCAAATTGCGCGATGCGGTCGAAGAATTGATTGAACAAAAACAGAACCGGAACGGTCAGCATGGAGTAAACTCGGATGAGTGTTGATATACAGGAGAAACCGAAAACAGCCGACGAAAACCAGCAACCCGCTGAGGCTGCCAAACCGCCATTGACAGAGCGGCTTGTGGTGGGCTTTACCCAGGTACGCTGGCCTGTCACTCTGCTGACTGCTGCAATTATGGCAGTCGGCTGGTGTAGCCTGTTTCTGGTGAACAACTGGCTGCAAATTCTGGCGGGCGTTATTCCCGTGACGGCAGGGCTGTATCTGGGCCGCCGCGTGAAGGAGCACCTGCTGCTGCACGGGTTACTGCTCGGCTTTATCGGCTATACCATCGGGGCGTTGATTGTCGGGGCGTATGGCTCGCTTGGCAGCACAGGACTGGTGCCGCTGCCGCAATTGATCAACCCGGAGACAGGCCAGGCAGCAACGGTTGGAGCGCTCGAACTGGTGCTGTTTTTATCTGTCGTTTTCGGCCCTGGCGATGATTCCCTTCCCCGCATTCGGGGCGATTATGTCGGGGCGCGCCGAACAGCGCCAGCGCGAAATGCGCGAACAGCTTGAACTGCGCGGCGGACGGCTCGAACGGCATACGCCGGTGCGAACGCTAGAAGATGTGCAGGGCCTGTCGTTGCCCCAACTTGGTACGTATGTCAGCGATATGTTCAAGAAAAATGGCTTTGCCTTGTCGATTA
>JAAUSQ010000247.1 GCA_012033195.1 Chloroflexaceae bacterium
ATCCACGCATACCGGTGCGACGATGCCCAGCACCAGGTAGCAGGCGCGATGTGTGGCACCTGCCGCGGTCAGGCGTGGCGCTTTGAATGGGAGTTCGAGCAGCCGGAAACGCGGGTGCGGGTATGGGATGGTGTACGGCTGGTCTGCTCCATCATCGGGGTACCTCCGATGGCGCGGCTCTTTCCACTGAATGTGAGCTACCCGTTCCTGAATATGCAGGGCATCCACCCTACTACCATTCCCATTACCTACGATGTCCGTGCCACCAGCACCGGCTGGAAGTTGCAGGTTGGCCCCGATGGGCCGCTAGCGTTCTTCAAGCCGTTTGGCCCACTGGCTACGTTTGTGGTCAAGGGGTGGGCACGGCTTGAAGCGCCGCGCTTGCTCGACCCGCCGCCCGCCGAGCCGCAACCAGAGGAGTGACCGATGCGCTTGCTGGCGACGAAACCGCGACCGTTTCTCAAGTGGGCCGGCGGGAAAACACGCCTGCTCGAACAGCTTGCCCGCCACCTGCCCCGCGAGATGAAGCAGGGCCGTATTCGGCGTTATATCGAGCCGTTTGTGGGGGGGGGCGCAATGCTGTTTTATATGGCGAGTGTGTACCAGGTACCCGAACTGGTGATCTGTGATGTGAACGACGAACTCACGCTGTGTTACCGCACCCTGCGCGATGACGTTGAGGCGGTGATTGATTGCCTGGACGAGTTGCACCGCCGTTACCATGCCGCCGCGCCCGCCGAGCGTGAGCAGATGTTTTATGCTATTCGCGAGCAGTTTAATGCAACGCGCCCGCAGATCGACTTCCGCCACTTTTCGCCCGTGTGGATCGAGCGCACTGCTCAGATTATCTTTCTTAACCATACCTGTTTTAACGGACTGTTCCGGCTCAACTCACGCGGCGATTTTAATGTGCCGTTTGGCAAGTATAAAAATCCAGGTATTTATGATACTGAAAACTTACATGCCGTTTCTCATGTGCTGCAAGATACAACCATTATATCAGGCCATTTCACTGTATCTGAACAATTTGTAACACCTGATTCATTTGTGTACTTCGATCCTCCCTATCGACCGATTAGTAAAACATCTTCATTCACTTCATACTCCAAGCTTGATTTTAACGATGAAGACCAGAGGCAACTAGCTCACTTCTTTAGAAGGCTTCATACAACTGGTGCCAAGTTGATGCTTAGTAATTCTGACCCCAAGAATACTAACCCGGAAGATGATTTTTTTGAAGTCTTGTATGATGGATTTCACATCCATCGGGTACTCGCAGCACGTGCTATCAACGCTAGGGGAGATAAGCGCGGCGAAATATCAGAACTGGTGATTACAAACTATTGAGGGAATATCAGTGCATCATATCTATACAACAGCACAGAATGTGCAAATCCATATTAAACCGGGCAAAAAATCTGAGTATGATTTTATTGTGCAGTACCGTGAGCTTGGAAAACGATTGCGTACGCCACAACACATTCATTTTATTATAGACCTGTATATGAAAAAAGTAGGCAATAAAGCTTTAACACTTGCACTGGTTGACCATATCATTGAGCAGATTATTGTAGCAGTTCAGCCTGCTACAATCCACCCTCCTCGTTTGCAACTATTTACATCTGATCAGATAGTACAGTTTCAAAACCTGGACAATTATGGCGAATACTCGATAGAATTTTTGCTTGTTGTTATCGAATTGATAATGATACAGGAGAAAACCAATTATCCAACAGGCACCATGAATCTTCATTTGTTTCAGAGGTTCCGACGAGAAGATAGTATCTTCAGCGTTGTGCAAGCAGCAACATTCAGGGGGCGATAACATAAAACCCGATGACAACACCCCCCACCCATCCATTCATCATTGCGCCCAACCGCACCCTGCTCACACTGACGGTGCCCGTGATTGGCTCGCTGATTGCCGAACCGCTCACGGGTATGGTCGATACTGCCTTTGTTGCAGCGCTTGGGGCGGCACCGCTGGCAGCACTGGGCGTGGGCACGGTAGCGCTTTCGAGTGCCTTCTGGGTGTTCAACTTTTTACAGGTGGGCACCCAGACCGAAATAGCCCAGGCACTTGGCAGAGGCGAGCAGCAACAGGCCGCCCGCCTGAATGGGCTGGCGCTGGTGCTCAGTGTGCTGCTCAGCCTGCTGGTGATGGCGCTGGCGCTGCCCTTGCTGGGGCCAATGGCGGCGGCGCTCGGTGCTGAGGGTGCGGTGCAGCGTGATGCAGTGTTGTATATGCAGGTGCGGGTGTTTGGCACGCCTGCTATTCTCGCGATGATCACCTGCTTTGGTGTGCTGCGTGGCATGCAGGATATGCAAACGCCGCTCGTTGTGGCGGTGGCGGTCAATGTGCTGAATATTGCCCTGGATGCCCTGCTGGTGTTTGGTGCTGGCCCCATTCCGGCGCTGGGCATTGCAGGGGCAGCGCTTGCCAGTGTGCTGAGCCAGTGGCTTGGTGCGCTGTGGGTGGTGGTGCTGGTGTTGCGGCGGCTTGGTCTGCCCGACCGAGTGCGGCTCAGTGATGCCTACCGCCTGCTGCATATCGGCGGCGATATGTTTCTACGAACAGGCCTACTTATCCTGTTTCTGCTGCTGACTACACGGGTTGCCACGCTGGGTGGTGCCGAAACAGGCGCGGCACATCAGGTTATCCGGCAGGTGTGGCTCTTCACTGGCTTGCTGCTCGATGCATTCGCTATCACGGGGCAAAGCCTGGTCGCCTACTTTGTGGGCGCTGGCTGGCTGGCACAGGCGCGGCGGGTGGCCTTTGTGGTGTGCGCCTGGAGCGTGGGTACCGGGACGCTGCTGGCGCTGCTGATGCTGGCGGGGCAGGCGGGGGTTATTCGGCTGTTTGTGCCGCCCGCTGCCGTCGAGATGTTTGTACCCGCGTGGCTGGTGGCGGTGGTGGTGCAGCTTTCCAATGCGCTCGCCTTCGCTACCGACGGCATCCATTGGGGCACGGGCGACTTTGCGTTCCTCCGCAATGTGATGTTTCTTTCCACGCTAGTGGGTGGTGTGGCGCTGCTGCTCATCGACCCGGCGGCCCCGGCTGCGCTCACGCTGATCTGGCTGGCAACGCTCGGCTGGAGCGTTATACGGGCCGTGCTCGGTGTGGCGCGGATCTGGCCCGGTATTGGCAATAGCCCCCTGCGCGACAGGCGCTGATACGTCAGCGCTGCTCTATTTGACATTGGCTGTACGTCCTGCTACACTCGTGGCAAGCAAAACATACCAGCGAACTACAGGGGAAGTCCGGTGCAAGTCCGGCGCTGTCCCGCAACGGTAACGCCCTCCGCGAAGCCCGATTACCTGGGTTCTGCTGTCGTTCGAGTTCACCTTCGCGGTAAAGGGGAGCCGAGCATGTGCAGGCGAGCACTGCCACGGTGGGAGTTGCTGCATGCCTTGAATCGGCGGCCTTCAACGCGAAGAGCCGCTTTTCTGGTGCCTGCCGCCGTGCAGGTCACCGTACAAGGAGCCTGCACAATGCGATATGATAGTACATATAGCCCGACGCTGAAGCACCGGGCTGATCCACAAAGCCCCGCCGGGGCTGGCACGAAGCCTGCCGGTCATATCTGGCCGGGCAGAATAGCACTGTTTTTGCTGCTTACTCTGCTGCTGGTGGCGTGCGGTGCGGTACCCAACCAGCCGACCCCCACCCCGCCGATTGACCCGGACGCACAGGCGGCACAGCCCGTCGAACTGCTTGCCAATCTCAACCGCTCGTGTGCCACCGAGTACAGCCCGGATATTGACTACTTCCCCGAAAAAGTGAGCGTACAATACGCGGATGGCTGGACGATTGAGTATTTTAACAACTACAAGGTGATTACAGTGCTGACGCCATGGCGCGGCGCTGAAGAAACCTTTCAGTATGTGCTGGTGCAGTGTGGCACACCGGCCCCGTCTGGCTACGGCGATGCACCGATGATTGAGGTGCCCGTCAATAGTATGATTTCCATGTCCACCACCTACCTACCACACTTTGAAGCGCTTGAGGTGCTGGATCGGCTGACAGGCGTGGATAACGCCGACTTCATCTATTCGCCCGCCGTGCTCGATGCGCTTGCTACCGCGAATGTACCCACCGTCGGCAGCGGCCCCGACCTCGACCTGGAACGGGTGCTCGACATTGAGCCGAATGTGGTGATGACCTTTGCAATCGGTAGCCCCGACACCGATACACACCCACAACTGACCGCAGCAGGCGTGCCCGTTGTGATCAATGCCGATTATATGGAAACCTCGCCGCTCGGTCGGGCAGAGTGGGTCAAGTTTACGGCGGCGCTGTTCAACCGCGAGCGCAGCGCCGAGAATTTGTTCGAGCGCGTTGCCGAAGAGTACAACGATCTTGCGGCCCTGGCGGACACTGCCGAACAGCGCCCAACCGTCTTTACCGAGGCACCCTTTCAGGGCATTTGGTATCTACCGGGCGGCGAGAGCTACGCGGCGACCTGATCGCCGATGCAGGCGCGGCCTATCTGTGGGCCGAGGATGCAAGCACGGGCAGCCTTGCGCTCGATTTTGAGGTGGTGTATGAGCAGGCGCTCACGGCTGATTACTGGCTCAATCCGGGTATCTGGACGAGCCGCGAGGAAATGCTAGAAGCCGACGAGCGCTTCGGCGACTTTGCGGCCTTTCAGAATGGCAATGTGTACAACGCCACCAGCCGCACCACACCCGCCGGCGGCAACGACTACCGCGAAGGCGGCGTACTCAATCCACAGCTTATTCTGGCTGATCTGATCAGCATTTTTCATCCCGATCTGTTGCCCGATCACGAGCTGTTCTATTTTGAGCGGGTGCAGTAGTGGGGCAATCCAATGGCTGAACTAACCCCCCCACCGGCCAGTATTCGGGCAGTGTGGCCCCGCGTTGGTGTGCGCCCACTGCTGCTGGCGGGCCTGCTGGCCGTGCTGGTCCTGCTCTTCCTGCTCAATCTGGCGCTTGGCTCGGTGCGTATTCCGCTCGATGCAGTGGCAACTATCCTGCTGGGCGGCGAGGCGCAGCGCTCCACCTGGCATGCCATCGTGCTGAATGTACGGCTACCGCGTGCGCTCACGGCAGTGCTGGCAGGCGCAGCGCTGGCAGTCGGCGGGTTGCATATGCAAACGCTCTTCCGCAACCCGCTCGCCGATCCGTTTGTACTTGGTGTCAGTGCCGGAGCCAGCCTCGGTGTAGCACTGGTGGTGCTGACAGCAGGCGTAACCAGCACCGCCGGATTGCTGGCGGTTGCGGGAGCGCTCAACAACGTCGGGCTTGTGGTGGCGGCGAGTGTGGGGGCGCTGGCCGTGCTGACGGTGGTATTGCTGCTGGCGCGGGTGGTGCAGCACAGTGTTACCCTGCTAATTATCGGGTTGATGATTGGGTACCTTACGAGTGCGCTGGTCAGCCTGCTGATCCACATCAGCAGCGCCGAACGTATCCAGGCCTATATTGCATGGAGCTTCGGCAGCTTCGGCGGCGTGACGTGGGGCCGCATGCAGGTACTCGCTCCGGCGGTATTGTTCGGCTTGCTGCTAGCTTTCTCGCAAACCAAAGCGCTCAATGCGCTGCTGCTGGGCGAAACCTACGCCCAGAGTATGGGCCTACGTGTGCAACGGGCGCGGCTGCTCATCATTGGCAGTGCCTCGGTGCTGGCGGGTGCGGTGACGGCCTTCTGTGGGCCAATCGCCTTTCTTGGCATTGCGGTGCCGCATTTTTGCCGCAGCCTGCTCAACACTGCCGATCATCGCATCCTGATACCTGCCTGCATTCTGCTGGGGGCCGCCTGTGCGCTGCTGGTTGATCTTGTGGCACAACTGCCCGGTAGCAACCGGGTGTTACCGCTCAATGCGGTGATGGCGCTGGTCGGTGCGCCGGTGGTGGTGTGGATCCTGCTGCGGCGGCGCGGCGCTTGATACACTACCTCTCGTGTACAAAGATATTGCCCGCTGCCAGTGTGCGCGTAATCTGGCCGATATGCCCATCACCGTGCTGCACATATGTCCGCAGCATGGCAGCAAGGGTTGTTTCGCCACTTTCCGGGTGTACCCCCACACGCGGCCATGCCTCGTCCGGCAGGTTGGTGAGCAGGTCGGCCCAGCGCTGATGCAGGTGTGCCAGCAATGCTAGCGAGTTAGCAATCTCTGCGCCGGTGCCGTCGGGCAGGTCGGCCCACCGATCCTGATCGTACACCCGGAAGGTCGGGCGCTCTTCGGTGAGCATCAGCTTCATTCGCACAATGCTATGCATATGCGAGTCGATCAGGTGATGAATGTTCTGAGCTACTGTCCACTCGTGCGGCAGGTAGTGCGTGGTCAGTTGCTCGGCGGTCAGGCCCTCGACCAGTGCAGCGAGGCGCTGCGGGAAGGTACGCAGGTGTTCAATCAGGTCACGGCAGGTGGTGCTGCTATCCATTGACGGGCCTCCAGTACTACACAATGTGTGGTGAAAAGAATATGAATAGCCTGATTGTAGCGAGGTGGGGCGTGGTTGTCTAACGAAAGAAGGTGATGATCTTCATCGCTGTTTTCGATGCAAGTGTGCCCTACACCAGCGCATCGTCGCACTGCTGCACAAAGCCGCAGCCAGCACAGCGTGCCGGGTCGTCGTGGCTGCGTTCGCAGTCGTCCTCATCAAGCAGGTCTTGCATCTCTTCCAGCACATCCAGCAGTTCGTCGCGCACATCGGAGGTATATTGTAGCCGGAAGGTGACCTGACCATAGCGCAGCAGGCCATAGGGCGGCGCGTGCCCGAACTGCTCCTCGACCAGCAGACAGTAGGCGGCCAGTTGCATCAAGTCCGACTCGTAGGGCTGTTCAGCCTGACGGGTTGGCTTCACTTCAACGGGGATGTAGACGCTGCCCTGTTGCAGCAGATAATCGGGCTTTCCGGTGAGGCGGTAGCGCGACGAAAATAGCGGGCGTTGCAAGTCGTGGCGCTGCCCCATATCGCTGGCAACGATGCGTGCCCGACGGCAAACCCGCTGCGGCGGCGGAGATACAGGGCCAGCACCAGCAGCAGCATTGGCCCCTAAG
>JAAUSQ010000248.1 GCA_012033195.1 Chloroflexaceae bacterium
TTTGTTGACATAAAGTGTATAGACGGTGCCACCCACCCCTTCGCCAACCGGTAGCCACGCTACCCCATTCCAGCGAGCAATATTGGGAGCAAAAACCCCACTGGCATAGGTGAAGCTACCCCCTGCATAGATCGACCCATCCGGCCCACCCGCCAGCGCATACACAGCGGGTGTTCCGGTTGGCGCAGCGAGGCCACCCCCCCAGCGATTGCCAGGTAACGCCATCCCACCAGCGCACACCGTCGCTCAGTTCGCCACCCGCATACAGCCGCCCCTGGGCATTGATATGCAGGGCATACACTATGCCGGGGCCGCTGCCAAGTTTGGCCCATGTGCTGCCGTTCCAGGCGACGACGTTGGCCCCTGCGCCCGTGTCAAGCCCGCCTGCATAGAGCGTGCCGTCGTGCCCGATTGCCAGCGCCAGCGCCAGCACACCCGGTGTACCCATCGCCTGCCATGCCGTGCCGTTCCAGCGTGCCACCGAGGGGCCAGGAGCCGAAAACGAGCCGCATGCATACAGCGTTCCGTCCGGGCCGAGCACAAGCGCCCGTACATCGCCGTTCAGCCCGCTCAAGGTGCTCCAGCTTGCAGTGCTGCTATTCCAGCGGCACACCCTGCCGCTAAACTCGCCGCCCCGCGTAGAGCGTGCCATCCGGGGCGACCAGCAGCGCCGCCACTGCGCTATTCAGTCCGGGCATCGCTGACCATACGCCCGCCGCCGAGCGCTGGATGATATGGGCAACACTGCCGATGGTCTGGCGCACGGTGAGCGGCTGACTGGTGGTGCTGGTGGTTGTCCAGAGCGGGTCGTGGGCGATGCATTGCAGGGTTAGCTCGTTGCTGTCGGGCGGGTCTTCTAGGCCGCCGACATACTGAATAGGCAATTGCACCGTAGTGCCCGCGTGGGTGTAGCGCAGATACGCCAGACTGCTGGCGGTGGTCAGCGCGGGATTCAGGGCCGCGATCAGGGTGCTGCGGAGTGCGGCAAGGTGGGCCTCGCGCTGCTGCGCCACCAGATGCAAGGTCAGGCGGCGCTGTCCAGTGCTAGTGACCAGCGGCGGCGCAGTGCTGGCGACGATTGGCGGCATGCCCGACCCGCCAGCCGTGCGTACTCGCACGCTTACATCGGCCAGCGGCAGCGTTGCGCCGGTAGGACTGAGAATGCTCCACATCAGGCTAACCTCCGGTATCCATCCAGCAGGTGCATCAGGTGCGCGGGCAGTGCGGCAGTGGGCGCAAGCTGGCGTGTCTGGCTGGCCTGCTGGCTATACGAGCGGTACAGGGTGGTGAGATACTCGCGCATGGCGTGGATGATCGGCGCAGGCGGCAGGATGCTATAGGCCCAGCGCCCGCTAACGGTGATAGTGCCTGTCCACTGTATACCGGTGGTGGGCTTAAGATACAACGCCTGATAGGGCGGATCGGCGGGCAGCGTCAGGTAGTCGGCACTGGTAATCATCGTGGCGGCGGTGTCGCCATTGGTGATACTGTCCACCTGCGCCAGATCGCGGTCGAGCAACAGCAGCGGGCCGCGTACTGCAATGCTGGCATCAAAGGTGCGGCCAGTGCTGGCGGTGGCCTCGAAGGTGCGGTCACAGAAATGGTCAATAGCAGCCTGCGCTGCCACCAGCAACAGGTTGAGCAGGGCATCGTCGCTGGTGTCGCTGCTGGCAATGCCGAGATATGTTTTTGCATCGGCCAATGAAAGATACGCCATATTTAGAACCTCCTGGTATGGTATGGATTGATTGTGGGCGTGGGGGAGCAGCGCAGGTGCCCCTCCCCCCGGACGCTCGCCCCTTGCGTACGTTATGCCTTCACCCGTAATACCTGTATCGCCTCGCCCACCATCACCCGTGCATCCATTCGGCGGTAGGCGCGGAAGCCAACCTGCCCAGTAGCGGCATACAGTTCTTCCAGCCGCTTGAGTGCTTCCTGCCCAAAGTCCACAATCCAGTAGAAGGACAGGTCGCCAAACAGCAGAATGTTCTTGTTGGCAGTGACCGCGTTATCCATCGTGTTCAGGGTGTAGACTGGACGGCCCAGCAAGCGGTCAGGGGTGCCGCTCTGCAATCCAGGCTGCCACAGGTAGTTGCCCGTGGTGGTCTCCTTGAAGGTGCGGATAATCTGTGCAATAGCATCGTTGACCAGCCACACCGCCCGCTGTCGATATGCGGCGGGCAGGGCGTGGTACAGCTTGATGATGTCATCCGCTACAAAGGTGCCGCTGGTAGCGGTGCTACCTGCCGTCGCGCCCGTGACCACGCCCTGCGGCTGGCTACTGCCCGTGCCCGTGGCAAAGGCGCTATTTTCTGCTGCTGCAAACGCCTGCGCGAAGTCGGGCAGCAGCACGCTGCTCACCACATCGATACCGCTATCGGCGAGCAGTTCATCGCTCACCTTTGCCAGCCGGGTGTACTTGAAGGGGGTAAACGTGATCTGGTTGAAGGTCGGCTCGATCTCGCTGTAATCGCCTTCTTCGGCGGTCAATACGGCAGCGGTGGTGTGGGTCATCGTGGGCACCTTGAACGAGTTGGTGCCCTGCACATTGATCACCCGTGCGCCGGCCTGTCGCAGCACGCTCATATCACGCAGCGCGGCGGCAAGCTGGCTGCTGTAGAGTGGCGGCACCAAGTAGCCACCTTCGCCGGGCGTATTCTCTTGCAACGCCGCCTTAATGCCGGTGCGGATATAACGGTTAAATACCTTGAGCGCAGTCTGCTCGGCCAGTTCGCGGCGGGCATCACCGGGCACCACCAGCCCACGCGGGCGGGCGGGTGCATCGAGCGCGGCCTTGAGCGCGGTTTCCAGCCCTGCCAGCCGTTCGTGCATCTCGTCCACACGGCTATCCAGCATCGTTACGTCCTCCACGGTCGGGATGACCGCGCCCGGCAGATTGTGTGCATCACTCATCGTCAAAACTCCTTCTGTGTGTGTACTTGCTGTGGTATCCATCCAACGCCGAACGGCGCTCTGGGCGGTGGGCGCAGAGCGGTGATCTATCGGACGTACCCCCAGGCAGCGTGGCTCGCAGGGTGTGGGGGTCAGGGAAAGTTCGCCAATAATCCAGCGCTTGACGGTGCCGCCGGCCCGCTCGACTAGGTGGGCCAGTGCTCCGGTGGAAAAGCCCAGTGCTCCGCGCTCAATCAGGCGTAGCACATCGGCAATATAGGCGGCGTGGCGTTCCAGTTCTACCTCAAAAAACAGCCCCGTCGCATCGTGGCGCACGGCGTCGTACCTGCCCAATGCGGTGCTTGACCGTACGCTGGCCGTGGTCGTAATACACACCCATACCGCGCACGTCGCGCAGCAGGCCGAAGTCGGTTCCAGCGGTGAAGCGGTCGCCTTCCAGGTCGGTGCTGTCAAAGACGATGCCATACCCCGCGACCAGTGCGGTTGTATCGCTCAGGTGCTTCACTTCAAGCTGCATCATCCACCTCCAGTGCTGCAAACACGGCAGCATCAAGCGGGGCATAGCCAAGCAGCGCCCGCCCCTCGTTGACGGTTAGGATGGGCCGCCCGACCAGTGCTGCAATCTGGCGTGCCTTGCGTACTTCGGCCTCTTGATAGACTTCGAGCTGTTCGGGCAGAAAGGCGAAGTGCAGGCCAAGCGGCCCGAAGAGTTGCTCGTTCAGCGCCTCGCTGATAAGCTGCGCCTGCGGTACAATCGTCGTCTCGTAGAAGTTGAGCCGATCCGAGAGGCTGGTGGCATAGTTGGCGGCACTGGCCGACAGCAGCGTTTCGGGAATGCCCAGCGCCGCCGCGATATCCTGCCGAAGCTGGGTTGTCAGGCGCTCGTTGGCGAGCGCTTCCAGCCCATCGCCCACTACAACTGGCTTGACGCTGCTGCGAATTGCGACACTCTCCCAGGCACGCCGCACCCCCGATACCAGCCGCCGCCACCACAGTTCAAGCCGGTCCAGGTCGGCACGGCTGGGGTTACCCTCCACAGCCAGCAGCGTGGCCCGGATTGCGCCGCGCCGGAAGAAGCCTTCCATAAACAGGTCAAGCTGATGCAGCACGCCCGCCGCCGCCAGTGCCACCTGTGCAGGCGGCACCCCTGGCCCGATTTCGGCACCGAGCGCAGGCTGCCAGATATACACCAGATCTTCCGGGTCGAGCGGGTAACTGCCCATGCCGGTGCTGCGCTCAAAGCCAACCAGCCCGATCTGCTGGTCGTAGCGCGGCGTAATGCTGGCGGGCAACACCCAGCGCGGGGTCAGGTTGCGGCCCAGGCGGTTCACCTCTTTGAGCCAGTACGCCGCGCCATACAGACACAGCGCCGCCTCAGTCTGGTACAGCCGCAGCCGCATACCCGCCAGCAGCGTGCAATAGGCCGGGTCGTCGCGCACCTCTGCATCGTCCACCAGCCGCCGCAGCGACCACGGCAACCCGGCGATAGCCTTGGCCCGCACATCGATGGCACGGTACAGGTAGGGCACCAGTTGGTATGTCTCAAGCGCGGTTGCACGCTCTTCGCCCTCGATAGCCTGCGCGTGATAGGCCCACAGCGATTTGGTCGCGTGGGGCAGCACCGTGCTGCGTGCCCCGTCAAACATTGTGATCAATGCCTTGCTCCTTTCGTTGTTTCAGATAACCCGCCGCCTGCCCGACGTGGAAGCATCGGGCTAATCCACAAAGCCCCGTTGGGGCTGTCTCCCGGTTGTGCGCTTTGCATTTGGCGCTCCGGTGCGCCGCTCACCCGTGCCTTACTCCCACAGCACCAGCGGACCAGTGCTGCCTGCCGCGTGCCACGCCAGCGCCAGCGCCATAACGGTGTCGTCGTGGCGACCGGGTGGGGCGCTGTACCGCACCATGCCCGATGGCAACCGTTCCATCTCGTAAGCTTCCAGTTCGCCGCGCAAGATCGGGTCGTCCAGTATGGCAAGGTCGCCCCGTTCGAGTGCCAGCGCCAGCCCTTCGATGATGTGCAGCTTCGAACTGTTCGAAGTCACAAACGGCTGCACGGGAAGCCGTCCCGCTCGCTGCAACTGCTCAATCAGCGGTGTACCGATGCTGTTCTGCTCGGCCAGAATGACATCGGGCGTGAAGCGTTCGGCCAGCGCTGCGAGGCGGCCCAGTTGCAGCGCATAGTCAATCTGGTTGCAGCGATCCAGCGCCACCAGTGCCCGCGTTGTGGTATCAACCACCGCAAAGCACGAATAGTCGCCGCTCCTGCCCCAGTCCACCCCCATCACATAGGCGTGCCCCGGTATGGCGTGCTCCTGCGGCGTTGCGGTGGCGGCTTCGTGCACCCGCCGAAACACACCGCCCGCATCATCGAGAAACTGCGCCAGGTATTCCTGGGCAAAGATGCGTTCGGGCAGTTCGTGCTGTGCCGCCGCGATCTCATCAGGGGCAATGAACGGGTTGCTGCTGGTTGGCATCTGCCAGCTTTTCCAGGCCCCTTCCGGTTGCTGCCCGCGCTGGAAACACTCCCAGAAGAAGCCACGCCCCTTTGGTGTAGAAAGCAGCCAGCCATCGCCGCGCAGGTCGGTCAGCGTGGGCCGTATCACCATCTGCCACACCGTGCCCAGGTCGCGCACCATCGCCGCCTCGTCAATCACCACGCGGCGGTATTTGCGCCCGCGAATGGTGTCCGGCTGTTCGAGGCTCCACATCTCCACCACCCCACCGCCGTACAACTCGATGCGGTACTGCTCGGCTACCACCCGCACCGCGACAGGCCGCAGCAGGTGCGTCACCTCGCGCCACACCTCCGCCAGCATGCGGTACGTCGGTGACATCCAGGCGACGGGTGCGCCTTCCAGCGCGGGCAGCACCAGCCGATTGATACCGAGCACCGTTTTGCCCCAGCGCCGCCCACACACCACACAGTTCCAGCGCCGTGCCTCGCGCACTATGCGCCACTGTCCCGCATGCGGTCGTGGTAACTGAATATGGGCTATAGTCGGCTGTTGCCCCCGCTGACCACGCCTCATGTATCTGCTCCGGTTGCCGTGTGTTCCTCGTCCAACGTCTCGCCCACATACTCCACCCGTACCGTCAACTCGCCGCTCTGCTCGGCGGCAACCGCTGCCGCTTCCGTTGCAGCCTCGGCTGCCTCGTGCGCCATCCGTGCTGCCTCGCGCAGCATCGCCACCGCATCACGCCATGTCCAGCGGGCCTCTTCCAGCGGGCGGGCCAGCATCTCATTGGCCTTGCTGGTCAGCGCGTGGGCCGTCTGCCATTCCGCCTCGCACTCATCCGCCATGCGCTCCTGCCACTTGCGGGCCGTCTCCTGCGCGGCAACCTCATGCTGCTGGCGCAACTTGGCCGCACGCTGCTGCCCACAGTAGGTATCGTAGGCCCGCGCCCGCTCCATCCAGCGGTGCCGCTTCGCCCAGCGCTGCACAATTGACAGGCTGTGCTGGCACTGTTCGGCAACCCGCCGCTGCGACCGCTGCCGCCCCATTGCAAAATAGGTCTGCGCGGCAGCAAAAGCACTCGCCCCTTCGTCCGGTTGTTGCTCCCACTCCTGCATAGCTCCTCCCTCATCCACGTGATGTGCAACACGTCATCCTATACAAAACACCCCGATCACTCCCCACACAAGGAATGACCGGGGTGCCCATCTCCCCGCCAGAAGCGTTGTTCCGGCTGGCACATTGTTGAAATTGACCTACGCCCCGCACGCTAGCGGGTGCAGCAGGCGATAGACGTTACAGCTTCCCGCGTCTGCGCCCCTGCTGTGGGGGATACCACGCCCGCCGCCGCTCGCACACCGGACAGACCATTTGCACGCGGGCACGTGGGTATACAACAATCCGCTGAATGATCAGGCCGACTGCATCCGGTGTAGACTGGGCCAGCACGGTGCCGCAGTGCTCACACTGGATTGCTGTGGCGGGCGTGTCCCGCATCGGCGCATCACCTCCCTTCATCAAGTATGCTGTGTACTCTCAGTATAGAAAATATGTTCTTTTCGACAAAACTGCGGTATAGCGCTTTGTAATGCGCTAAATCTACCTATAAATAATATCAAGATATTTTTGTGCTTTTTGAATGTCG
>JAAUSQ010000249.1 GCA_012033195.1 Chloroflexaceae bacterium
AGTACCATGTCCGCTTCGAGGGTTTCAAACTCGCCCGTACCACGCGGGCGCACGGTGCCATCGTCGCGCCGATAGAGCTTGTTGCGCTCGATACGAACAGCAGCCACCTTGCCATCACGCTCAAGGATTTCGACGGGTGACACAAGGAAACGCATGCGTATCAGGCGCGGGGCGTTCGGGTTGCCCGAAGCGACATACTCGCGCAGCTTCTCGACATTGCGGGCCACCGTCTTGTTATCTTCCAGCGATGCTGCGCTATACTCGTCCAGTTCGAGATCTTCGGCATCGACCAGCACCGAAACGCCCGCCAGTTCACCAAACTCTTTCAGTTCGGGAGTGGTAAAAGCAGCCTGGGCCGGGCCACGCCGCCCCAGCATCACCACTTCGCGCACCTTGCTCTGGCGCAGTGTGGCGAGGGCGTGGTCGGCGATATCGGTTTTGCCAACTCGTCGGGGTCCGTCACCAGAATACGGGCGACATCCATCGCCACATTGCCATTACCAACCACCACCACGCGCTCAACCGAAAGGTCAAAGTGCAGGTCGCGGTAGTCGGGGTGTCCGTTGTACCACCCAACAAACACCGTAGCGGGGTAGCTCCCTGCCAGGTCTTCGCCAGGAATATCCATGCGGCGGTCGGACTGGGCACCCACTGCATAGACAATCTGGTCATAATAGGTTTTCATATCCTCGTGCAGCAGGTCTTTGCCAAAGGTAACATTGCCGAAGTAGCGCACCTGCGGGTTGCCGACGATTTTTTCATACACCCGCGTGACGGCCTTGATGGACTGATGATCGGGGGCTACACCGTCGCGCACCAGACCAAAGGGGGTTGGTAGACGATTGAAGAAATCTATTGAACACACCAGGTCTTTTCGCTTGAGCAGCGACTCGGCAGCATAAAAGCCGGCAGGCCCCGCGCCGATAATGGCAATCCGCACCGGACGTGCTTCAGTTCCCAGTGGTTGTGTCACAGTTTCTCCTCCTCCAGCGGATCATACGGATAGATTAGTGGTATCGGTGATGCTACAGCGTCAGTATCGCGCATTACTGTAGCATGGGGGGCTAGAGCTGTCAAACGCGCTGCCAGCCGACTATCACGCGCCTCTCATACAGTGCCCGAAGTCACCGTGCTATAATCCGCAGGTGTGAAGCACGTAACAATCATTACTGGAATACACAGGAGCGCACGTCCATGCGGACACAGACGACATGGCGGACCGTCCTGACGGTACTTGCTTATAGCTATGTAGTGGGGTTATTTGGCTGGGCACTCCTCTATAATATTGTTGGTGATAGCTGGTGGTGGCTCTTCCTAATCAATTCGCTCGCAATTTATCTGTTTCTGCCGCTGCTGCTGCTGCCGATCATCATCCTCGTCACACGTCATCATGTTTTGTGGCTGGGCTTCGGAGTGGGGAGTCTGCTCTGGCTCTCGTTCTATGGCTTCTTTTTGCCACACACGCCACCAGTACGGGCCGAAGGGCGCACCCTCAGTGTGATGACCTACAACCTGCTGCGCCACAACCTTGATACCCCAGAGATACTGGATGCTATCCGCGCCGCCGATGCCGATGTCGTTGCACTTCAGGAATTAAACGGCACTACTGCGGCAGCAATCACCAACGATCTGCGCGGCGAGTATCCCTACCAACTGCTGGAACCGGGCGCAGATACCTCTGGTATGGGCATCATCAGCCGCTACCCGCTTCAATCGATCACCGATATGAACCTTACAAAGGGTTTACCCGATGGATGGGTCGGGCCGCCGCAACTGGTAGAGGTTATGTTTTTTAAAACACGCGTAACGTTGTTAAATGTTCACGCGCAATCGACTAACCTGGGCTATGGCGGGAACGTGCGACTGAACCCGGCCAATATCGAAGAGTCGGTGCGAATACGCGAAGAGCAGATGCATGCGCTGCTGGAGGTGGTGGCACAGCGACCGGGGCCGCTGCTGCTGGTTGGCGACTTGAACACGGGCTATCCAAGCCGCGCCTACGATATTATTGCCGAAGTGCTGCACGACGCATGGCACGAAGCCGGACAGGGCGCGGGGCACACCTTCCCTGGCGCTGCGCTACCGGGCAGTTCGCGCCCGCGTGTGTTTGGCATTCCGCTGCCGCAGTGGTTAATCCGCATTGATTACATTTTTTATTCTGATCACTGGCAAGCGTTGGATGCCCGCATCGGGCCGTGGGATGAGCAATCCGACCATCGCCCGGTGGTTGCCGAGTTGATGCTGCTTACGCGGTAAGCAAGAAAAGCCCCTCTCCCACTTCTGCGGAGAGGGGCGAACCGTACAGGTTTACCCTCTACTTATCGTTCAGCACTGCCACACCGGGCAATATCTTGCCTTCGAGCAATTCGAGCGAGGCACCGCCGCCCGTGCTAACATGGCTGACCTTATCGGCAAGGCCCGCCTGCTCTATTGCCGCTACCGAGTCGCCGCCACCGATCACGGTTGTTGCCCCGTTGTCGGTTGCCTCTGCCATCGCCTGGGCAATCGCACGGGTACCCGCCGCAAACGGCTCCATCTCGAAGACCCCCATCGGGCCGTTCCAGATGACCGTCTTGGCATTGCGCACCACATCGGCGTAGTGGACCACCGTGTCGGGGCCAATGTCGAGCATCCGCCAGCCACCCGGAATAGCATCCACCGCGACAGTCTGGCGCTGGGCATCGGCGCTGAACGCATCGGCTATTACGGCATCGACCGGCAGGATCAGATCGACGTTGGCGGCTGCGGCCTTCTGCATCAACGTGCGAGCCAGGTCGATGCTATCCTGTTCCACCAGTGAATCGGCCATATCGTAGCCTTTCGCAGCCAGGAAGGTATTAGCCATCCCGCCGCCAATCAGCAGCGCATCGACATCACCCAGCAGGTTCTCGATTACGCCGATCTTATCGCTGATCTTCGCGCCACCAATGATCGTCACAAACGGCTTTTCCGGATTTTCAAGTGTGCCCTGCAAAAAGTTCAGTTCTTTTTCCATCAAGAACCCCGCCACAGCAGGCAGGTGATGTGCGACCCCTTCGGTGCTAGCGTGGGCACGATGCGCCGAACCAAAGGCATCATTCACATACACATCACCAAGCCGGGCCAGTTCTTCCGCCATCGTCGGGTCGTTGGCCTCTTCCCGATCATCAAAGCGTGTATTTTCGAGCAGCAACACTGCGCCCGGTAGCAGGTTGCGGACGGCAGCCTCGGCAGCTTCGCCCGAAATCGCCCGTGTTTTATGAACGATGCTAGCTTCGGGCAGCAATTCAAACAGCCGCTCGGCAGCGGGCTTCAGGCTAAACTTCCGGATCTTCTCTTCTTCGCTCTTGGCCTTCTGGGGGCGTCCAAGATGCGACATCAGCACCACGCTTGCCCCGTGCTCCAGCAGGTACCGAATGGTCGGCAACGACTCACGGATGCGTGTATCGTCCGACACATTCCCCTCGTCATCCAGTGGCACATTAAAATCAACGCGTACTAATGCCCGCTTTCCGTTCCAGTCCACATCGCGGATTGTTTGCTTATTCATAGCATGAGCCTCCTTGCGATAGTTCAGGGCTTGGTAGGGCCATTGTATCATACCTGCAACGGCCCCTTTATCGGGTTACTGGAGCCGCAGCGTGAGCGGCTTGAGATCGATGCCCGTTATTTCAACCGTCCATGTTTCGCCTGCCGTCACCGGGAAGGCCGGGGTAAGCGTGCCAGATGTAATCAGTTCGCCCGCTTCGAGCGGTGGTGCAGCGGGTTGTTCGCGCAGGGTCGCAGCAAGATGCCCAAGTGCCAGCAGTGGCCCACCCAGGACATCGGCTCCGGTACCGGTTGCAATCTCCTGGTCATCGTGCAGGAGCCGGATCTTAAAATCGGTCAGTTGGCTGAGGAGGTCGGCGGTGTTGGCGGGCTGTACCGCTAGGCGCGAACTGACCAGCAGCGCTCCGTGCAGGCCAAAGTCGGCAACGGCATCGGCAAGCGTAAATTTCCAGTTGGCATAGTGGCAATCAACAATCTCGAAGCCAAACGCCACCCATGCCACCGCATCAAGCAACGCCGCCGCATCGGTGGTATCGGCGAGCAGCGGGGCACGCAACCCCAGCACAATTTCTGGTTCAATCTGTGGGGCGACATGTTTTGCCAGCGAATAGACGGCTGCATCACCTACCACATCACGCACGGTACTGCTATAGATCGGTGCCCAGAGCGGGCGCTCGATGCCGTAGGCTTCCCAGATGCCGCGATTGGTAAACCCGATCTTGCGACCCACCGGTTGCTCGCCACGTTCCCGCCGCAGGTCGGTCAGGTGGGCCGCCACAGCATAGGCTTCGGCAAGGTTGAACTGGTGATGTTCACTGGAGGGATTCGGGGTTAGGTGGGTATTATCGTAAGCATCTAACAGCCGGTTACACAGCACGGTATAATCAAGCACAGTCATCAAGCATCCTCGCTTTCGTCGTGAACTGCACAGACAAACGACCCTGTTTTTTCGATACTTCTATTATAGAGGAAGTTGCTTGCTTGCGAGGGGCAATCTCAGGATAGATGCTCAGGCAGCCCGCTACCCGGCGCTGATGAACCGGGATCATCCACGAAGCCCCGCTGGGACTGGGGCCACCGCTTGCGCAGGCGGGCTTCGTCAAGCGGTGCCGGGAAGCCGCCTACCCTACCGCTTTGTGGCGTTGTTCGGGACGCGGCTTGGGCGAAGGTTCTTCTTCTGGCGATTGCACAAAGCGCCGATAGCCAACCTCGCCGTGCTCGGCATTATCGAGGCCGAGGTGCTCCACATCGAGCGACACGCGCAGGCCAACGGTACGCTGAATGATGAGGAAGGCCAGCATTGATGCGCCACCCGACCAGATGGCACACACGACGATACCGAGGAGTTGCACAAGAAGCTGGTCGAAGCCGCCGCCATAAAACACCCCGATCTCGCGCCCGAACAACCCGACAGCGAGCGTGCCCCAGATGCCCGCAAACAGATGCACCGGCACAGCGCCTACGGGATCATCAATCTTCAGACGAGCTAGCCATTCGGTGCCATAGGTAACAAGAATGCCACCGACCATGCCGATCACCAGTGCGCCGAACTGATCGACCACATTGCAGGATGCAGTGATAGCTACCAACCCACCAAGTACGCCGTTGAGCGTTGTAATCAGCCGCCACTGTCCGGTATGCAACCGTGAGATAACCAGCGCACTGATACCGCCCACAGCGGCGGCAAAGTTGGTATTGACGGCAACCAGCGCCACCGTATCGGCATTCGCTCCGATGGTAGAGAGCTGACTGCCCGGATTGAAGCCGAACCAACCAAGCCACAGGATAAACACCCCCAGCGTTGCAAGGGGCACCGAATGCCCTTGAAAGTTTGCGGGGCTAGTTGTGTCGAAGCGCCCGATGCGCGGGCCAAGCAACATCGCGCCGGCGAGCGCGGCCCAGCCACCCACACTATGCACCACGGTAGAGCCAGCAAAGTCCATAAACCCGTTACCAAGCGGCAAATTGTTTAGCCAGCCGTATTCCGACCAGGCCCAGTGCCCAAAGATCGGGTAAATGAAGGCCCCCATCACAATACTGAAGAGCAGGTACACACTGAAGCGGGTACGCTCGGCCATTGCGCCCGAAACGATAGTCGCTGCTGTGCCCGCAAAAACAAGCTGAAACAGCCAGAAGGCCAGTGCGGGCAGTGTGCCGTCGTCTTCCAGGCCAATCAGGAAGAAGTGCGACAATCCAATCAGGCCGGTGCCCTCGCCAAACATAAACGCGTACCCGACCACCCAGAAGGCAACAGTGGCGATGGAAAAATCGAGAATATTCTTGATCAGGATATTGACGGTGTTTTTTTCGCGGGTAGAACCGGCTTCGAGGAAGGCAAAGCCAGCCTGCATAAAAAAGACCAGAAAGGCGGTTATCAGTACCCAGATGGTATTCATCCCTCGAATAAGATCGGCTTCGGTGGTGGTATTCTGGGCAAACGCTACCCCGCTCCCGCAGAGCAGCAGCAACAAGGTGGCACCAGTGACACAGACAATCTGAAATAATCTACGTCGTATATTCATGATAGACCAACTGAACCATTATCAAGTGTAACAGATATTATACCCAATGTTACAGACGTCTGTCACGACTTCGAGATTACAAATTGGTAGCAGATCGATGTATCACCCCACAAATGCCTCGCCCGCTTCGCAACACGCTAATACGATATACGAACGACCTGCGTACGAGGTTGCATCCATACCAGATTAATTTTTGGAAATGACACAGCGTTGCCCGAGGAGGACAACGCTGAGACCGATTGCACCGCGAATACCCGGAGATGAGGTGTTGTGTTGAAATAAGTGTAACATTCCAGGCCGTTCAATGTCAGGGGTAGTTCAGCCAGTTTTTGTACAACAATTTTGTGCAGAGTATACAGGAAGGTAAAGGCGCATTTGCGCCCCCTCTTCTCGCTATGATAAAGACAGGGAAACGGTACAGATGTTTCAGCAGGAGGGGCAGATGTTAGCACGGGTTTTCAGTTGTGCAGTTAATGGTCTGGATGGGGTAATGGTTGAGGTTGAGGTGGATATTGCACAGGGCCTGCCAGCGTTTACCATCGTGGGGTTGGGTGATACTGCCGTCCACGAAAGCCGCGAACGGGTGCGGGCCGCCATCCGCAACAGTGGCTGAGTTTCCCGATGCGCCGCCTGACGATCAATCTGGCACCGGCAGACTTGCGAAAGGTCGGGCCTGCCTACGATCTGCCGATGGCAATCGGGTTGCTGCTGGCCTCCGAGCAGGTTGCCGCCGATGTGAGCCGCAGCAGGTAGACGCCAGCGCTCAGACCGGCCTCAGCCCGGGGACAGCGCCCCGGGCCGACGGCCGGCCACCGGCGAATTGACAGCGTCTGACTATCTATCTCGCTACACCCATATTGCCGACATACCGATCTTCGTCACCATTTAAATTCACCAAGCACCACGACCCGGTAAATTCCGGGCGCCGCCTTGGT
>JAAUSQ010000250.1 GCA_012033195.1 Chloroflexaceae bacterium
TACTCACCATCAGCCCGTCGCGGTCGGCGGCACACAGATACACCGTGCCCCCCTGCGGCGGCGCACCCGGTTCGGGGTGGCGTGCGGTGGGGCCAATCAGGGCGCGGCGGCGGGCCAGATAGTCCGGGTTGAGCATGCCCGCAATCGGTACATCGGCAAAGGTCGGGTCGGCCACATAACGATGCACATCGGCAAACGCGAGCTTCATCGCCTCAATCTGCAAGTGATACGCGCTCACCGAGTCACGCGGATGGTGAGCAATCTCCAACCCTTCGAGGATGCCGAGCGCAATCAGCGCCGCGATGCCCTGCCCGCTGGGGGGAATCTCCCACACTTCGTGCCCGCGATAGGTGGTAGCAATTGGCTCGACCCATGTGCTGGTGTGGTTCGCCATATCGTCCATCGACAGATAGCCGCCAGTCTCGCGGGCAAATGCCACCATCGCCTCGGCAATTTCGCCCCGATAAAACGCCTGCACGCCCTGCTCTGCCAGCGTGCGGAAGGTGCGTGCATGCGCCTGGCTGACATAGCGGCTTCCAGCGGTAGGTGCGTGTCCATCGGGTGCGAAGGTCGGCAGAAAGTGCTCAAACTGCGGGCCGGTGCGTGCTTTCGCCTGCTCCACGCCGCGTGTCCAGTTGCGGGCAATCAGCGATGCCACCGGATGCCCTCGCTCGGCATATTCGAGCGCAGGCTGCACTAGCTGCGAAAACGGCAAGCTCCCGAAGCGCTCGTGCAGGTCTTGCCAGAGCGCCGGCGCACCCGGCACGGTAACAGTGTTCCAGCCAAACGGATGCAGCCCGCCGCGCTCCTGCACACGCTCCAGGGTCAGCGCCGCCGGCGCACGCCCCGACCCATTCAGACCGTGTAGCTTGTTGCCGTCCCATACCAGTGCAAAGGCATCGCTGCCAATCCCGTTGGAGGTTGGCTCAACCAGCGTCAGCGTGATAGCCATTGCAACTGCCGCGTCAATCGCATTGCCGCCTGCCAGCAGCATACGCAACCCGGCACTTGCTGCCAGGGGGTGGCTGGTCGCGACGGTGCCGTTCTCCGCCACCACGGGAGTACGGCGGGTCGTGTAGGGGTTGGTCAAAAAGGTTGTTTCCATGTCTGATATCACCTCTGCGTGTTCTCTCTTTTTGCGAAATATGAGGGAGTGTACCACGTTTTTCACAGCACCCTATCATCTAGCGCGGCGGGCTGGTTTGTTATAATGCGTGCGAGGGCGCAGAAGCGCAAAGCGCAAAACGGGAATGTATCCAGCAGGCCAGCCTGTAGCCCATCGCCGATAGCCCCCTGAGTCGAACAACCATCACGAGAAACACAATGCCGATGCGTCTTATCTTGCTTATCGTGCTGGCAGCAGTGGTGCTCGCAAGTTGCGGTGAGGTCAGCCCAGTACCTGCTCCAACGCCGCTCCCAACGCAGCCGCTCCAGCCATCCACGCCGCTCCCCGAACCGCAAGCCTCCGCCCTGCCGACCGAGTCGCCGTGGTATCTTGGCACACCCTCGCCGCTGGTGGCTCCACTCAGCAATGTCTGTCTGGGCGCAGGCGATTTCCCGCCGCAGATCGAGGCGGTGCAGTATGGCATCAATGCGTTTCTGTTTGCGACCGATACAGCGCGTGTCCTGGCACTCACCAGGATTGGGGGCTTTACGTGGGTGCGCCAGCAGATCCATTGGCACGACCTGGAGGGCGAAAAGGGCAATTTTGTCTGGCGACCACTCGATCAGATTGTGAGCGCTGCCCGTGCCAACGATGTGCAACTGATGCTAAGTGTCGTGCGCTCGCCGCCCTGGGCCACAACTACCGGACACACGGGCCTGCCCGACGATCCAGCGGCGTTTGAGAACTTTATGCGCAAGCTAGCAGAGCGCTACCGGGGGCGTGTGGCAGCCTATCAGATCTGGAACGAGCCGAACCTTTCGCACGAAGGCGGCGGTACACCTGTCGAGCCAGCGCAATATCTGGCGACGTTGCAGGCGGGCTACCGTGCGGTCAAAGAAGTAGACCCCTGTGCGCTGGTTGTTTCGGCGGCGCTGGCGGCTACGCACAACCCCGACCCGACCGTTGCCCGTGAAGATTTGCCCTGGCTCGAAGCGTTGTATCAGCTTGAAGATGGGGCATTTCTGCGTGCTGCCGATATTGTCGGGGTACACACCGGCGCGGGCACCAACTCGCCCGATGTAGCCTGGACACAACCCGACGAGTCGCATTTCTACTTTCGCCATATCGAGCGTACCCGCGAACTGATGCAGCGCTACGGCGACACGCGGCAGGTCTGGCTCACCGAATACGGCTGGACCGTTACCCGTGCGAAGGTGCGCCGCTGCCTGTCACCGAGCAGCAACAGGCTAGCTATCTGGTTGATGCCATGTGGCGCATGCGGCAGCGCTACCCGTGGGTATCGGGCGTGTTTGTCTGGAACCTGAACTTCAGCGTTATCAGCACTCCCGACGACGAAAAAACAACCTATAGTGTACTCAATCCCGATTGGTCAATCCGTCCGGCGTTTCTGGCGCTGCAAAACAACGTACCCGCCCTGATTAACGCCGACCGCAGGCTGTTCATTGATCCACAAATTCCGTACACGCACGCCTGGACATTCCCAGGGCGCGGCGGTATTCAGTACCCGCTGCAATCGTCGCAGAATGGTCTGCTGTATGTAGTCAGTGCGCCAGGTACAATCTACACCATCACACCACAGGGCACACTCGCCTGGGCCTTTTATGCCCCTGGCACCATTACTGGGCCGCCTGTACAGGGCCGCGATGGGACACTGTACCTGGCCGACACGGGCGCATTGTTAACTGCACTGGGTGCGGGTGGCACGCCCCTCTGGACGGTGCGCCTACGCAGTCCGGCACGCGGCAGCCCGGTCTATCACGATGGGCGCATTGCGGTTGTCAACACGGTTGGTGATGTGCAGAGCTTTGATGCGGCAGGCACCGAGCTGTGGCGCTACGACCTGCAGAACGATACCACGCCGCTCACCCTCAGCAGCGATGGCGGCGTGCTGGTAGGGGCTGCGGTCGGTGAACTCTACAAGTTTGATCGGGATGGCAACCGCCGCTGGATTGCCCGTATTCCGGGCGAACTGTGGGCCGCGCCGGTCGCTGCCGCCGATGGCGGGGCGTATGTCGCAACTGTCAGCGGGCGCATTGTGGCGGTTGATGGGCAGGCACGGCGACGCTGGCAGACCGACCTGAACGCGCCGGTGATGGATGCACCGCTGGCGGGCAACGATGGGCGGTTGTATATTGCCGACCGTTACGGCAGGCTCAGTGCGCTCGACACCACCGACGGCACGCTGCTCTGGCAGTACGAGACAGGCAGCGATCTGCTGGCGGCTCCCGCGCAGGGCGCTGATGGCACGCTGTACCTGGGCACGGCTGATGATCGGTTGCTCGCACTGGGCAACGATGGCACGCTGCGCTGGTATATCCAGGTGCGGGCCGCGCTCGAAGCGCCGCCGCTGGCTATGCCCGATGGGACGCTGTACGTGCCCAACATCGCAGGGCATGTGTATGCACTGGTGCCAGAGGCGCGGCAATAGCGGTAAAAAGCGCAAAGCGGATTCACAGCCCGCCTCCCGGCGGTGCCCGTGCGCTGAAGCATCGGGCTGATATACAAAGCTCCTACGGGGTTATGTGGCCGTTTTGCGTTTTGCGCTTTGCGCTTCATTCCGCTGTCCCATCCTGTAAGCAAATTGTCAGAATTGCTATTGTCAGCCGCACCAGACTCCCCTATAATAAGTAACAGAACATATGTTCTCTGTGTATCGCTTTGCCGCAATGGAAAGGCCGTGTTATGGCATCACGTACCTCACGCCCCCCAATCCGCGCCAATCTTCCAACCCGACCGCGCCCGAATGGGTGCCGCCGGATCACTACCCCACGCCCCGCTACGATGGCAACCGGGGCACGCTGCTAGCGGCGCGTCCGCGCCCGCAAACTGTGCGCTATATAGTAGCGCCGCCGCCGCAGGTTGCCGCACCTGTCAATCATATGGATCGGCTGATTGCCGAGGGGTTCGGCTTATTGCTGGCCTATACGATGTGGGCCGCCAATGCCTTCTTTACCATCACTGGCTTTGTAGCACTGGGTGTAGCGTGGCCCATCGGCCTGCTGATCCACATCGGCATTTCGCGCTGGCAGCATACGCTATGGCGTGGTCGCTTCGATCCGGTGGTGCTGCTGCTTGGCTGCTGCTTTGTTCTGGTGGATATCCTGACCACGCTGTTCGGGATGGTGCAACTGCTGACACAGCGCTACCCCGATTTTGCGGGAAGCCTGCCCGCCGATCTGCGGCAGTGGGGCGTGCTACTGAGTGGGCCGCTGCCAGAGTGGTGGCCTGCGGTGGTGGTGCTGCTGGTGCTCTCCGCGATCATCGCGCTGAGTTCCGAATACCTGATCCGTAAGTTCTGTCAGCGCCTGACCGATGCATGGATGGAGGCCGGTATGTAATACGTAACAGCCCCTCACCCCTGCCCCGCTCCCATTCGAAGCGGAGCGGGGAACACCGGCACTTACCCTTCTATGCGGTCGAGCGCCTGCTGATACTGGGCGTTGTCCGGGTCGAGATCAACGGCGCGGCGGTAGTCGGCGCGGGCCTCGTTCACCTGCCGCTGCGCTTCGTAGGACTCGCCGCGCCCATAATGGGCATTGGCGAAGGTCGGCGCAAGCTCGATGGCGCGGCTAAAGCTGCTGATCGCCTCTTCGTAGCGTTGCAGTTGAAACAGTGTCCAGCCATCCCGTTGTGCACCGAGTGCTGCGTGGTATCGATTGCCAGTGCTGCGCGGAAGCTCTCCAGCGACGCATCGTACTCGCCGCGAAACTGCTGCACCCAGCCAAGCCCGATATGGGCGGGCACATACTGGGTATCCTGGGCAAGTGCCTTTTCGTACAGCGCAATCGCCCGCTCGTAGGCGCGGTTCTTGTCAAAGTTGGTTGCGTCCGATGCCTGCGCCCGGTATACCAGCGCATCAGCCAGCAGCGTTGTGCCTTCGATGTTGTTGGGGTCTAGCGCAACGACCCGCTCGAACTGCGCCACCGCCGAGTCGTAGTCGCCCACATTCAGCGCCGCCTGCCCACCTGCCAGCACCGGGTCAATCATCTGCACCGGCTTGGTAGGGGTGATGGCTGCCACGGTGGTAGGGGTTGGTATGATCAGTGGCGGCGACGGGGCGGGTGTGTCGCTCTGGGAGACCAGCACACCAATTGCCACCGCCATGCTGCCCGCAATCATCGCCGCTCCCAGCACCCGGAAAAAGCCAATCCTGAACGGTGTCCACCCTGCTGTACGCAGCAGCGGCACTGTCAGTACCAGCACCAGCAGCAGCACCAGCGGCAGCATCAACGCACCCCATACGCCCCAGCGTCCGGTATACAGGAGTAATACCACCCCGACGGCCACGACCGTTCCAATCAGCCAGAAGTTGTTTACTCGTTGCAGCGGTGTAAAGCTTGGGGCGTCCTGTTGCCGCTGATTAAAGCTGACCGAAGGGGCAGGCGTAGCGGGTGGCTGGGCCAGCGCAATCGTTGCGCCTGTGTGGGCAGGCGGCACCGAGAGTACCTGTGTTTCGGCGGGTGCGGCAAAGTGTGCCCCGGCATGGTGCAGGGCCGCAACAAACTCGCCTGCGCTCTGGAAGCGGGCGGCAGGGTCGCGGGTCAGTGCGCGTTGCACAAGCTGCTCCACCTGTGGTGCGAGGTCGTCGCGCAGTTCGCGCAGTGGGCGCGGTTCGTGCATCAGCCGCGCTACCAGCAAGCCGACAGGGGTATCGGACTCAAAGGGTAGTGCGCCTGTCAGCAGTTCGTACAGCACAATGCCGAGTGCATACACATCGCTGGCAGGGGTGAGGCTGGTCTGCCCCTGTGCCTGTTCGGGTGACATATACTCTGGTGTGCCAATGACAGTGCCCGTGCGGGTCAGGCCGCCTGTGCTGCCGCTGATGATAGCAAGACCAAAATCGCTCAGGTAGGCCGTGCCGTCCCTGCCTATCAGGATATTGGAGGGCTTGATGTCGCGGTGGATCAATCCGCGTCGATGGGCATAGTCGAGCGCTCCGCCCACCTGGGCCAGCAATGCGGTTGCCTCGGCCAACGACATGCGGCCCCGTTGGAGCAGCATAGCTCTGGCGGTGGTGCCGTCGATGTAGCGCATAGCGATGTAATGCAGTGTTACACCGGGCAGGTAGGGCAGTTCGCCCGTCTCGTAAATGGTGACGATATGGGGATGGTCGAGGCGGGCCGCGTTGCGGGCCTCCTGATGAAAGCGCTCCACGGCGGCGCTATCGTAGGCCATCTGTGGCAGGAGCATCTTGAGTGCAACAATGCGGTCAAGGCGAGTATCGCGGGCCTGGTAGACCACTGCCATACCGCCGCGTCCGGCCTCTGCAAGAATGATATAGTTGCCGAGCGTTCGCCCGATCAGTTGCAGTTCTGCTGTCCCTGTTGTCATGGCTGGCCTCGTGTGTGCTTCATCTGCCCTCATACATAATACGATGCAAGCGGGCGAGAAGTTCCACTGTTACTGCATGCCTGCCACTTCTGCCGCGTATTTCTCGGCAAGCGCCCGCGACTGGTCTTTGCTGGTGCTCTCGGCGTAGATATAAAAGAAGGGGCTATCGGGGTCGGGCAACATCAGCACCCATTCCTCTTCGTTCAGCTCTATCCGCACCCCGTCGATCTGGATCGGGCTACTACTAGCGTACTTTTCGTTCAGTTGGCGCATCACTTTGCCCTTGCTTTCCCAGCGGCATGGCACCTTCGTGCGGTTAAGATAGTAGGGCGGTAGCGCCGCAATTGCCTCGCTGAAGTTCATATCGTTGATGGCCAGCAATTCCATAATCTTGATCGTAGCAAACATACCATCAAAAAATCGGATGAAAGGCCGGGAAGATGTAGCTGCCCGCGCCATCACCAAGCAAGAGCAGATCGGGATGGCTGGC
>JAAUSQ010000251.1 GCA_012033195.1 Chloroflexaceae bacterium
TCCATCGGGTCAGCATCGCATAATCTTCGGAGTGAGTACTGTCGCCTTCTTCCAGCGGCACCCGATGACTCTCGTCACCACTTGCACTGGCGGCATTCTCAGCGCCGAACAGTTCGGTATCGGTTTGCCAAGCATGTCCGATGGCTGCATGCCAAGCAGATCGGCGACTGCTGATTTGCCACGATAAAACGAAAGTCTCGATCTTTGGCATAAATAGGCGAAGAAATAGTATCGATAATAGTTCGCAGCAGTTGCAAATCCTGTTTCAATGTTGCATTATACTGTTCAAGGTCGGCGATGCGGGCATGCAGTGCAGCTGTATCATCAGCCAGCGATTTGTTTGCCATATGATATAATATTCCTTTCAAAAATGCATCAAGCGATACAGTTGGAGATTATAAGGCCCGTTGATTATTAAATTCAGCAATGTAGCATTTTATACTATGTTGCAGCATTTCAACAAATATCATGCAGGAAATTACGCGAGGCCTATCTGGTCAACTGTGCAACAAAACACACATTATTGTTCTCTGTACTGCTTGGACAATGCATAAGACGGCATGGGTGTATAGTACCATCTGTGTTCTGGCTCAACCCTGATTATTATACCACCTGCTGCGTATCAGCAAATCATTGCAGTATGATGCATTAGTAAGCGTTCAAAAAACGAGAAATAATTCGTGCAGTGCGCTCCGCCGGGCACAGGGGTTGCCATGAAAGATTTACATTCGAACACCGATAAAAACAGCAAAACCAACTTCTAAGATGACTGATGGCTCATGCTCCGACATCGGCTGTTCAAGCGATAAATCAGAGTACCAGACACAAGAACGACACCCATATTAGATTTTAACCGATATTTTATAGAGGTGCAATTGGTAGTTTAATATACGATCTCCCTAATATTATTGGGCATTCAGCCACCACTGCGGCACGATTTCGGGTACAATGCGAAGACGGCCAGCCCATGCACGCCGCCGACGTTGAACTACACTACGGCATCGACTGCGACCCGGAGTCGGGCGCGATTTCGCTGACCTGCTGCGAATCGGTTGAGAGCGTAGACTTTAGCAGCGACACCGTGTGGCGGGGGTTATCTGGTATAATAGATGCTATAACAACAGCCATCTAGAACATATACGGAACAACATGGTAACGCGGGAACAGTTGCAATCCTATTGCCTTGCAAAAATGCTGTTACAGAGTCCTTTCCGTTTGGTGATGATGTTGCAGTGTACAAAGTGCTGGAGAAGATGTTTGCGCTGTTGTCATCGGGCGCGAACGTCCGTATTACGCTGAAGTGCGACCCGGATAAGGCGCTGCTACTGCGTGACATATACCCGGCGGTACAGGGCGGCTACTATATGAATAAGCACCACTGGAACACCATTACCATTGATGGTACGGTTCCAGACGATGAACTGCTGGCGATGATTGATGATTCCTATCGGCTGGTTGTCAAAGGCTTGCCCAGGGCAGACCGCGAACAATTGGCCCGGTCAACCCCCTGATCCGTTGCCCCATTCCACCTCTTCGCTGCTGCCCTGATTGATAACACCTGTTCCAGAATGTGGGTCTCTCTGCGTGGTGAACATCAGCGACCTCCCGCAGAACGTACAATCTACGGGAGGTCGAGTGTTCAACGGCGTGTCGTTGTCACGACTTCCAGCAAGTCCTACTCAGTCACTTCCAGAGTAACCGGTGCCGTCAACACGGTATTTCCGGCTACATCCCGGCTCGGACACGCAAGAGATACGTGCCCGCCCCTTCTAGAACTGATGCACGCGGGAAGAAGCGCCAGCCGCTGCGCCCATCGTACTCCGCAATGATGGTAATGATAGCGCCGGAAGGCAGCGTCACCAGCACATCCACCGTGCTGATACCAGTGCGGTCGTTGGCTGTACCACTGAGCACCGGTGGTGGCGGGTTGTTCGGGTCGGGGTTCTGGTAGTCGCTCAGGGCGATGCGCTCCAACTGCGACGTGATAGTGATACCCGGTGCAATGCTGTCCAGTTGGTAGGTATACGTAATAGGCGCACTGCGATTGCCAGCGGTATCGATACCGGTGATGGTCATTTGCTCGGCCAGACCATCAATGTCCTCCGGTGTGGTCAGGATATACTGCCACGTACCTGCCGAGGCGTTGTTCACAACCGGCACCTCGGTGCAGATTGGCTCGCCCGTTGCCCCCACCGTTGCACGGCAGACTTCGGCGCTAGCAGCCTGGCGGTCATCATTGACCACACCCGACACCGCAAATTCACCTGCTCCCAGCACACCAGTGCCCAGGATGTTCACGCTTTCGGGCAGCACATCCACCTGCGGCGGGGTGATGTCCACCGTCATCGTAACCCACTCGGTCCAGTCGCTGACCTGACCAAACTGGTCGGTGCAGCGTACCCGCACTCCAACCTCGGTTCCATTCGGCAGCCCGCTTGTCTCGGCGGGACATGCCCACAACCCGTCGTCCGGGTTGGGGTCCAGACAGGTATTGCTACCGGCTGGCCCCATGGCGGTGCGCTGCTCCAGGGTGACCGACTGCACGCCCGCCGGATCGGATACTGTCCCCTCAAAGAGGATCTGCTCCGGGCGTACAAAGCGCCGTGCCTGCGTGATTTGCATATTGGTCGGCCCTGCCCGATCAATCACATGGTCGGACCAGATCCACTCTAGCGGCACAAGCGGCGTTCGGGTGGCGGCGGCTGCGTCGTAGATGATTACGTCAAGTGAAGCACGATCCAGCGTTGCATCACTGGCCGGCTCAACAAGCGCACGTATCTGCGCGGTGCCCTGTGCACCCGGTGCCAGGTCGCCCAGTGTCAGGGTCTGCTGGTAGAACGTGCCCAGGGTCGCATCGGTGCGCTGCTCGCCATCCGGCAGCGTGAGCGGCTCCCACGCGATAACCGTCACACGTACATCCCGCGCCACCCGCGTGCCTGCATTGGCATAACTCACGGTGTAGGTGATAGGCTGCCCCACTCCAACCGGGCGGCGCACCGGGTTGAGGAAACCAACCAGGCTGGTGTCAATCGTTTGATCGCCGAAGAGCGCGTCCTGAATATAGAACAGACTGTCATTCAGGAAGCTATAGACGACACTCTCCGGTGTGGCCGTCAGTTGTATACGCACGTCTGCCCCAACACCCGTGTTTTCGGACGGGCAGGCACCCGCGCCGAACGATGCCCAGCTAAAGGCTCGCGTCAGGGTGAAGGGTCGGTTTGCGGCCCCATCTGCAAGGAGCGGATTGGCGACGCGGGGGCTATTCAGCGGGTTGCCATCGGGCATCGTTGCCCACAGGCGCATCGCCCCTTCATCGCTCGCCAGGGCAATCAGTTGCAATGCACTGCTGGCAGGGTCGCTGATGCCCAGCGCCGCGAATGGCACCGCCAGATGGGTTACCTCTCGCTCCAGGTCGAACCAGGCATACTGCTCGGTTGGGTAGTTCAGCGCCACTTCCCACGTGTTGCTGATGGTATTCCACTGCATCAGGTTGATGTCATTGAGATCGGTGAGCCAGAGCATATAGTCTGCCGCAAAGGGCAACCCGATATTCGACTCAAAGCTTACCCGCCCGCGCTGCTGCGACAGGCTTATGTCCTGCCCGTCGGTCTGGTTGGCTGTACGCAGCCCAGCCGGGGCTACCCGCTGTTACAGTGGGTGCTCCATCGGGACCAATGCTCAGGCTGTAGCCACGTGCACGGCGGAGTACCTGTGAGGCCGGGGTGTCGGCGGCGGGCAGTGTCGCCGCTGCTGCTGCAAGCTGAACTGCGCCGGTTGTTGCGCCCCCCTGCACAAGCGGCAGGAAGCTTTCGTACACCGACTGCCCAAAGGGATTGAAGGCGCGGGTTGCCCCGTTCTGGGGGTTGGTCGGGTCGGTGTCGAAGTAGATGAACAGATCGCCATCGGTCTGCCAGTTGGCCCCCTCCCAGGCAAGGCGCAGGGTCTGGGCATCCCAGGTTGTGTAGAAGCGCTGTGCTGAGCTATCAGGCTGGCGTGTGGCCAGTTCATCGCTTGTGCCTGTCCAGGTACAGCCGCTATCCAGCCAGCTTGTGTATTCCCGCAGGATAGTCGATGTGACAATATCGGTCACACTCAGCACATCCGGTGTCGCCGCCGAGTCAATATAGACCGGCCCCACCGTCTGTACCTGGGCATTCCCATACACATCACGAATAACGACGTGAGCATAGCGCACGGTCGCCTCACCCGCCTGTTGGGTAACACGCCGCTCTGCATCGGTTGCCAGTCGGGTCAGGTCAGCCAGCACTGGTTCGGGGCTATCTGTCCAGTCGGCCAGGTATTCCAGCAGGCCGCTGCCATCGCTGCTTGCATTCCACGTCAGCACCAGTGTGGCGGGGGCTTCTGGCACCCGGTCGCCCGCTGTCAGCGGCACCAACTCACCCGCCGTGTTGCTGCGATAGCTCACGGTGACGGAGACGGGCTGCGGAGCCGTCAGGTCTGCGACAAGCGTTTCTGCAAGTTCGGTCGTGCGTCCAGCCTGGTCGATTGCTCGCACCTGCACTGCCAGCGGCTCGCCATCGGGCACATCTATTTGCGGCGGGACGACGTATTGCCAATTACTGCCGTTCACTCGCGCATCGAAGAAGAAACTATCGTCAATGTTGACCTGCACCCGGTCGAGGGCCGTGTCGCTCACTGTGCCGCGTACCAGCCTCGATGTTGTGGTGACAACCTGGGTGTCCAGGGTCAATATCGGCGGCGATGTATCCACCACCACGGTAACCGGTTCGGTCGTCGTAATCGCGCCCGTCGTGTCGCGGATGGTGGACTGCAAGATAGCAAGCCCTTCGCCTGCGGGTGTCCAATCCACCGTCAGGGTATCGCTCACCGGGTTGGGTGCCGTGTAGGTCCGTCGCCCAATCTCTTCCCCATCCGCCGTCAACGTCCACTCGGTCAGTCCGTCCTCTGCCGCAGCGAAGGCCGTAATGCTCATGGTCTGTGTGCTCGTGAGCAGGGTATACGTTGTTGGGGTGAGGATGATGCTCGCCAGTGGTACCACTTCCTGCGCCACGGTCGCTTCTGGACTGGCTGCCAGGATGGGGCTATCTGCTGCCTGCAACGCGCTCACCTGTTCATCCGCGCTGTTCAGGCTGGGAATGCTCCCGATAGGCCGCGTCGTGTTTGTCTCTGCACAGCGCCCGAAGATATCGCATGCCCGCACCGTCGGTGCTGGTGGTATAGCCTGGAACCTGGAAAACGATCCGAATTCCCAATTCCCGCCAATCAGACGGTCGATGTCTTGTGCAGCCGTAACAGTGTCCCACCATGCGCTGCTATAAAATGCACGGTTGGTAGCTTGAGTGGGTGGGCGGATGTTGCCACACGTCAGGCTGCTCTCATTCAGGTTGAGGTCCTGTACCTGACATCGGTACGTGACTGCAAAGGGTGACTGACTCGATACCAATTGCACACTCACCTGCGGTGCCCGTGTGTCAATCTCGCCGCGCCACACGCGCCAGGATATGCGGTCATCATTGCGGTTGCCCAGCACATCGGTGCCGCGCATATCAAGCTGGAAGAAGCCTTCTGTATCGGCGGGCACTCCGAAGCTCCAGCCACTCGACAGCGCCCCCCGGTTCGCCAGCGTCGCTGGATTCCACACCCGGTTGCCATCGCGGAACAATGCCTGCACCTCAGCAGCACTCAGTGCCCGATTGAAGATCGTCACCTCATCGAGTGACCCGGTCAGCGTGGTGCGGCTTGCGGCCCGCGACTGCCCGATGAGCACGTTGCCCTGCGTTTGAATCATTGATCTTGAGACCGTTGACCGTGCGCCTTCTTGCCCATTCACATAGATGAACTGGGTCTGACTGCGTGAGTCAATCACATGGGCGATATGATGCCACTGCCCATTGGACAGATTGAGATTGCGTGTACAGACAGTGGGCTGTTCGAAACCGACAAAATCGGCGATTACAAATGTCCGCACACATACATTGCCACCTTGCAGGTAGATATCTCGGTCCTGCGTGACTGTGTTGTCAAAGGACACCCGCCCTGCCACCGAGAAAATCCCACAGTCCCTGTTCGGGCACGTCGGTTTCACCCACAATGCACTGGTGTAGTTGGATTCAGGCACATCTACCGCTACCGACAACACATCATCGCGGCCATCAAATGTCAGCGCCTGGTCAACTTTGCCATTCGGGTCAATGGTGGGACAGGTCGGCGCTGTGCAGAGGCGGGTTGTGCCCACCTGCGGCAGCAGTTCGTTGCCATTCATCGGCAGTTCCAGTGCCATGTCGCCCCGGATGGTCTGCAACAGTTCGGCTCGTTCTGCCGGCACCAGCGACCACTCAAGCCTGTCTACTCCCGTCGCAGCTATCCCCGTATCGGTAATGACACCATTTATTGCGACCGTCTGCGAAAAGACTGGCGTGAAAAGCTGATCGACGTTCAGCGCTGCAATAGGCGGTGTGTTGTCAATCGCCACGGGTTGCGGGCTGTTTTGCTCAGATATATTACCCACCTGATCACGGACCTCGAACCTGACATCATACAGCCCGGACGGGTCGGGTACATCCGACAGCCGATAGTTAATGCTCCAGGTATTGCCCTGGATTGTTGCAAGCTGGGACGCATTGCCCTCGGCCTCGTTCTGCCCCACCAGCAACACGGCAAGCTGTTGTGGGCCGCTGGCGTTGTCGGTGATGGTACCGGACAGTGGCACTATCCAGCCTGCCGGGTCATCTGCGGCACGGCGTGCCTGCGCTGGCTGGGTAGCGTTCACGGATGCTACGGGCGGCGTGCGGTCAATGTTGATTGTCAGGCTGGTGGGGTCGCCAGCCCCGCCCTGTCGCGTCTGTGCCGCGTACTTGCAGTGTAACCGGGCCATCTGGCAGCGTGTCCAGCGGCAGTGTAAAGGCCC
>JAAUSQ010000252.1 GCA_012033195.1 Chloroflexaceae bacterium
GATCGATGCGGCGCAGGGCATCGAAGCGCAAACCCTGGCAAATGTGTATCTTGCATTGGAGCACGACCTGCTGATTATTCCGGTCATTAACAAGATTGACCTGCCTGGTGCCAATCCCGAACTGGTACTGGACGATATCGAAAAGACGCTCGGCCTGGATCGCAACGATGCTATTCTGGCCTCGGCCAAAGAAGGCATCGGCGTGCCCGAAATCCTCGAAGCGATTGTGGCCCGCGTCCCGCCGCCGTCGGGCAAGCCCACCGCTCCTACCCGCGCCCTGATTTTTGACTCGCACTACGACCCTTACAAGGGCGTTATTGCCTATGTGCGGGTGATGGATGGCGAAATACGCGACCGGGCAAAGGTGCAGTTTATGGGCACAAGCGCACAGGCCGATGTGCTGGAGCTTGGCTCGTTCCGCCCCGGTATGACCCCGCAGGAAAAGCTATGGACAGGTGGCGTGGGCTACATTGCAACCGGGCTGAAGTCGGTCGATGAATGTCAGGTAGGCGATACCGTTACGTTGGCGGAACACCTTGCCGAGAAGCCGCTGCCAGGGTATCGGCCCGCCAAGCCGATGGTCTTTGCGGGTCTGTATCCCGTCGAGAGCAATGCCTACACCGACCTGCGCGAGGCGCTCGAAAAGCTCAAAATGAACGATGCGGCGCTCTCCTTTCAGCCAGAGAGTAGCGCGGCGCTGGGCTTCGGCTTCCGCTGCGGCTTCCTCGGATTGCTGCATATGGAAATTGTGCGCGAGCGGCTTGAGCGCGAATATGATCTCGACCTGCTCATTACCGCACCAAGCGTGGAGTATCAGGTCCTCAAGACCGATGGTGAACTTGTGATTGTTGATAATCCCTCGGCCATGCCCGAACGCAACTATATCGAGGCGATTGAAGAGCCGATTGTGCAAATCAGCATTATCACCCCATCGCGGTACATCGGCCCGATTATGGAACTGGTGACGGGCAAGCGCGGCGTGTTTGATACGATGGACTATCTTGATACACAACGCGTGATGCTGAAGTACAAGGTGCCGCTGGCCGAAATGGTCATCGATTTTTACGACCAGCTTAAGAGCCGCACCCAGGGCTATGCCTCGCTTGATTATGCACTGGCAGGCTATCAAGAGTCGGAACTGGTGAAGCTCGACATTCTGGTGAATGGGCAGGCCGTCGATGCCCTCTCGATGATTGTGCATCATGATATGGCCTACGACCGGGGCCGCGAACTGGCCGAAAAGCTCCGCAAGGTGATACCGCGCCAGATGTTTGAGGTGCCCATTCAGGCTGCCGTTGGCAGCAAGGTGATTGCCCGCGAGACGATCCGGGCAATGCGGAAGGACGTATTGAGCAAGTGTTATGGCGGCGACGTGTCCCGCAAGCGCAAGCTGCTGGAAAAGCAAAAAGAAGGCAAGAAGCGTATGAAGATGGTGGGGAGCGTCGAAATCCCGCAGGAGGCGTTTACCGCCATCCTGACCTTGGGCGACAGCAAGCCCGAAGCCGCCGGACGCCGCTCATCGTAAGGGAACGAAGGCGTATACCACCATCCCTGTCCCCTCTTTCCATATGGCGGGAGGGGGTTTGTTTGGACGGATGCCAGGGTGCTGCATCAGCACCCTACAGGCAGCAGAACGGTGGCAGGGTGTAACGTTAAACAGAGAGAGGAATTATGCAGAAGGTACTATCGCGTTGGGCCGCGCTTACTGCGCTGGTGCTGGCGCTGTTGCTCGCCGGGTGTAGTGGACAGGCTGCGCAAACAGCCGAAGAAGCCGAACCAGCAAGCCCGATGATTTTTCGGGTCGGCGACGCAGTGGTAACGCAGGCCGATTATGAAGCACGGCTTGAGGAGGCCGTTGGCCCGATCCTGGTGCAATTGCTCGCGCAGGGCCAGACGCCCGAACAGATTACCGAACTTGCCGACCAGCAGAATGTGCGGCAGTCTGTTCTGGATGAGATGATCCAGCAGGAGTTGTTGCTGCGTGTGGCGCGTGAGGAGGGCATCGGCGTTGATACCGAGGCGGTTGATGCCGAGATTGAGCAGCGCCAGCAGTTCCTTGAGAGCGTACCCGACAGTACAACCACCGAGGGCGCACCAGCGGCGGAAGGTACCCCAGATGCCGAAGGCGCAACGAGTGGCCTGAGCGAAGAAGAGCTTGCCGACCTGCGCGAGCAGGTTACCAACGAGCAGCTTGTGCTACAGGTGGTTGCCAACAATACCACCGCCGATATGTTCAACTCGAAGCATATTTTGGTGGAGGACGAAGCAACCGCCAATGAGGTGCTGGAGCGCCTGGAAGACGGTGATGACTTTGCCGAGCTTGCCGCCGAATATTCGCAAGACCCCGGCTCTGCCGAGACAGGCGGGAGCTATGGCTGGGTCACACGTGGCTCGTTTGTGCCCGAATATGAAGAGGCCGCCTTCACTACCGAACTGAACGAGCCAGTGATTGTACAGAGCCAGTTCGGGTATCACGTGATTGTGGTGGAAGACCGCGAAGAGGGCCGCCCCTACGAGGATATCGAGCAACTTCGTAACAGCAGTACCAGTCAGCAGGACTTTGAGACGTCCTTCCTGCCGTGGTACGAAGAGCTACGGGCACAGGCCGAAGAAGAGGGCCTGCTCGAAATTGACGAGGAGTTCGACCCGGCAAGCGTGCCGCTGCCCTTCCCCGAAGGTACCGAGCTAGCACCCGCGAGCGATGACGCGACCGATGGTGATGCAGTGCCAGCCGAACCGGAGCCGGAGAGCACGCCCGAAGAATGACCCCTACACTGACAGTAGTAGGACTGGGACCGGGCGATCCCATGCTGCTCACACGAGCGGCATGGGATTGTCTTGTCCATGCCCCGCTGATTGTAACGCCCACGCCAGCGCACCCGGCCCTGGCAGCATTTGCCGAGCGAACCCAGCCGAGCAGCCTAGACGATATGACAGACACGCTCAACGCACTGGTGCAGCACGGGGCGCTATGTGTGGCACTCTCTGGCAACCCGCACGATGGGCCGTCGGATATGCTGGCGGCATTGCGAAGGCTGCAACAGGATACGCCGTTCACCCTCCACGTTATCGCTGGAGTGAGCCTGCTCCAGGGATTTTACACGGCGCTGGAACAGTTGACCGCCTCCACGCTGCGGCCCGCCACCTACGGCACACAGGGCAGCACACCTGCCGACAGCATCCAGATGATTACGCTGCACGAACTGGCCCGATTTGCGGGCGCACCGCTCGAACCGGCCAGTATAGCGGGCAATGTGCGCCCCTGGATTGAGAGCCAGCAGCAGGGCACCTATAGCCCGCCGCAAGCATCGTATCTTGTGCAGCCGGTCTGCCCCGTGCTGATCTGGGCGGGCGGGCGGTCCCTGGAATCATCAACCTGGGCATTGATCCAGCGCCGACTCATGCCGCTGTATCCGGCCCATCATCCGGTCGTGCTGGTGCGGCTTGGGATGATGGGCGAGCCTGTCGCGGCGGCCACCAGCGCACTGGCTGCGCTGACGGAACAGCCGCCATTCGATGAGCGCACCGCACTGTACTTGCCTGCGCTTGCGGTAGCAGAACACTACCGCAGCGTCGCCGGGTTGCAATACATTGTAACGCGCTTGCTTGGCCCGGACGGGTGCCCGTGGGATGTACGCCAGACCCACCAGGATCTGCGGGGGGCGTTGCTCGAAGAAACCTATGAGGTACTTGAAGCGCTTGATGCGGGCGATAAAGCGGCGCTCAAGGAAGAGTTGGGCGATCTGGTGATGCAGGTCTTCAGCCATAGCGAGATGGCGCGGCAGGCGGGCGCGTTTGATATTGGCGATGTGCTGGAAAGCATTACCTGCAAGCTCATTCGCCGCCACCCGCATGTATTTGGTGAGCGCACCGTGGACGATATAGGCGAGGTGGTGCAGAACTGGGAGCAGATCAAGGCGCAGGAGTTGCAAGCAAAAGGCCGTGCCCGCAGCAGTGCGCTGGATGGTGTGCCGCGTGACCTGCCCGCACTGGCGGCAGCGCAGAAAGTCGGCAAGAAGGCGGCCCGTGCCACCTTCGACCATCCAACGCTCGAACGCATCTGGGAGAAGTTCGCCGAAGAGGTGGACGAACTACAGGCGGCCTACGCAGCCGATGTGCAGCAGCCGACCCACGCCAGCCGTACCCATCTGGCCGAAGAGTTGGGCGATATGCTGTATGCTGCGGCGCAACTGGCCCGCTGGCTCGACCTGGATGCAGAGAGCGTGCTGCGCGAGGCAATCGCCAAGTTTCGCAAGCGCTTTGTGCGGGTTGAGCAGATGGTTGCCGCCGAGGGCCGCACGCTGTCAGAACTGACGACCGCCGAGAAGGGTGCGCTGTGGGCACAGGCGAAGGAGCAGGGGGACTAGTGCCGCCCCTCGTTTCCAGATAAAACACAATGGCCGAACCAGTAACATTCGAGCTTGGTGATGTGGTGCAACTGCGCAAGGCGCACCCCTGCGGCGGCGATACGTGGCAGGTTGTGCGGCTGGGTGCCGAAATTGGCCTGCGCTGCGAAACGTGCGAGCGGCGGGTGCTGCTGCCGCGTGCCGAACTAGAGCGGCGCATGCGGCGGTTTGTGCAGCGGGGGACGGATTTACCGGGGGCACCGCCCGGCGCTGAAGCACCGGGTTGATACAACACAGCCCCGTCGCTACTACAAACATAGCCCACGTAAGCGCTGTGTTGCTAGCGCCCCTGGCCTAGTTACAGATCGAGGCGTACCTTCGCGCCAAAGTCCACCTTCTGTGAACTGGGGAAGTAGGTTGCACAGGCTGCATCCAGCAGGTCGGGGTTCAGCGTCACCTTTTCCATATTGTACTTGGCAATCGAGATCATCTGGTCGATGATGTCGCGGGGGTGGCACATTCGGAAGGGCCGATTATCCGGCTTGTACCACTTCTCCACCAGATAATCGAGGCCCCGGTCGTCGTAGGGCACCTTTCGCACTTTGCACATAATGCGCCAGATTGCCCGCCATTGATCCTCGTCCGGGTCGCCAATCTCAAACTTGAACTTGATACGCCGCAGCAGCGCATCGTCGCCAAGGTCGGTGGGGTGCAGGTTGGTTGAGAAAATAATCAACTGATCAAATGGGATCTGGATCTTCTGACCGGTGACCGTATTCAGATAGTCGTAGCGCTTTTCGAGCGGCACAATCCAACGGTTGAGCAGGTCGAACACACGCACCTGCTGCCGTCCGAAGTCGTCGATCAGGAAGATGCCACCGTTTGCCTTCATCTGGAACGGGGCCTCGTAGATCTTGGATGTTTCGTTATAAACAAGGTTGAGCTGTTCAAGCGTAAGTTCACCCCCCACAATAACCACGGGGCGATTGATACGGATCCAGCGGTGGTCAAAGTCAATGCCTTCGGGTAGGGGTTGCTTGGGCGGCTCATGTACAATAGCATCGTACATCTTGATGATTGCACCATCTGCTTCGATAGTGTAAGGAATAAAAATTGCATCACCCATCAGGTGGGTGATACGTTCAGCGATGGTAGTTTTGCCATTGCCAGGGTAGCCGTAGAGCATCACCGATGCGCCAGAGTTGACCGCCGGACCAACCCAGTTCAGGATCGACTCGTCCATAATGAGGCCGTCGAATGCTTCGCGGATATTGCGGCGGGTCACCACGACATTCTTGATGGTCTGGGTCTTAACCGAATCGATCCATGTTCTGAGCGGCACAGGTGCGGGGCCAACATACTGAGTTTTTTGCAGCGCGTCCGCCGATGCCTGATAGCCGGCGGGTGTCAGCACATATTCATAGTTGAAGTCGCCATACCCACGCTGTCCGGCAATATCGATCAGGCCACCGGCACGCATCTCTTGCAGCAGCGGGTCGACAATACCATAAAACAGTGCCAGCGCCTCAGCCAGTTCTGCACCGGTAATGCGGCCCCTGCTATAGAGAATACGTAGGGTATGTTCGGCCAGAAAGGTGCGGTTCAGGCCCGTCTCTTCAATGCTGGTAGGTAGCGGAGGCACATACGAATTTTCCAGACGTGGGCGTGCTTCCGCGTCGGTGGGAGGCGCATCACCAAGCATGCGCAGGTTGCGCACATCTTTGCCCTGGGTGCGAACATCGGCAATCAAGCGTTCGAGGTCTTCTTTGTGGAAATTGAGATGTAGCAGGGCATCGGCATCGTTGGCGGCGGTAGCTTTTTTGATCGACTCATACAATCCACGAGCAACAACATACTTGATGCCATCGATGTACATATGGTGTAAATACTCACCCTTGCGTACATAACAATCAGCGGGATGACGGGGCATCTCACGCATCTCTTCATACGACTGCTGATCCAGAAGAAAGCGCATGGTGAAGGCACCTCCGAGGGGATAGATAAGTTAAGATACATGGACACGCTACCAGAGAGAACGTGTAGAGTGTACCCAATTGGCTCTCTAACTTAGCAGTATACCATTACTATGCATAATCGGTCTATGCTTTCTTGTAGCCCATTCTGGTGATGGGTTTGCTAGTGCTGTCGTTGCGGAAATATCTTAGACAGGGTATCATGATGCGGGGAATATCTGTTTCATCTCGCAGGGTACCTTTGCCATACCAGGCGGGACGATGAAATACAACGTGATCAATCACTCTGCTACCATACGTACGATATGCCATCCGTATCGCTCCAGCTTGCGTGGGCTACGCCGAGGTGGGTTGTGCCTGCTGTGGGGGCTGTTGCTGGTGCTACACCTGGCGGCCTCACATACGGTACATGCCCAGGAGCGCGGCCCGGTCTATCTGGTGGCGGTCGAGGGGGTTGTCACCGATGTAACGGTCGACTATTTGCGGCGGGCGCTGCGTCTGCCGAAGCCAGCGGATCGCACTGCGCTGACTTATTCAGCCTTGCTTCAGGAAGGG
>JAAUSQ010000253.1 GCA_012033195.1 Chloroflexaceae bacterium
TCGAGACTGCGATGCCCCCCGACAATCAGCCCGAAGTTCTCTGGTAGGTTCAGCACATAAAAGGCAAACTCGATAGACTGCAACACATTCGTGCCCCAGTCGGCTTCGGGGTTCTGGCGCGAGTGGGCGTGCTTGAAGGCCAACCGATTGGGCAGGTCGATCAGGTAGCTTTCGCCTTCGATAATCGGTGTAAAGTTGGAGTCCTTGCCCGCCTCGGTTGCCAGCGTGCGGGTGCCGTCGATCAGGTTGACCGTGCGTGATGCCAGATCGTACACGCCCATGCCAGTGCCCTTGTCGGTATAGGCCACGGCGCACCCCTTCTTGAGGCCCCACTCACCAGAGGTGCCAATAGCACCATACATGCCGCGTGAGCCGGACGATGGGCCAGTGACGATACAGGGGTTATCCGGGTCGAAGCTGTCCGGAATCTGCACCATCAAGGTGACATTCTGGCGGCCTGTGCCATCGTCGGCAAAGGCGAGATACTCCTTACCTGGAATTTTGCCATCCCCATCGACGCCTACTGATGGGCCGAACAGGGTGCCATAGCCGCCGCCGGGTGCTTCGGGCACCAGTGCCAGGTAGTTGTTGTAGATTGTACGAGTGCGGAGTTCTTCGGCAGTCGGGTTAGCAGGGTCGGCAAACGGTGGCACAACGCCCGCCGTAAAGCCCGCCGCACCCAGGCCACCCGTCAGCAGGTCGTTGGTGTCGCCATCGTATTCATTCGAGACGACATCGCCTTGCAGGAATTCTGGTCTTTGAACCAGTTGGGCTTGAGCAGGGCGCACAAACGCCACTGCGCCGAACGGGGCGATGATGAGCAGCAAACACAGGAGGGGGAGCAATCTGCGGTACCCACGGCGCACCGAGGTGTGCAACGATCCATTTCGAAGCATGTCTTTGCCTTTCTGTCTGATCAACCATGATCACAGGATTGTCTCCATGCAGCGGCGAACAACGCGCAATACGGCAATGATGCAGCCAGCAGGGAGAAGTGCGGAGCGATTATACTATTGGTTGAAGGATAGAGCAAATGGGGCAGGAGGGAAGCGAGTGAGATACGTTCGTTGACGAGGGCGGGCTATCATCTTATACTGAAACGGTAACAACCAGGAAGGAGGGGCACATTATGCACAAAGCGCATCCAGATACACCCGTTGCACCCGATCTACAAACTCTGCTTGAAAACACTTTCACTGTTCTCGATAGTGATGAAGTGTATGACTTTCTGGTAGTTCATGCGTTCCTGGCTCCACTGCTCTTTGAAGCGCATACCTCTATTCAAAAGCATTTTGGTGCCAGACCTGTTACCTTAGAACTGAATATTGATCCTGAAGATGAAACCTATCAACAACTGGTGTTACGTATTCAGACTGAACAGACTGTTGACAAAGCAGATGCCCTTTTTGAGGAGTTCGACCAGGACTGGTGGCTGCCGAACATGCGCCGCGCTCGGAATCGGTTCAATATTATGCTGCAATTTGTTTGAGAATTCCTGGTGTGGGACAAGTATTTAAACTTTGCCAACTATCTTGTCACGTTGGCGCAAACCCAGCCTGAGCACGGAGAAGCATGCTATCGTTCGGCAATCAGCCGTGCCTACTACGCATGTTCTTACGTGCTCGTGCTCATGTCAGAAATAGTAACCGTATGTTGACACATCATCAAGCGGTCATTACCTGGTTTACCAATCATCCAGACATACAGATGAACAAGATAGGACAAATGTTGGATACCATGCGTAGTAACCGGAATCAGGCCGATTACGGCGATACTATCTCTGGCCTGGAGCGCACCGCAGAACATCAGTTAACCCTCGCCTTCCGCACCTTCGCCCATATGGACACATACCAGATACCGCAATAAGCGCCTCGCCTGCCGCCTGTGTTTGGCAATCGTGCGTGAAGTGGTAGAATCTTTCGCAGGCTGTACCCACTCTCAAACATGTTCTTTTTTGCCTCCACGGGTGGCGTACATCCGGGATGTGTGAGCGCAGTTTGAGCACAGAAAGGACTCTACCGTGAGCGAGACCCGCTACGATGTGGTGATTATTGGGTCGGGGCCGGGTGGTTATGTTGCGGCTGTACGAGCCGGACAGCTTGGCCTGAAGACGGCGATTGTTGAAAAACAGGCGCTGGGCGGCGTCTGCCTGAATATCGGGTGTATCCCAACCAAGGCACTGCTGCATAGCGCCGATATGCTTGAAGAATTGAAGGAAAGCAAAAAGTTTGGTATTACCATCGAGCATGTGAGCTTCGATCTGATGGGTGCAATGAAGCACAAGCAGACGGTGGTGCGCCAGAGCACGCAGGGTGTGGCATTCTTGATGAAGAAAAACAAGATCGATGTGATTGAAGGCTGGGCTACGCTGGCAGGCAAAAATCAGGTCAAGGTGGCACTGAACAAAGGCGGCGAACAAACGCTTGAAGCCCAGCATATCATTATTGCAACCGGCGCACACCCACGCCAGTTGCCGCATGTGCAATTCGACCACGAGCGCATTCTTTCTTCCACTAGTGCCCTCGAATTGAAAGAGGTCCCGAAGAGCCTGCTGGTTGTAGGGGCGGGCGCTATCGGCGTCGAGTTTGCCTCGATGTTCAACTCGTTTGGCTCGGCGGTGACAATTGTTGAAGCACTGCCGCGTCTGGTGCCGCTGGAAGATGAAGAAATCAGCGCCGAGTTGACCAAAGTCTTTAAGAAGCGTGGTATCAATGTGCTGACGGGTGCCAAGCTCAACAGCGTTGAAGTAAAGGGCGATGGCGTGGTTGCCAACGTGACCGATAGCAGCGGCAAAGAGCAGCAGGTAACCGTTGAGCGCATGCTGCTCGGCATTGGCATTGAGCCAAATACAGCGGGCATCGGCCTCGAAGAAGTTGGCATCAAGCTCGACAAGCGTGGCTTCATCGAAGTTGATGAGTACCTTCGCACGAGCGTTGAAGGCGTCTATGCCATTGGCGACTGCATCAATACGCCGTGGTTGGCCCACGTTGCCAGCGCCGAGGGGCTGCTGGTGATTGAGCAGATCGCTGGACAGCACGTCGAGCCAATCAATTATGGCAAGATTCCGGCCTGCACCTACTGCAACCCGGAGATTGCCAGCGTTGGGCTGAGCGAAGCCAAGGCCCGCGAACTGGGCTACGAAGTGAAGGTGGGCAAGTTCCCCTTCTCGGCCAATGGCAAGGCACGTATCCTGGGCGATACGGTGGGCTTTATCAAGATTGTCTCGGACAAGAAGTATGATGAGGTGCTGGGCGTGCATATGATCGGCCCGCACGTTACTGAGATGATCAGCGAGGGTGGTATGGCGCTGAGCCACGAGGCCACGGGCGAAAGTATGATGCACACCATTCACGCGCACCCCACGCTGTACGAAGCGATTGGCGAGGCGGCGCACGCGGTGGCAACGGGCGCGGCCATTCATATCTAGCACGGCCCGCTTGACAATTGGACTGGCCCCCCTGCTGCATGTGCTGGAGGGGGGTTATTAATTTTCCCCTGCGGCCTGTATGATTTTTCATCATCCATTGTTTCAGCAAAAATCGAAACACCATAGCTACTGATAACATCAAGCGCCGCACGCCGCGCGAGGCTGAGCGCAGCAGCAAGCCATCCGGATGTCACCCGCCCCTGCTCATACAAACGCACCACAACGGTTTCACGGGCAAACTGCTGCAACCCACCCGCCGATAGGCCCGCCAATGCCAGTGTATCATCAGGAAGTTCTATAGCAAACAATGGCATATCAACCCCTCCCTATCTCCAGTATTCAGGAACATTGTAACCCATACCGCCTCTCTATAACCCTTGACGCAAGCGCCCCCCCTGTGTATGCTTAAGGCAACCGCAACGGCTTGCCGGATGCCTAGCAGGAAGGGAGCGCGACTATGCCACCATCGGGCGATGAAACACTGCGCGTAACGCCCAATATGGAAGATTATCTCAAGGCGATTTACCTTGTGCAGCAGCGCAACGGTGAAGTCACCACGTCGTCGCTCAGCGAGCAACTCGGCGGCTTCAAACCCGGCTCGGTCACCGGTATGATCAAAAAGCTGGCCGAATTGAACCTGGTTGACCATACCCCCTATCAGGGGGTGCAACTGACGGAGGCGGGGCGCAAAATCGCCCTCGAAGTATTGCGCCACCATCGCCTGCTCGAACTCTATCTGGTGGAAGCACTGGGCTATAGCTGGGACGAAGTCCACGAAGAGGCCGAAGCCCTGGAGCACTACATCAGCGAGAAGCTCGAATCACGCATTGCGGCGCGGCTCGGACAGCCCCACTTCGACCCACACGGCGACCCGATCCCCGACCCCAACGGTGTGCTGCCCAACAGCAGCAGCCTGCGCCTGACCGACCTATCCATCGGCGGTAGCGGGCGCGTGGTGCGGGTGTCCGACCAGCACGCCGACCGTCTGCGCTATCTGGCCGACCTGGGACTGGTACCCGGTGCGGTAGTAACCTTAATTGAATCGGCCCCCTTTGAAGGCCCTCTTTCTATTCAGGTGGGCACCGCTGGCCCGCAGCATGCCATCGACCGACGATTGGCTCACACTATCCTGATCGAGCGCGACACCGTCGCGTCACAAAGCTAAGATGTTTCCAGGGCTAGACAGATGTGGTATACTGTGGGGAGTTGTGTTTGACACACCAGCAAAAACCATTCGCAACGTCTAAATGTAGATATTGAGGAGTAGAACGACCAATGGCATTACGTACGCGCCCACGCCGCCGTACCAAAGAATGTGAATTTACGGCACTGGGCATCCAACCGGATTACAAAGATATCAAGCGCTTGCAGAAGTATGTCACGCCGCAGGGGAAGATTATGCCGCGCCGCCGCACGGGTGTCACCGCCAAGATGCAGCGCCGTCTGGCGGTGGCTATCAAGCGTGCTCGCCACCTGGCACTGCTGCCCGGCGCTTCCAACCACGTGCGCTAAATACCCACACCCAGCCACTTTGATACACTCCCCCCTCTCCCCATCTGTGGGAGAGGGCGCAGGGGTGGAACGAACCAGGCAACCCGCTACTACGACCGCAGCTTCATTTCATACCACTGTGTCCGGCGCAACTCCATCTCAAGAAATTGCACCCACAGGCTATAGCGCTCCTGCTTGAAGTAGGGCTGCAAATATTCGTTCGCCGGGTCTTTCAGGTCGGTGAGCGCCTGCCCGCCGCCTGTTCTGCGCCACTCGTTGCTAATCTCCAGAAAGCCAAGCCGCTCGTAGCAGCGCACGGCCCGTCGATTGAACGCAGCAACATCTAGCACCATAATCCGGAACCCGATCTCATCGAAGTAATAATCAATAAACAGCCGTAGCGCCTCGGTGCCCAGGCGCTTGCTCACATAGGGCGCACCCAGCGAAATACCAAGCCGTGCCTGTCCCTGGCGCTGCTCAATATCACGCAGCGAGATGCGCCCGATCAGTGTGCCGTCGCCATCTTCGATGGCCCATGCGCGGCGCGGTGTCGATGAAGTATAAAAATTAAACAACCCATCGCTGCCCGAAAGCGGGCGCGGAATATTCCAGAGTTGACTGAACGGGTCAGTATAGCGTGGCCATGTGCGTTGGATCTGCTCATCGCGACTTGTCCACCAGCGTAACAGGACATGTTCCCCGGTAATACGTAGCGTACTGAGATGGCGTGAGACCATACCGCTACACTCCTTCTTCTAGCATTCCTGTTCTTCCGGTAAGTTGCCGCGTCAGTTCGGGCACGACTTCCAGCGCATGCCCCTGTATCCAGTAATCGGCAATCACCGAGAGAGCGGTTTCTTCGGGATTGATTTCAATAACCATTGCACCAGCACGCTTGGCAATCAGCGGCAACGATGCAGCAGGTTGCACCTGGGCCGTCGTGCCAATCGACAAAAACACCTGAGCGTGTTCAGCGATACGATAGGTGCGGGCCAGTTCGTGTGAGGGCAACCCCTCGCCAAGCCAGACAATATCGGGCCGCAGCCAGCCGCCATCATAAGGGCAGATCGGCGGAATGGGGCCATCGTCGTCCCAGCTTGTGACATGGTTGCCACACTCATAGCAGCGTGTTCGCATAATACTGCCGTGTAATTCGATCAGCTCACGACTGCCCGCACGCCAGTGCAGTCCATCAATGGTTTGCGTAATCAGCATAAAGGTATCAAAGAACTGCTCAAGATCCACCAGAGCATAGTGCGCGGCACTCGGCATCAACTGCTCAATCAGCGTGCGACGCTCCGCGTACCACTCCCACACCAGGCGCGGATTGCGGACAAAGCCCTGCTGGGTTGCTAGGTCTACCACATCGTACTGCGCCCAATGCCCATGCATCGACTCGCGGACGGTGGGTACACCGCTCTCAGTTGCAACTCCCGTTCCAGTTAATATGGCGACCCGCGACGCTTCGCGCAGGTGTTTCATCATTGCTTCAGGTAGCATACAGCGATTACGATTCTTGTTCAAGAAAATTTTGCGACATCCAGCCCTCCAGTGGCTGCGCCCCTTCGCGGTCAATGCGCCCCCGCACCCACGGCACATCATCAACAACGGTTGGCCCTTCGAGCTTCCGCACACGGGTGCCGCTGGGAACGGTAGCGATCACATTGGTGGAGAGGCCCGGTGCATCACGCACGTTCAGTCCTTCGACAGAACTAATGTTCACAATCAGGATATCGCCCGGTTCGGTTCTATTGAGCCAGTCGGGAACATCTAGGTTCAGCGTTGGCAGGTTAATCTGTGGCAAGCCAAAGTCGCCCAGACCGGGCAACCGGATTGCAAACAGCCGATCCACCACAAAGCCGGCCCCGATATAGCTGCCCACCACTACCAGCGTCAGCAGTAGCACCA
>JAAUSQ010000254.1 GCA_012033195.1 Chloroflexaceae bacterium
CGATCTGGTGACGGCGACGGAAGATTGGAGCGTGCGCCATGTCATTGGCGGGATTGTGCCGCGTCTGTTGCAGCGCAGCGACGAAACACGCCTGGACTATACCGTGCGGCACGGCTGTTTCAGTCGGGCCGTGCTCAGCAACTATCGTAACTACGACGGTGAGCACGTGCCTGCCCTGTTGCAGCGCCACACCATCAGCGGCGGCGATGGTACGCTCTATCGGGGAGTGTGGCTGGTGATTGACGAACTGAACCGCGCCCCGGTTGATGCCGCCTTCGGGAGCCTGCTCACCACGCTGGGCGGGCAACGCACGCCGCTCACTGTGCCCACCAGCACTGGCGAGGTGGCGGTGCCGCTGCCGCGTGACTTTCGTATTATTGGTACGCTCAACAGCTTTGATCGGCACTTTCTCAACCAGATGAGCGAGGCACTCAAGCGGCGTTTTGTCTTTATTGATATACTGCCGCCGCCACGCAGCGCTGCCGCCGCCGAGCAAGCGCTGGCGCTGTATCGCGCACTGTTGCGGCTAGCAGAGCACGGCATGCCCGGTGTGCTCGCTGAGCCAGAAATAGGGCAGGCCGCGTGGGGGCAGGTGGTGCAAGTTCGCCGCACCGAAAATGCCAGCGTGCCCTACACGCTACAGATCAGCGATGAGCAGGCCGCTCCTGCTATTTACCGTACTTCTGGCGGATGTTCAGCGCAATTCGCGTGTATCGGCAGCTTGGCACGGCCCAGGTCGAGGCAGTCTACAGTAGCCTGCTCACCGGACGCAGCAGCGGTATGACGTGGCCGCTGGCGCTTGATACTGCGCTTGCCGATGTGCTGGCAGACCAGTTGCAAATCCTGGCCCGCGACGAATTGCGTATTGTGCTGGCCCTGCTGGAACACGCCGCCACACCAGACATCTTCGCGCACCATGTGCGCCAGATGCTTGCAGCGCTACCGTACCCGCGCCAGCTTGCCCAGCTTGCAGCGCTGCGCGATGCCTACCCGCCACCGCTGCCCGCCGACTTCCCCGCTATCGATGGCGACCCGGCAACACTTACAGCGCAGCATCTGGCGCAGGTGTTTGCGGTGGGTGCGCCGCTGCTATGCTCGGATGAGCGGCTGTTTGTACAACGACTGACGGCGTTTGTAGAAGAACGTGGAATATAACAGACAATAGCAAAGCCTCTGCGTCCCCCCCCGGCGCAGAGGCTTTCCATGGGAGTGAGGATAGATCCTCATCTGTTGATCCAGTATGGATTGTGAGCGACCAATGCTGTATCGCTCTGTACGGGTACCCTGGTCTGTATATGCTGCTCGGTGCATAGCGCATGGTCGAGCAGTTATGCCCCCAGGTGTACTTTTCCATTCCTCACTACATCAACAATAAATGATATACTATTACGGGATCAATAGTACTTTAGTTTAGTATCACGAGTAATAGAGACATCAGGTAACCATTGAACACTGCGAGCGCATCCGTGCAGCGTCCGCAGGCGGCGGCGTGCTGCGCCTCCTGCGTATCGGTACGGTCGGTGATGACGTTCTACGGGGTGGCTACCTGGCAAGCGTGCTGAAGGATCAACAGATCCGGTAGCCCGCAAGACCAGCCACGCAAATACTCGTGATTAACGCCTGTGCCCTGCACGGTCTGTGGTATACTAATAGTGCAGTTCTGTCTGCTCTAAGTAAAGAAAAATTCACTCAAAGTTGTATAGGACCATGTGTATCAAGCTATGAGGCTGTAGTGATCAGGAGGAGATTATGGCGTTTGAATTGCCCGCATTGCCCTATGCAGAAAATGCACTTGAGCCACACATTGATGCTCGTACAATGAACATTCACCACACCAAGCACCACAATGGATATGTTACCAATCTGAACAAGGCCCTGGAAGGTCACGCCGATTTGCAGGCGAAGAGCATCGAGGCACTGCTGGCTGACCTGAACAGCATCCCCGAAGATATCCGCACCGCTGTGCGGAACAATGGCGGCGGTCATGCCAACCACACCCTGTTCTGGCAGATTATGGCTCCCGGCACTGGTGGCGCGCCAACGGGCGACCTGGCAACCGCAATTAACAGCACCTTCGGTAGCTTCGATAGCTTCAAAGAGCAGTTTGCAAAGGCCGCTGCTGGACGCTTCGGCAGCGGTTGGGCGTGGCTGGTGGTCGATCAGAGCGGCAACCTGTCCATTACCAGCACCCCCAATCAGGATAGCCCCATCTCGGAAGGCTTGACCCCCATTCTGGGTCTGGATGTCTGGGAACACGCCTACTACCTGAACTACCAGAATCGCCGTGCCGATTACATCGGTGCATGGTGGAACGTGGTGAATTGGTCGAAGGTAGACGAATTGTATGCGGCGGGGAAGGCATGACTTTCCCTGCTTTTGTGTGGGTACGGTCGGTCACTCATGGAGTCTAACCTGTTACATATTTGTAACTGAGAGGACGCTTTGTGTTTTTATAATACGAACGACTCAGGGATGTAAAACAACTGCAGGAGGGAACTTATGACAACCGAATGGAACACGCGGGCGACGGAGATGGTCAAGATGTGGTCGGACTCGCAGCAGAAGATGTGGGAAAACTGGCTGGGTGCGATGCGTGGCATGACAATGACTTCGCCCACCGCAAACCGCGAAATGTGGGAGAAGTCGGTTGATGTGTGGCAGGACTCGATTCAGATGGCGCTCGATACGCAGGTTACCTGGACCCAGTTCTGGGCCGATAGCATCGTCACTGTATCGGGCAATTCGCAGCAGGTCAACGACTGGTCATCCCAGACGCTCGAAATGAGCCGCCAGTGGACCGCCCGCCAGAAAGAACTGTGGACCGAGTGGTTCAAGGCGCTGAAGACGGCTGATATGGCCACCATGATGAAGACCTTCTCGCCAGATGAAATGATGAAGATGATGCAGACCTGGCAGGAGTCGGCCCAGAAGATGATGGAAGCCCAGATGGAAATGGCCCGTACCATAACCGGCGTCCAACTGAAGAACGAAGCCTAGGTTGTTACAGTAACTGAGCTACTATTGATATACCCCGCCCCTTCTAAATATGGCAAGGGCGGGGTGTTTTTATGCGTGTATACGGTAGCCGCTACGCCTGCCGATACTGCGCCAGCAACTGGTCGACGGTCTGGTTGCCGAGCAGTGGCAGCAGGCCGACCAGTTCGGCAAGTTGCTGCACCTGGACATAGTGGGGGTCGGTTGGCTCCAAGCTGCTCAGCAGGTGTTCGAGCGCGGCCTGCACCGTCAAGCTCTGGCGCTGGTCGGTGGTCAGGTTCCGCATCAGCAGTGCCCCGCCCGCCAGCAGCAATGCCCGTATCTGCTGCACATCAAAGCCAGAAGTGCTAGCAGCGGGTTGCCCGTTGGTAGCGGTAAGCTGGCTGCCATTGCTTGGCAGCACCCGCTCGGCAATGCGTCCGCCCAGTTCTTTCAGTGGCTCTGGCATGGTTGCAGCAAACCACTCACCCCATCGCTCAGGCTGATCATCCGCAGGATTTGCTGCGCTGTTTCGGGCGAACCATACAGCTTGAAGTCCATTGCCGCCATTGCTTGGCCCATTGCACGCGCCTGCGCCACGCCAACCTGGATCTGCGCCTCCACCCGTAGCCGCTCCAGTTCGAGCCGTTGCGCCACACCTTCGTGTGCCGCCAGTGCCTCCGCCCAGCGCCTTCTGTCCTTCGGCTTCGGCCAAGCCCTTCGCCTTGATTGCTTCGGCTTCGGCCAGACCTTTGGCCTTGACTGCCTCGGCTTCGTCGCGGGCTGCCGATGCCTTGGCTTTGATCACAGCGGCCTCGGCCAGACCCTGCGCGGCGGCCGTTACCTGGGTGGCTTCGGCCCGCAAACGCTCGGCATCGGCGGCGGCTTGCGCCTCGGTGCGGTGTGCTTCGGCCATCTTGATCGAAGCGGTGGCCTCAGCTTCGGCACGGGCATTCAGGGCTTCGGCTTCGGCCTGTGCGTTAGTCACCCGCTCGAAGGCGGAAATCTCAATCTCATTCTTGCGGTCGATCTCTTTCTGGCGTGCGTCGCGCTCGGCGTTGATCAGCCGGATCTGCGCTTCACGTTCGGCGGCGGCCTTCTCCTGCACCGTGTACACCTGCTGCTCGGCGGCTTCACGTCCGGCCAGCGCCACAAGGCGGGCTTTCTCGGCTTCCTCCAGCTTCGACTGTTCCTGTGCCAGGGCAACCTTGCGCTCCTGGTCGGCAAGCTGTACGGCCTGCTCACGGAGCACCGTGCTGCGCTGCACTTCGCGCTCACGCTGCTCGCCTTCAACGCCGTTTCCTGCCGATGTTCGTGCTCGGCCTCGGCGGGCACATGCGGCGCCTCTACGATCCGACCGTCTACGCCTTTCTTCAGCCGCTGATGCCGCTGCACGGGGTGGCCACCGCCGCGACGGTCGTGCTGCTGCTCTCGCAGGTGCCGTTCCTGCTGAACTTGTTGGTAGCCTCTTCCTCGGCGCGCGCGCCGGAGAATCCCTGGAACGCGGCGACGCTGGAGTGGGCGACGACGTCGCCGCCGCCGCCGTTGCCCACGCCTACGCCCGAACCAGTACCCACCACTATGGTGTTGAAACTGGTTAATGCCGGCACAGAGCAAGTCTATAGCCAGCCGCTAACGAATGCTATTGCCATTAACCTGAATGGTATGAACAGCTTCAGTGTAGTGGCGGAAAATGCTCCCTCGGGTACGGCCAGGATTATGTTTGAAATGTTAAGCGGCCCACTGGCTGGTCATAAGCGTTCGGAAAGTGTTGCTCCCTATGCCCTGTTTGGCGATGCTTCGGGCAATTATGATGGCCGCTCCGCAACCAGTGGAGATACCCACCAACTGAAGGCCCAGGCGCTTAACAGCAGCGGGGTTGTCATCGCTCAGCTGACTTTGAGCTTCAGCTTTACCAACTCGGGTGGCCAGTCGTTCCAGGCGCTTAGCGCCCTGAATTCGGTGCTAAATGATCATAATGAAATGAGTATTGAGAAAATATTCCCGAACGCAGTCAACAATAACCTGGTCAGCGTAGCGCTCTCAAAGCCAGTGAAGGGTGAAGTATCCTTTGTCGTGGTAGACGACCTCGGAAGAGTACTCTTCCAGGGAATCAAGATCGTAAGCAATCCTCAACAATCCCTGGAGCTTGACTTCAAACAAGCAAAACTTCAGCCCGGTGCCTACTATATGATTCTTTATGGTAATGACTTTATATCAAGCCCTGAACGAATTATTCAGGATTAATTCAAGCAAATATTAAAGATTATAAAGAAGCCCGGCTTAGCTGCGGCCTGGCTTTCTTTTTTTTGATTGAAAATTTCGTTAACTATGATTTGTTTTTTAGCTTTGAAAAACGGATTAACCGGAACCGGGTTTCCCTACTATAGTTATGCTCAATAAAAGAACATCTGCCAATGCGTGGTTCTTCACCATACTCATCAGTGCGGTACTCATTCTGGAGTTGCTGTACTTGCTGCAAAGCTGCTATCAAAAACCAAAAGACCAGGTAAATAATCAGGAAGCAACGCCGGAAGTTGCTCCGCCCGTTACGCAGGCCGATTTTCTGGGAGATCAAAGTTGCCGGTCCTGCCACGCCCAAGCCTACGATGACTGGAAGAACTCCCACCACGATCAGGCAATGCAGCCTGCCCGGCCGAAAACTGTATTAGGAAATTTTGAAAATGCTACCTTCACCAGCCAGGGTGTTCGTTATCGCTTCTATCAAAAAATGGTAAGTACTGGGTCAACACCGAAGGGCCAGATGGTAAATATCACGACTACGAAGTGATCTACACCTTTGGGGTCACTCCCTTACAACAGTACCTGGTTGCCTTTCCGGATGGAAATTTCAGGCCCTCCGCAGCGCCTGGGACGTGGAGCAAAAACGCTGGTTTGATCTTTATCCGGATACCCCCATTGACCCGGCTGAGTGGTTGCACTGGAGCAGGGGAGGGCTAAACTGGAACACCATGTGTGCCGATTGCCATTCTACTTATCTACAAAAAAATTACCAGGCCGATCAGGGTATCTTTAACACCCAGTGGGCGATCATCAATGTAAGTTGTGAAGCTTGCCACGGACCGGGTAAGAGACACGTGGATTTTGTAAAGTCCGGCCAACACCGAAAAGGCGAAACCTATCCGGCCGCAGACGCAGAGCACCTGTTGCTCACCCAGAGCATTAGTTCCCAAACCCAGGTAGATCAATGTGCCCGTTGCCACTCCCGCCGGGTTCAGATTAGCGAAGTGTTTGACTTTCATGGAACTTTCATGGATCACTATGCTCCAGAAATTTTACGGGATAATATATATTATCCGGACGGACAAATCAGGGATGAGGTCTATGTGTATGGCTCCTTTCGGCAAAGTAAAATGTACCACGAAGGAGTAAAGTGTACCAATTGCCACGATCCTCACCAGGCGGCTCTCAAATTTACAGGCAATCGTCTTTGTACGCAGTGCCACGCTTCCCCAACCTATGATACGCCCAAGCATCATTTTCACCCCCTCAATACCGAAAGCGCGCAGTGTGTTAACTGCCATATGCCCGGGAAATATTATATGGCTAACGATTTTCGCCGGGATCACAGCTTCAGAATTCCGCGGCCTGATCTGAGTATGCGCTTTGAAACCCCCAATGCGTGTAACCAGTGCCACACCGGGCAAAATGCCCAATGGGCTGCAGATGCCATTGAAAATGGTACGGCAAAACCGCCCGGCGCACTTTTCAGAAGCCCTCGCGCTCGG
>JAAUSQ010000255.1 GCA_012033195.1 Chloroflexaceae bacterium
CTCCGGTTGGTTGTTGTTGTCATTGTTTGTATCCGCAACTGGTTGCTGCTGCATTGGCTCGGCGGGTGGCGGCGCGGCAGCATCGCTAGCAGTTGGCCCCGCTGCGGGCATAGTGCCACCGCCGCATGCCACAAGCAGCACCAGCACCACACCGAGCAGCCAGTAGCGCACAAGGCTTGTCATGAGTTATGCTCCTCAAAGGTTCGGTGATTCCGGCAGCGTGCCGGGAGGTCGTTCTGATGAGGCAGTATACCACAGCGTGCGGGGCAGGTCGGGCGGGTGGCAGCGGTGAACCGATACTCAAGCCACTTTTGACAAATATCGATAACCAGTGTATGCTCTTCTTCAGAGTGAATAAAGTCATCACATCAATACATAATGCTCAATAAAAGGCCAGGAAGCCCAATGCATCTGTCCCACGCTCGGACAATGCCCGATACACGTACCGCATGAAGTTGTCTGTACGCCAACACCTTGATAGTGACCCATCGACACGTGGCCGATCTGCACGGCGAGCGCTGCGGCGGCTTGCGGGCAAAGCGCCCACTGCCGATGAGACACGTGCTGTTGCACCCGGTCTGCGTGTGCAGATGAGCGCAGCACTTGCGCTCGTTTCCCGCGAACGCCTCACCAACTATGCCCGCCGCGTGCCGTTGCGGGTAGCGCTGCATGGGCTACTCTGTGCGGTGGTGTTGCTGGTGCTGGCAGGCGATATGCTGCTCGCGTGGTCGCGTTCGGCAGTGGTGCCGCGTGACGATGTGGTGCTGTATATTAACCAGCGCAGTGTGGGTGGGGCAGGCGAGGTGAGCGGCGATACAATCGCGCCCGTGGTGACCTATACCACACGCACCGAGCGCCCGACCATTACGCTCACGAGCGCGGTGGCGGCCTCCCATCTCAACCAGATAGCGCCTGAGGTGCGGGCCGTCTCGTCCGAAACAGTGACAGTCTTTGATCGGCTGCATATGCTGGCAGCGGGCGAAACGCTGGGCGGCGTGGCGGCGGCGTATGGCATCGCGCTGGAGGCGCTGGTGTGGGCCAATCCGTCGATCAACGGCGATGTGCTGGTGCCCGGAATGGATCTGCGCATTCCGCGCATTTCGGGCAGGCCATATGTTATTCAGGCGGACGATACGCTGGAGAGCATTGCCGAGCGCACGGGCGTTGCTGCCGAGTTGATTGTGGAGTTCAAGGCCAACGGTATCAGCCGCAGCAAGCCGCTGCCGGTGGGCCACGAGTTGTTTATTCCTGGTAATGTGGCTCCGCTGCCCGAGCCGATGCTGGTGGCCTATGGTGGGCTGGCAGGGCTAGCAGCCACCGGGCCACAGCCGGCGGGCATTGTGCGCGAATGGCAGACCAATATGCGCCAGGGCCAGATACCGTCTATGAGAAGGTGGGCCAGTTTGATGCAGGCCGCCGCGCCCAATTGCTGGGCCGCCATCAGGACTGGGTGCAGGTAAGCATTGGCGGCACGGTGGGCTGGATGAACAATACCCTGCTCGACATTCCTGCTGGTGTGTTTGAGCAGTTGCCCGAAAGCACCGACTTTCCGCCGCCACCGCCGATCTGGGTCTGGCCTGCGCGGGGGTCGCTCACATCGGGCTATGGGCCACGCTGGGGCGGCTTCCACGATGGCATTGATATTGCCAATGCTGCCTGGACGCCGATTGTCGCGGCACGGGCGGGGCGTGTGGTTGAGGCCGGTTGGTGTAGCGGGTATGGCTACTGTGTGCGGCTGAACCACGACGGCGGTATTCAGACAGTCTATGGACACCTGATTGACCAGCCACCAGTGCGTGTGGGCCAGACAGTACCGGTCGGCACTGTTATCGGGTATATGGGCAGCACCTACGACCGACGCGGCGGCGGCTACTCAACAGGGGTGCATCTGCATTTTGAGGTGCGAGTTGGCGGGCGCACGGTCAACCCATTTAACTTTTTGCCATAAGTAATCCGTAGTATAAACAGTATTACGTACCTTTATACTAGTGGTATCAGTACAATAATGCCCCTTATATACTATTTTTTTCCGTTGCAATCCGGGCCTCCACCTGCTACTATACGACAGGAATGCAGGTGTACGATACGGCACAGCTCTAACATCGTACTGCTATGTACAGCTACCAATGTACGTAAGAACACATAGCAGAAAGGAGGAAACGGCACTGCTCCCATACGCACTGCCAGCATACTATGACCCTATCAATTGATGATGTCAAACACGTGGCGCGTCTGGCCCGCATGCATATGCCCGATGAAGAACTGGAGCAACTGCGGGCGCAGCTTTCCGCCATTCTCGATTATGTTGCGCTGCTGCAAGAACTGGACGTTGAGGGCGTGCCCCCCACTTTCCAGATCAGCGGCCTTTCGAGCGTGACCCGCTCCGATGAAGTCAATACCAGGCTTTCCCGCGATGAAGCACTCCGCAATGCCCCCGACAAGTACGCCGGAATGTTCCGCGTGCGGGCCGTCTTCGATGAGTAGCTTGTAACCGACCGCTAACCCCCTGGCCCCTTCTCCGGTGTGGAGTGGGGGTGTTTTTATGTTGCCTGGCTTGTGCAACGCGCAACATCATGCCCCGACAATATCCAACGCGCCCGCCCCACAGAACGAGCACGCCCCTCACGCATGCGCCTACTGCTTCCGCATGCGCACCGTAACCTCAAGCTCCCAGTTCCCATCGGTCTGCTGCATCACCACCTGCACCGTCTGGTCATCCAGCGCAGTAACAGGCTGCATATCAAAGCTGGCCTCATCCAGACCAGCACCCGCGCCCTGCTTCAGCACCGCGCCGGCTGCCTGTACTGCCCGTTCAAGTGCGGCAGGCAGCCCCGATTGCACGCCTGCGGCAGGTGGCGCGGCGGCAGACGTGGCAGGGGGGGGAGATGCGGCGGCCCACGGCGGCGGCTCATCCACCACGGCGGCGCGTTGCACCACCCCGCTGGCTCCTGCGGTAAATGCTTCAAGGGTGGGACGGGTGGCGCGGTTGCTGCCCAGGCCAGCCACATTCAGGTGCACCGCCGGGTCGCCAATGATGACATAGCCGCGTGCATCGTTGTGAGTTGTCCACAGCCGCGCCAGTTTCGCCTCATTGACACGCTTGCCCAGACCCGGTATCTTCAGGTCGTGCAACTCACTGGTCAGGTCGGTAGCTGTTTCGGCAAAGCGCAGGCTGAACCATTCCATTGCTGCGCCAATGGGTTGCCCTTCCAGCAAGAGATACTGAAACAGCTCTTTAAAGGTATTCAGTTGGGGCACGCCTTCGTACAGAAACGAGTAGCCCCATGCGCGCTCGACGTGGCTGATGACTGCTAGCATGCCGCCGCTGGGGTGGCTCAGCATCTTGAGCGGCAACTGGGCTAGAAAGGGCGCGGCGCAATTTCGGGCAACTGGTCGCGGTGGAAGGCAAACTCATCGTAGCGCGGCGTACCGGCCCCGTAGCAGGCAAAAAAGAAGGCCATACTGCCAAGCAGGTTGGCATCGTCGGGCAGGTCGTGGGCACCGAAGTAGAAATCGCGCCCCACCTGGCCGCGCCAACGCCGTGGGCCGGGCCAGTCCTGGCACACTAGCGCCCCCTGATCGCTGTATTGATACTGATGATTGGTCGGAAAGCCGATACCATGCGTCGAGGTGAACAGGACGGCGGGTGTTGCAGCGCCGCCGAGCATCGCTTGCAAGTCGGACTTGTAGGCATCCTCCCCAACCGAGGTTGAAAAATGCCAGTCGCGGGCAATCGCAATCAGTTCGTCATTCAACTGGGCCAGCGCTTCGCGGCCCTTCGCACGGTAGGCCTGGGCCTTCTCCGTTTCAACCGCTATCGTCTGCCGCATCAGGTCGGGCAGCACCTGCGTTGCCAGCGGTAGCACCATCTTATCGGCCCCTTCGTTGGTCGCCACGTCGCCTTCATTCTTCGAAGCAAAGAAGGACATACTGCGTGGCAGCGGGGTCATCACCGTTTCGGCAGTTACCACACTCCGGGCATAGCGGGTATATTCTTCGAGCGTCTCGAAGTAGATCCGCCCGACCGCATACTGCACATTCATCTGATACTGAAAGCTGTAGGGGATTTCTTCGGGACTGGCAACCAGCAGCATGTAGTAGGGGATTTTCTCCGCATCGACCGGGCCAGACACCGGCGCACCGTGGCGATGCACAAACTCGTGCTTGTTCTCGCCGGGGCGGTACCCATCGGGGCCTTCGTACAGCTTAAAAAGGCGGCCCGCCTGTTCGCGGCGCAGGTCAATCAGGGGCTTGAGCGCTTCTTTAAGCTGCGGGTCAGCATTATATGGGAAGACAATACACCAGCCTGTTTCGCTCAGTTCTTTGGTATCAGCATTGATAGCAGCATGTTGGGCCTGGCTTGCGCGGAAACTCAGGGCGTTGATATCATCGCGGTTCCGTTCGAGGTCGATACCAAGCGCCACCCGCGCCAGTTCTGCATTGGTTGTCGCGGTAAGGTAGCCCCCTGTCACCGCATTCAGACCGTTAAACACCAGCAACTCTGCTCCGGCTTCACTCATTATAGATTCTCCTTGTGCTGTGCAATGCCAGGTATCGCGGAAGTAGATAGTGCTATGGATAGTATACTGCGACTTTTGATGGATGGGTACTCCATCGCCAGACTCACGCTTGCGTATCGGCAAGCGTCTATACTGGGAACGGTATCATTTGTAGCACGATTGTAATCGTGAAGGAGGTCGCATGGAAGTACATAATTTTGCCGAGATTGAGGCGGAGTTTTTGCAGCGTGTGCATACGATGGTCTGGTGCAGTGTCGCCACCGTCGATAGTCGGCAGCGGCCTCGCTCACGTATTCTGCACCCCATCTGGGAGGGGGCAACCGGCTGGATCGGCACGGGTCGCCGTACCCACAAGGCGCAGCACCTTGCGGCCAATCCCTACGTATCGCTGGCCTATATCGCTGATATCACAAAGCCCGTTTATGTCGATTGCAAAGCAGAATGGGTTGATGAGATAGCGGAACGGCAGCGCATCTGGGAGTGGTTCAGGACAACACCCGAACCGCTCGGTTATGATCCGGCCCCGATCTTTGGGAGCATCGAAGAGTTTGGCCTGCTCAAGCTCACACCATGGCGTATCGAACTGATTACCTTCCCCGCCTCTTCGCTCAACGCGGCTCCGGTATGGCGATCCAACGCATAAAAATAATTGGGTATATCTATTTTTCGCTCTGTAAAGCAAAAGACCCTGGCAAAAAAGCCGGGGTTTTTTCTTTATCTAAAGCGCAGTACAGGCCAATCCACCGGAACAGCGATCAGGTGGTTAGGGCGGCAAGCTGCCGATGTACAGCGGCGATAAATTCGTGTGAACTAGAAGGCTTGGTCAGGAAGTCATTGGCACCCGCCGCCTGCGCCCGTTCGCGGTCTTCCTCCTGACCGCTGGCAGTGAGCATAATAATCGGCAGACCTTTGTAGCGGGTATCGGCCCGCACATGCCCGATCAACTCCAGGCCATCCATTTCCGGCATCGCCAGGTCAGCGATGACCAGATCAAAAGGGGTATCTTCCATCAGCCGCAGTGCCAGTGCACCGTTTTCGGCAATCACGACGGTATGCCCCTTCTTGCGCAGCATGTAGCTATACATACGCTGAATAATCGGATTATCTTCAACGAGTAAAATCGTTGCCATAGTTACGTCAACCTTTCACCATATTTTCCAGTGGCCCGGTCTGCCCGTGGCACAGGGACGAAATTTGAAAACTGGCTGATACAACTGCGGCGGCTGAACAGAAGTTTCGGCGTCACAAGTATCCTTTATTGTGCGCTTTCGCTGATATATAAAAGAATTGTACAATACTTCTGTCAGGATGTTACAGGGATTCGGCAAGTGGCGATCAAGTCTGTACAATCCTTTACCAAGGTAAAAGAAGTACATCCTCCGTTTTTGTTGTCGCAAAACCACTCACAACCCCGCCACATCCTTGCACACGTTATAATTGACAGACCAGACAGTAACTGCTCTCGATGCGATGCATAAACGAAAGGAACGTGTCAATGCCGACAAAGTCAGACCAGCATTATCCCTTTTTTCTTGCAGGAACATGGAGACACTCGGAGCGTACAGCGTATAGTGTCCGCTGTCCTTATGACGACTCAGCGGTTGGAATAGTTTCAATGGCCGGCGCTGTCGAACTTGAGCACGCGATCCAGGCTGCCGTTGCTGCCTTCGCGCAGACCAGTGTGATGCCCTCGCACCGCCGCGCTGCTATCCTGCGGGCGGTATCGCAGGGCCTCGAAGAACGCGCCGAAGAATTTGCCCGCAGCATTGCGCTCGAAGCGGGCAAGCCGATCAAGCAGGCGCGGGCCGAAGTGCAACGCGCCATCTTCACCTTTGCCCAGGCTGCCGAAGAAGCTACGCGCATTCCCGGCGAAATCATTCATCTGGATGCGTTCCCGACCGGTGAGGGGCGGCGTGGTATTGTGCAGCGCTTTCCGGTCGGGCCGATTGCAGCCATTACGCCCTTTAACTTCCCGCTCAATCTGGTGGCACACAAGCTGGCTCCCGCGATGGCGGCAGGCTGTCCGGTGGTGCTCAAGCCGTCCCCACAGACCCCCATCACAGCGCTGAAGCTGGCAGAAGTGATTCACGCGGCAGGCTGGCCTGCTGGAGCGCTCAGTGTGCTGCCGCTCGCAGTGGCCGATGCTGCGCCGCTTCATTGAAGATGAGCGCTTCAAGTTGTTG
>JAAUSQ010000256.1 GCA_012033195.1 Chloroflexaceae bacterium
GCAAGAGATTATGCAGATATTCTGCCAAGATACCCGCCTGAATATTTCATCCGTATACCTCCGCCCCGGCTACTCGTTTGGCGGCTCGTGCTTGCCCAAAGACTTACGTGCATTGATGTACCGCGCCAAAGAGAAAGATGTTGATATGCCCGTTATGTCGTCCATTCTACCCAGCAACAACCGGCACACCCAGCGTGGCATTCAAATTGTCGAACGGCTCGGACGTGGACGCAAGATTGGGGATGCTCGGCTTGAGCTTTAAGGCCGATACAGACGACGTGCGCGAAAGCCCTATGATAACGATGCTCGAAACACTGATCGGACGCGGATTCAATATCCACGTCTTTGATGAGTATGTTGATCCAGATCGCCTCATCGGTGCCAACCGCGAGTTTTTGCTGCGCGAACTGCCACATATTGTATCAATCATGCGAAAACCAGTTGAATCGCTGGTGGTAGAATCGGATATCCTGATTGTTACCAATAAGAGTGAAACCTATCGCAAGGCACTGGATTCGATGCGAGCCGATCAGATTCTGATTGATCTGGTTGGTATTCGAGACAGCCATACCATACGAGGAATTTATGAAGGAATTTGCTGGTAAGCGTGTCATGATGCTGTTGGAAAACAGCCCATATCGTGAGGACAATCGCGTGAAACGCGAGGCGCAAACATTGCTTGAAGCTGGCTACCGTGTCACGGTGATTTGCCCAAAGGATAAGCCCGAACGACGATGGCGAGAATTGGTAGATGGTGTGCGGCTCTACCAGTTTCCGCAGCCAGAATGGGGGCAAGGGTTTGTGAGCTATCTGTGGGAATATACCTATTCACTTGTGGTTATTTTTCTCACTACGCTGTTTATCTGGCTCTACGAAGGGTTTGATATTGTTCATACCCACAATCCACCCGATACGTTTGTCTTGATAGCCGGATTCTATAAGCTGTTTGGCAAGCGATTTGTGTATGATCATCACGACCTGAGTCCAGAGATGTATTATGCACGATTTCGCGGCAAGGGCAATCGCGTTGTGTACTAGTGCGCTGGTGATGTTTGAGAAGCTGGCGTGTGCCCTGGCAGATCGGGTGATTGCAACCAATGAATCCTACAAAAGGTTGAAATGGATCGCGGGAAGGTTCCCGCAGACCGCATTACGGTTGTTCGCAATGGACCGAATTTGAAGCGGGTGCGGCTGGTTGATCCAGATGCAGAACTGCGGAAGAAAGCCCCAACCATTCTCGGCTTCGTTGGCGAGATGGGGTATCAGGATGGTGTAGACTATTTGTTACGGGCACTGCGATATTTGCTCTATGACATGGGACGCACCGATTTCTATTGCGTGATGGTTGGTCAGGGGGATGCGTGGGAAGAACTGAAGGAGTTGGCAAAGGAATTGGGTATCGCTGACCATATGTGGTTTACCGGGCGTATTCCTGATGCCGATTTGATGCGCTATCTGTCTACCGCAGATGTGTGCGTGGCTCCTGATCCAAAGAATGATTTTACAGATCGTTCAACGATGATCAAGGTGATGGAATTTATGACGCTTAGCAAGCCACTGGTTGCGTTTGATCTCACCGAGCACCGCAATTCGGCGCAGGATGCTGCATTGTATGCCACGCCAAACGAGGAGCAAGATTTTGCACGGAAGATAGCCCAGCTGATGGATGACCGGAGATGCGGCGCACGATGGGGGCGTATGGTCGAGAGCGCATTGAAAAGTATCTGGCGTGGCCGCATCAGGCACAAAATTTGCTGCGGGCGTATGAGTTGGTGCAGAGGTAGAGCAAGCCGGACAGTTCTCACCACAGAGACACGGAGTCCGGACAGAGAGCCTGGCAGGAGCAGTGTATGCAAAAGTTTGATAAAGTGATTCATTGGTTGAAGCGGCGCAACCCACACTATATTGTGTTGCGGCTGGCTGCGTTGGTGCAGCGGTATGGGATAACGGGCGCAAAGGCACAACGACGAACGCTTGATTGTGTGCGGATGCTGGATCGCTATGGCTGTTCGCCAACCTTCCCAACACCCGGTGGTGTGGTAAAAAGAATGGCCTGTTTTGCCGCCAGTTGCAAGACCTCGGGGCAGAGCTTGCCGTGCATAGCTATGATCATATAGATTTTCATAGCCTGTCACCAGATGAAGCAACCTATCAGTTTGAAAAAGCAGTTGGGGTGTATAAGGCAAGTGGGCTTGATACAGAAGGCTTCCGTTGCCCATATTTGAGTTATAGCGATAAGGTCTTGCATGCGCTGCCAGCCGGCATGTTTCGCTATAGCAGCAATAAGGCTATCTGGTGGGATGTGTTGCCCAATAGCGGCAATGGAACAAAAACAGCTATTTTTGATAGCTTGAGCGGATTTTATAGCGCGGCACCAGCTGAGACGACGATTTCAACGCCCTATTTCACTGAGCATCTGCTGGAGATTCCGGCTTCGATCCCGGATGATTTGCAATTGTATGATGGTCTCAAGTTGGGCGAAGAGGGGATGGCGCAGGTATGGCTCGATTTGCTTGTGCGGGTGCATGCCCGTGGCGAGATGTTTGTTTTGCTGTTTCATCCCGAATCGTGCTATCTGTGTGCAAAGGCGTTTCAGACGATCTTGAAGCGTGCGGCTGAGCTTCAGCCCGGCGTATGGGTTACACGATTGCGCGATATTAGCGATTGGTGGTGGGAGAAATCTGCGTTTGGCGTTGATGTGTCTGACGATGGCGATACGCGTGTGATACGGTTTCGCTGCTCTGATCGCGCGACTATTCTTGTGCGCGGCATTGAGCCACATGCGACAACCCGCGAATGGCATGGTTCGTATCGGGTGCTTGATGGGCGCGAATGCCGCGTGGCTACCGATGTACGTCCATTTGTTGGGGTTGCGCCAGATGTTGCAGAGACAACGCGCACGTTTCTTCGCAATCAGGGATACATTGTCGAAAATGGTCCACACGCGGGGACATGTAGCGTGTATCTTACACGTTCGGCACTGGAAAATATTGGTGGCGGTGATGTGGGGTTGGTCTCATACCTCGATTCATTGGCGACACCGCTGGTGCGTTTCTGGCGATGGCCGAACGAGTACCGGAGTGTTCTTTCGATTACCGGTGATCTTGATGCGTTGAGTCTCATTGATTATGTGTCGCGGGTGTTGCCAGAGCGGTTTCGGTAATGTGTTGGATAAGAATGGGGGGGGAATTGTGAGTAGATACCAGATTGTCAGGACGCTTCGTCCTGACCAGTGGAACGATTTTGTGTCTGCACATCCAAAAGGGACGATCTTTCATACGTCGCATATGTTTGAGGTATACCGCCAAACGAAGAATAATTACCCTTTGATGCTGGCTGCGTTGAGTGGGGCGGGGGATGTGCTTGCGTTGCTGGTTGCGATACGTGTGCAAACGTTGCCCGACCCGCTCGGACCGCTGTCGTCGCGCTCTATCTGGTATGCTGAGCCGCTCTGCCTGCCAACCGCAGAAGGTGTGGATGCACTTGCCGAGATTGTGCGCGAGCACGATGCGTTCATGCGCCACCGGGTGTTGTTTACCGAGATTCGGCCTGTTTGGGCAGCGGGGATGGAACGCATAGCACTCGAACGGTGTGGCTACCACTATATGGGCTACCTGAACTATGTGGTAGACCTTAGCCAATCGGTTGATACGATATGGGGAAAGCTGCGGAAGTCGTGCCGTTCGAGTATCCGTCGCTACGAAAAGCGCGGTATGGAGATACGCGATGTAACTTCGGACGAGGGCATTGATCTGCTCTATCATTTTGCGACGCTGAGCTATGAAAATTCGCAGGTGCCGCTGGCGGATAAGAGCATGTTTACCGGGGCGTTTCGCATTCTCAACCCACACAATATGGTGAAGGTGTTTGTGGCATACTATGATGACAAGCCGGTTGCGGCTGATATAGACTTGTATTACAAGCAGCTTGAATTTGCCTGGTATGGCGGTCTGGAGCGCATCAAGGGCATTTCGCCAGCCGAGAATCTGACGTGGCATCAGTTTGTGTATGGGCATGAGCATGGCTATACGATGTTTGATTTTGGCGGGGCTGGCTGGCCGGATGAGCCGTATGGTGTGCGCGATTTTAAGGCGAAGTTTGGTGGCGACTTGGTAAATTATGGGCGGTATCGCCGCGTGTATTCATATCCGAAGCTGCGGATTATTGAGAAGGCGTATCATATGGTGCGCGGATATATGACGCGGCGACGTTTGTCTGGTTCATCGTCTGGTGATGACGGGGACGAAACGACATCCACTTGATACGACATTTGGCTGAAGGCTTGGACATCACGACACGAGACAAGAAAGGAGCGTGAGCTTGTTATGCGTGTGCTTACAGTAACGGGGAAGTTGCCAACCGCAGAGCATCCTGGGAGTATGGCCCCATTGGCACGCCAGGTACAATCTCTTCGGAATGCTGGCGTTTCGATGGATGTGTTGGAAATTACGGGTGCTCCGAAATGGAAGTATCTTCAGACATTGCCACGGCAATGGAAATATATTGCGCTAGGAAAGCCAGATTTGGTGCATGCCCACTTTGGCTATTGTGGGATGTTGGCGCGTTGTCAGCTCCAGAAGCCTCTGGTTGTGTCGTTTATGGGCGACGATTTGCTTGGTGAGCCAGATGATGATGGACGGATTACATTGTATAGCAAGGTGATTGTGCAGATAGATCGGTTGTTGGCGCGCTTTGTTGATGCGGTGATTGTGAAGTCTGAAGAGATGGCACGCATTGTTGCCCCTGTGAAAGCTCATGTTATTCCAAATGGTGTGGATACAGAGCGATTTTACCCGATTGAGCCAGCGGTTGCGCGTCAGCGCCTCGGATGGTCGGCGGGGAAACGGTATATTCTGTTCACGGGGAATCCTGCATTTCCGCGGAAGGGTTTTCCGTTGGCGCAGGCTATTACCCGCTATGTCCAACACCATTTCGATGAGCCTGTTGAGTTGGTGATTTTGTGGGATGTTCTTCCAGATCATGTGCCTCTGTATATGAATGCGAGTGATGTGATGATTCTTCCGTCGTTGTTTGAAGGCTCGCCAAATGTTGTGAAAGAGGCTCTTGCGTGCAATGTGCCGGTTGTGTCGGGGCCGGTGGGTGATGTTTCGTTCTTGTTAGATGGCGTTGAGGGGTGCGAGGTGTGTCCTCGTGAGGAGGCGGCGATGGGTGCGGCTGTTGTGCGGGTGCTGCAAACAGGGCAACGTGTTGCAGGGCGTGCGGCTCTTGAGCGGAAGGGATTGGACCTTGCGACGGTTGCCCAACGTATTCTTGCTGTCTACACTGATGTGTTGCAACGCTCGTGCTAGAATGGAGGACAACCTATGACCACATATCGAGCTTTTCTTGTCCGCTGGATACGTCTCATTATGCTGTTCGTTGTCCTGACGATAAGTATTGGGTGTGGTGATCGTTCTGGTGGTGTGTCGCAACCTGTTCTCCCGACGGCTCCATCCACACCAAGTGATACACCGACACCCACGTTCACGCCGATACCCACGTTCACGCCTACGCCGACACCCACGTTCACGCCGACACCGACACCGACACCGACACCGACACCGACACCTTCTGCGACTATGGAGCATGGATATGGGGAGACTCTTTCGACCCCATTGTTTGGTGATGCGGACGATTCTCTCCACCCTCGGCTTTTTTTTGCTGCCGGAGACATTGCGATGCTTCGGACACGCGCCCACACAACGCATGCGGATATCTGGGAGCATCTCGAGGCGTTTGTCGAGAATGAAGAGTATTTGGATGTCCGTCGGGAACACAATGAGGCGAGTTTTGATGATTTTCGCAACGCGGGGAATCAGCTGCTAGCGATGGCTTTTGTGTGTGTTATCAGTGAAAAGGCTGGTCCGTGCAATGTTGCGAAGGAGACGATGCTGGTGTATGCAGGCTGGGAGCATTGGGATGAGGGGGAAACACGCGATCTTGGGCTTGCTCATATGCTTATGGGGAATGCGATTGCGTATGATTGGCTGTATGGTATCCTTTCGCACGAGGAACGCGACATTGTACGCGGGAGCCTTGCGCGGCATGCTGCTGCGATGTATGAGGCGAGTATCCATACGATGTACAAGGAGGAGTGGCTGAATTGGTGGACATCTGCTTTTGTGCAAAATCATAACTGGACGAACCACAGTAGTCTTGGTTTGGTGGGTCTGGCTCTTTCGGATGAGCATGAGGATGCCCACATTTGGGTTGAGTATGCTCAGGAACGTATCGAGCGGGTTCAGTATTTGCTAAACAGTATTGGTGATGGGACGTGGCACGAGGGGATTTCGTACCAACGATATGGTTTGACGAGTCTGCTTGCGTTCCTTATCAATTTGCGTGCTCTAGAGGGTGTTGACCTGTTTCCGCATACTTATCTCCAGAACTATTCACGGTGGATGGTCTACAATTATTTGCCGGGGACGCTTGGGTATATTATGGCATTTGGTGATTTTGAGTGGGAATGGATCAATGCTGCTCTCAGTGTTCGCGTTTTGCGGTTTGTTGCTGCTGAGTATCAGGATGGACATGCAGAGTGGTTGGCGCAGGAACTCTTACGCGCAGATGGTGGTGACCGTGATTCGTCTCTTTGGCAAGCTCCTTTGGTTTGTGTATGAGTTTTTTCTCGTATGATCCAACAGTTGAGCCTGTGCCGCCAGATGACTTGCGCTGGCTGAGGTTTTTGCTGATTTGTCGGG
>JAAUSQ010000016.1 GCA_012033195.1 Chloroflexaceae bacterium
ATCAAACAGGTGCACTCGAGCGCCGCGCCCCCCGCGAGACGCCCGTTTCTTTGCCGAAGAGTTCCGCCATACGCGCCCCGGCTCCACGCCACGCGCCAGAATATAGCCGTGTTCGCGGTAGTTGGTGAAGATATAGTCGTCGTCCGTCAATGCCGACATCAGGCCCACGATAGTGGCCTCTTCGCCCAAGTTCAGGTGGCAGTACCCACCGATCTTGGCTTTGGTATACATCTCACCAGTGCGCTCCTCGAAGCGCCGAATGAGCAACATCATGCGGTAGTACCCGCGCAGTGTGTCCGGGTTTTCGTCCGAAAAATCACTGATGTAGCTCGTATTGGCAGTTGGATCGCTGCTGACGGTCGTAGTCAGTCCATTCATTTCTTGCTCTACTTTTGCCATTGCTCTGTACCTCCTAGCTCACCTAAACCGAACAATGCAGCATGCGACCAGATGTAGTGCGCCTGTGCTGCATCGCCTACATTCATGCTATTCTTGCGTCCTTATGTTTGAACGAAATGCGCTACATTCCGGGTGGCTCAACTTCGTGGGAGAAGCTTTCTTTTGCACCGCAGCGTGGGCACTCGTGGGGGACACTGGCACTCCGCACCATTTCACCACACACAGCACACACCCAGCGCATTGCAATCTGTCGTACTAGGTCGGCGCGGCTGAGAATACCAACGAGTTTGCCATCTTCTAGCACGGGTACACGTCGAATACGCTGATTGGCCAGCAGATGCGCGACCGACTCAACATCGGTATCGGCTCCCACGGTAATGACATTCTGGGTCATGATGTCTGCAACTATTGTGCCAGACTTGGCAATCAGGTCGTGTTCCGTTATCAGGCCCACCAGCACGCCAGTCCGATTGACAACCGGCATGCCGCTGATGCGGTGGCGGGCCAGCAAACGCGCTGCGTCTTCGACGCTGTTATCTTCGCGCACGCTGACCACATTCGAGGTCATAATTTCACGGGCTTTCACAGTGGCTGTTCCTCTCTACTTTGAGATTGGCTCCATACTGATGGCGATGTTCTTACCTGCGGTATTTGTTTTATTGTACCACTATCTGTGTATACATCCGATACATAAGAGGTATCATTGCGTAGCGCCTGAGGTTGGGGGGAATGCGGGGTTGCTTGCGGTGAAGGCCTACCGGAGCCAGCGGACTAAGTCGTCGGCTCAAGGTACAAAACCCGCCGGCACGGGCTATCCTATCGCCCTATGCCGCGTACATAAATATTGGGCCAGGGTTCAAAGACACTGGGAAAAACATCTTGATACAGCACCTGCCCCTGCTGGCTAACGGTGCGGTAGACCTCAACGGTCAGGCCGGGGCGGGCCCAGTCGGTCTGCTTGAAGTAGCCACGCGGTCGGGTGGGGTCGTCCACATATACCGGACGCCAGGGGGCAGCGGTGCGTCCGAGGATCTGGTAGCCCATCTGCACCTCACGCTTGTAGCGCGGGTCGCCGTAGACTGCAACAGTTAACTGCTGCCTGTTGAGATCAACATAGCTTTGCAGCAGCACGTAGCCGCCGGTGTCGTTGCGGAAGCGCAGGTCAGTCACCCCGGTGAAGATGGTGGCATCAAGGCCGGGTGGCTCGCCCAGTTCTTCGTACCACCCGATGCGGAAGGTGTGCTCGTGGCGCTCCACAATCTCCAGACCCGTCCAGAAGGCGGCCCGAAAGACGGTTGTTGATACTTGACACAGCCCGCCGCCCCATTCCATCTGGGTACGGTTCTGCACAATCGCCGCGCCCTGCACAAAGCCGTTGCTGGCATCGACTGCGCCGAGGTTGTTGTTAAACGAAAAGACATCGCCCGGTGCCAGCAAAATACCGTGCATCCGCTGCGCCCCGGCTTGAATGTTGGTGATGCGGTACGCCTGCGATGCCTGGAACGAACTCACCCCTACGCCGATCAGGTCGGTGATACCCAGGCTTGCCAGGTTCGACTGAATGACCGGCGGCGGGAGTGTGGTGGTCGGTAGCTCAATCTCGCGAGGGGCATCGCCTGCCTGCGCCAGCAGTGCATCGTACATCCGCTCAACCGTCAGCGCGGCATCGAGGCCGCGCCCATTGGTGCCCTCCTGAATGATGACCGGATTACCGCCATTCCAATCGACACGCGGCAACCCGCCCGCGTGGTAGAGCGTTTCCGCAACAGGCACCAGTTCGCGCTTCATCGCGGCACGGTCAATCTGCAATTCAAACGTTGGCACCCCCGACGACGACGGACTACGCGCCAACGTCACCCAGCGTGCAATCTGGTGGGGTGTCCAGAGCCACGTACACGCGCCCGCCGATGGGCAGAGGTAGGCTTCGGCTTCGGGCACCCGTGCTATCAGTGGCTGGGCAAGCAGCGCCCGCGCTTCGGCGGCGATAGCGGTAACATGCTCGTTGCGGATGGTCGGCACCAGTGTGCGGGTACGCAGCGCCACCTGCTGCCGTTCGAGCGATTGCAGCGCCGCCGTTACATCCAGCAGCGTTTGATCAACCAGCACCTGCACCCCGAATGCCTCGGTTGTGACATCAACAACCGCCCCATTCAACCGCACATCAGCATTACGTGGCGGTGCATTCACCTGCTGTGTGACAGCAAGCAGGTAGCGTTGCAGTTGTTGCTGGTCAATCGTCACACGCATGGGTAGCTCAACCCCGGCCTGCCAGACGGCAAGTACCGTGCGGACATTCTCCTGCCGCGTGTTGGTGCGCCCCAGATACACCGCCTGCTCCACCGCCTCGTCAAAGGCAATCGTCAGGCCAAGGTCGGCGGCAGTCGGGTGCCAGACCCGATCCGCATAAACAATCTCAACCGGATTGGCGAGGAATGCATGATACGCTGTTGCAGGCTGTCGTGCGCCGAGGCGGGTGTCGTAATGCCGATATGGTGCCCGCGTACCTTCACGTTTGGATAAATAAGACCGGCATAGCTCCGCTCGCCAAACAGCAGTACCAGCATGCCGGTTGTTGCCACCAGCGCTACCAGCATCAGCACAACCAGCACCCAGCCAGCGAAGACAATACAACTAGAATGGCGTTTGCGGGGACGTATACGGGGCATGGGTGGTCGTCCGGCGGGGGGGGCCGGAGGAACCTGGAGGGTGTCCCGTTCGTTCATAGTTGCTCCAACGCATTGCAGGCATATGTATCACAAACTGACGTTCTCAAGTGTACAACGGGCAACGCGGTGTGTCAAACGCCGCACGAGGCATGGGCAAGCGGCAAGCGGCGGGTCGGCCCGCGCAGGCGAGTTTTCCCTGGCCCCTGTCATGAGAGCGGGCCAGGGGTGAGGGGGACAGACCGCACACCCAACCCTACTGCCCGGTGCGTATCTCAAATGTCAGCACACGCTCGTGCAGGCTGTGGGTGCCGCGTGCCACCATGCGCCACGTTCCCGGCGGTGCGTCTTCAGGAGCACGCCATTCCCACTCGGCGCGGCCCTGCTCAGCATCGACATTAAAACTCCGATCACCGATCAGCGTGCCATCGGGCGCGTTCAGCCAGTAGGCCACCCGCTCACTGCCATCAAAAGCGCGGGCAAAAAAGCTGAACGTATACCCCGGCAATCCCTGGTCCGGGGTGACGCGGCCCATCACCTCGGCAGGGTAGCGCGGGTCGCGCTCGTCCGGCTCGGTCACAACAAACTCGATCAGTATCGTGATACCGCTGCTGCGCCCATACCCCACCATCAGCCACGGTGCCGCGATGGCTCCGCGTGGTACCCGCCATTGCCAAGTTGCACTGCCGCCTGCATCGGCCTGCACTGCATAGGCCGGACTGCCAAGCAGCACCCCCGAAGGCGACTGCACCCAGTAGTTGACGGTTTCAGCACTGGCGAACCCCCCGGCAGCAAACGTGACCATCTCACCCGGCAGCGGTGCGGCAGGGGTGGCGCGGCTCCCCTGTGCGGCGGTACGCCACGGCACAGCGATAAAGAGAGCGACCAGCACCAACGGCAACCCGATCAGGACAGCATATCGAGACATAGGACAATCCTTTCTCCGGTACAGCTGATATCCCTGCCCGCATCGTACCACGAGCGGCGCTGCTCCGCTTGCCGCGCCTGTGTGCGCCTTGTATAATGCGAAGGGTACTGATGATGCTATCAGTACGTGTTGACAGACACACGCTTGCTAGACCACGGTATATAACAGTGACAGAACACTCAACACCTGTACAATCGATTGACCACGGCGCGTCAGAAACCCCAACCAACTATGTGCAGACTGGGCAATCTGGCGTGCTGGTGGGCAGTTCTCCCGGACGGATTACTACCCACACCGATAGCGCCGATACGCGCCCCTGGTGGCAAACCGCATGGGCTACCCGTGTGGCGCTGATCTTGATATTACTGCTGGCTTCGTATTTTCGTTTTCTGGGGATCACCACCTGGGATTCCGGGTCGGGGCAGCACCCCGACGAGCGCTTTTTTCAAGATGTCACCTCGTCGGTGCGGCTGCCAGCCAGCTTCAACGACTATTTTGATGCCTCGACCACGCTTGCCAACCCGCGCAATGTGGGCAAAGGCTTTTTTGTGTATGGCACCTTTCCGGTACACCTGACACGCTATGTTGCTGCCACCCTCACGCCGCCGGAAGCGCTGCCAGAACGCCTACCCAACCCCCGCGCCAGCATTGCAGGGGAACCGCCCGAAATACCTAACTACGAACGCGCCCTGCCGCGCCTGCCCTTCCTGATTGACTGGCTCAACCCGGAGGGCCGCAACCTGACAAGCTATGGCGACGTGGTAAATGTGGGGCGTGTGCTGGTGGCTCTGTTCGACCTCGCCTCAATTGTGATGGTGTTCCTAATAGCGGTGCGCCTGTACGATAGACGGGTGGCGCTGCTGGCGGCGCTGCTTTCGGCGCTGGCGGTGATGTCCATTCAGCAATCACACTTTTATGTTGACCCCAACTTCTCAACCTTTTTTGCACTCTTTGCGCTCTACTGGGCCGTGCGGGTCGCGCAGGGTGCTGGCTGGTATACCTATGTGCTGATGGGTATCGGCATCGGCGGCGCAATGGGCAACCGCATCACGCTCGCCGCCATGGGCGCAGTGGGCATTGTCGCGGCAGTGCAGGCGGCGCTCGTCTGGCGCTCGCAGATGCTGGAGCAGCAGAAGCAGCACGGCACCGAACCCGATGAGCAGGTGGGGCGCTTCAGCCTGATCCTGCCGCATTCCGTTTCGGCAGTTAACAACTTCTTTTACCGTAGCTTTCCGCTGCTGTGTCTGGCGGGCTTTGTCACGCTGCTAACCTTCCGCGTTGTGCAGCCGTATGCCTTTATCGGCTCACAAGATGCATCGCCCGGTGTACCGGGGCACGAAGCCGAAACGCTGAAAAGCTCGCTGCGTGGCTTGGGCTTTTTCGATATTCGGCCTGAGCCGCGCTTCCTCGGCAATATGGAAGAGGTGAGCGGGCTTGTCTCCGGTGAGCGCGACTTCTACCCCTCGCAGCAGTGGGTCGGGCAGCCTTCCTATATCTACCCCTGGGTCAATATGGTGCTGTGGGGCATGGGGCCTGCGCTGGGCCTTGCAGTCTGGATTGGCTGGGCGGTAGGAGGTGTGCTGCTCTTGCTGCGCCTGCGCGACGTGCTGAACAGCCGCGCCTCGGCGCTGACGCTGGCCCCGCTGGTGCTGTGGTTCTGGATTACCTTCTATTTTGGCTGGCAGGGCAACCAGTTTGCCATGAATATGCGCTATATGCTGCCAATCTATGGCGCATTGATCATCCTCGGCTCGTGGCTGCTGATTGCCGTGTGGGACTGGGGCACCCGCCGCCTGCACGCCACCGCCAACCCCGATACCCTGCGCCGCCGCAGCGACCGACTGGCCTTTATGCGCTGGTCGCTGCTGGTGGTGGCGCTGGCAACACTGGCATGGGCGTATGCCTTCACCCGCATCTATACCCGTCCGCACCCGCGTGTGATGGCGGCGCAGTGGGTCGATACTCACATTCCCCCCGGCTCCCAGATTACGTTTGAGTCGTGGGATGACCCGCTCCCGCTGAATATCCTCGGCGGCGACCCGTGGGGCACTACCTACCGGGGCATTACCACCTACCCCTATGGTGAAGACGAGCCACAGAAATACTATGGTAACGGCACCGACTTCGGCCTGCTGGATCATCTGGAACAGGCCGACTATATCAGCCTGACGAGCAACCGGGTGTATGGTTCTACCAAAAACCTGCCGATGCGCTACCCTGCCACCCAGCGCTATTACTATCACCTGTTTAATGGCGACCTCGGCTATGAACTGGTGGCAGAAGTTACATCGTACCCTACGCTGCTGGGCATCGAGATTCCCACCCAGAGCGCTGATGAGTCGTTCACCGTTTACGATCACCCGCGTGTGCTGATCTTCAAGAAGACACCCGCCTTCTCGCGGGAACGGGCCGAAGAGCTGCTCGTGGAGGGCGTCAACTGGAACGAGGTCTACAAGTCGGGGTCCAGTTTGCCGACCGCTCCGAACAGCGCTGCGTCTTCGGGCCAGTGAGTGGCCGATCTACCGGGAAGGCGGCACCTGGACCGACCGCTTCAATGCCGACTCAATCGTCAACAGCGATGCCGTTGCACCGTTTGTGTGGCTGCTGGTGCTCGAACTGATCGGGTTGGCAACCTTTGCTTTGCTCTTCCGCTTGCTGCCGTGGCTGCCCGACCGGGGCCTATCATTAGCGCGTACCATCGGCCTGCTGCTGGTCGCCTATCTTGCGTGGCTGCTCGGCAGCCTGAAGCTCGCGCCCTTTACACCGCTGACGGTCTGGCTATGTGCGCTGCCGCTGCTAGTGGCGGGTGCGGTTGCTGCGTGGCAGGGGCGGGTAGCGCTGCGGCTGTTCTGGGAAGAACGGCAACGGGCGATCCTCTCGATGCAGGCCCTCTACATTGTGGCGTTTGTGTTTATGCTGGTGTTGCGCTGGTACAACCCCGACCTGTGGCACCCGTCACGCGGTGGCGAAAAGCCGATGGACTTTGCCTACCTCAATGCGGTGCTGCGGAGTCCGGCCTTCCCGCCGCCCGACCCGTGGTTTGCTGGCGGTTACATCAACTACTACTATTTTGGCTTTGTGCTGGTAGGCACCCTGATCCACCTCACCACCATCATTCCCGATGTCGCCTACAACCTGGCTATTCCGACGCTGTTTGCACTCACGGCGCTGGGTGCGTGGGGCATCATCTACAACCTGCTTGCACCACGTTCGTATGTGCAGCGTCCGGCCCGCGAAGAAGAGCTGTATCAGGCGACCCTGGCAGATGTGGCCGAGATTGTGGATGTGCCGCCGCGTGAGCCGCCCGTGGTCTACAACACACAGGGCACCGCCTACAATATGCAGGGAGCCTATAGCCCGCAGATTGTTGAGCAGACGGTGGCGCAGGCGGTGGCGCACTACGAACCGCCGGTTATGGTGGCGATAGGCTACAACACGCAGGGCACCGCCTACAATATGCAGCAGGTCAGGACTGAAGAACCCGATCAGGCCACCGCCGCTGCTGCGGTGGTGACGGCTTCCACCGCGCCCCAGATGCCGCCTGCATATGTGCTGCCCGACTTGGCCGCCGCTGCACGGCGCGAAGTGCCTGGTTGGTGGCGGCGCATCGACGAGCGGGCAATGGTGGCGGCGTGGCTGGCCCCGCTCTTTATGCTGATCCTGGGCAATCTGGTGCAGGCCATCTGGCTGTTTAATGGCTATGCCGCCGACAACGCCCACCGTCCGGAGTGGGCCTTCTGGGATGCGACACGCATTGTGCAGGGCACGATCAACGAGTTTCCCTTCTTCACCTTCCTGTTTGCCGACCTGCACGCGCACATGATTGTGATGCCCTTCTCGCTGGCCGTGGTGGGGCTACTGGTTGCGCTGAGCAAGCAGACGATGGGCAAGTGGTATATGCTGTACGGCTCAACCACCGCCACGCCGCGCTTGCCGCTGGCCTATCGCCGCCTGCCCGATGTGCTGGTGCTGGTGCTGCTGGGCCTGCTGGCGGGCACACTGCGTGCCACCAACACCTGGGACTATCCGACCTTTGTTGGGTTGACGCTGGCAGTGCTGGCGGTGCTTGGCTGGTGGCAGTTCCGCCGCGATGTGCGCTATGAGGCGTGGGCAGTGGGGCCACAGAGTACGGCATGGCTGGCGCTGCGCCGCGCCCTGATTGTGGCGGGGCAGGTGGTGCTGGTGGTCGGTGCGGGCAACCTGTTGTTTGCGCCCTTTATCAGCAACTTCGCCACCGAGTCATCGGGCATTGAACTGCTCACCGAAGGCATGCGCGAAGGGCTGGTGCAGCAGGTGCTCTTTGCCCAGCGCACCACCCTCGGCGAGAGTCTGCGGCTGTTCGGGTTGTGGTACTTTGTGCTGCTCAGTGGTGGGGCGGTGCTGCTGTGGCGCACGCTGCGCCTACAGGCTGACAGCAGCACCATGCTCAGCCGGGATACCTCGATTGTGCGCTTCCTGCTGGGCGCACTGGTCGGGGCGCTGGCGTGGCAACTCTTCACCTCGCTGACGAACAGCAACCCCAACGCCGCGCCCCAAGCCGCAAGCGCTGGCCCTTCGTCGCTGGTGCTGCTGCTGCCGCTGCTGCTGGTTGGCACGTGGCTGCTGTGGCAAGTACGCACATGGTCGCCGCGCCGCCTGCTGCCGCTGCTGTGGGGCATGCTGGCGCTGGCGATTGTGGCGGGCGTTGAGATTGTACGGGTACAGGGCGACGTGGGCAGTATGAATACGGTCTTCAAGTTCGGGTTGCACGCCTGGATGCTGTTTGCACTGGTGGCGGCGGTGGCGGTGCCGTGGCTGTGGCGCATGCCGCGCCGCCTGCATCCACCTCCAGCGATGGCGTGGCGCTGCCTGCCGTGGCGTGGCTGTGGCGCGGTGCTGCTGTGGCCCTGATTGCGGCGGCACTGCTGTACCCCGTCACGGCAACACCGGCCCGCCTGAACGACCGCTACAGTGCCGACCTGCCGCGCACGCTGAATGGCGCGGCCTTCCTCGAAAATCCGGCGGTGCGCTTCGGCGAACAGGGCACCGATTTTCAGCTTGGCCCCGACTATGCTGCGATCCAGTGGCTACGTACGAATATCGAAGGGACACCGATTATTGTTGAAGCGCATCTGCCTTCCTATCGCTGGGCGGGGCGGGTGGCAACCTACACCGGACTGCCCACGCTGCTTGGCTGGGAGTGGCACCAGATCCAGCAGCGCAACGCCGCCAATAGCGGGCAGGTTATCAGCAATCGCCGCGAAGCTATCGCGCAGATCTTCGGCAACCCCGACGCGCAGGCCACCCTGCAACTCTTGCAGTTGTATGGCATCGAATATGTGTATGTTGGTGGTGTGGAGCGAGCATTGTACAGCGCGGAGAGCCTCGCCAAGTTCGACCAGTTGACCAGCGAGGGCCAGCTTGAGCGGGTGTACAGCGGCGATAACACCACGATCTACCGGGTAGTCAATCCTGGCCCGCCAACCGTAGTGACCAGCGATATACCGATGGTGCCACCCGAACTGGACACACCGCCGCCGCTGCTGCTCGATCAGCCTGTCAACGAACTGCCTGCCGTCAATGGCTACGCCTGGAATAGCTGGGCCAGCAGTAATTCGGGCGCGGCCTTTGTGGTGTGGCTGGTGGCGCTGTATGCGCTGGCGCTGCTTGGCCTGCCGCTGGCCGTTACGCTGTTTGGCGACTGGTCGGCGGGGCTGTTCTGGGCGCGGCTGCTCGGCCTGATTGTGTTGGCCTATGCAATCTGGCTGCCTACCAGCTATGGCGCGTGGCACTACGATGTGTGGGGCATTGTTGGCGGTGTGTTGCTGGTGCTGGTGCTCAACGGGTTCCTGCTGTATTATCTGGGTCGCCGCGCCCACGCCGCCGATGCACCACTGCTGACTTATGCAGGCTATATGCAGGGGGGCGTGGCTGTCATCCGGCAGCATCTCGCGGCACACTGGCGACCGCTGCTGATTGCCGAGGCGATCTTCCTGGCGGGGCTGGGCTACTTCACGCTGGTGCGGATGGCGAACCCCGACCTGTGGCACCCGGTCTGGGGCGGCGAGAAGCCAATGGAATTTGGCTTTTTGAATGCGATCCTCCGCAGTCCGGTGATGCCGCCCTACGACCCATTCTTCAGCGATGGGTACATTAACTACTATTACTATGGCTTCTACCTGGTGTCCGTGCCAATCAAGCTGACGGGCATCGCGCCTGCGCTCGCCTACAATCTGGCGGTTGCTACGCTGTTCGGGCTGACGCTGGGCGGGGCGTATGTGCTGGCATCCCACCTGACGCAGCGCGTGCAGTATGGCCTGCTGGCGGCGCTGTTTGTGGCGGTGCTGGGCAATCTGGCAGGCGTTATCAATGAGGGCTGGTCGCGTGGCATTGCGCCTGTGCGGGAGATTGTAGCGGCGGGCGACTGGGCCAACCTGGGGCCACGCCTGGGTGACTGGTATATCGGGCCGAGCCGCATCATCGACGGCACCATCAACGAGTTTCCCTACTTCACCTTCCTGTTTGCCGACCTGCACCCGCATATGATCGCCCTGCCGATTACATTGTTGGCGCTGGCGCTGGTCTATCAGATTGTGATGCACTATGCCCGCCCACAGACGGCTGCCGTTGCGCCGCGTGCGCTGTATATCAGTGTGGCGCTGGTGGTGGGCACACTGGCCGTTACCAACTCGTGGGACTACCCACCCTACGCACTGCTGACGGGGGCGGCCTTCCTGGGGGCGGCGTGGCGTGCGCCCTGGCAGCACGGTGTGCCGTGGGTGCGGTTGCTGCGAAGCGTAATGCTGGCGGCGGTGGTCATCATCGGCGGGCTGGTCTTCTACACCCCCTTCTTTGATCACTTCTATGCAATGGTATCGGGGCTGGGACAGGTGCGCGAGGGCACCCCACCCGATGGCTATCTGGTGCAGTATGGCACATTCCTGGTGGTGGTGCTGCCGTTTGTGGGTGGGGCACTGTGGCGGGTGCTGCGCTTCCAGGCAAAACAGGCGCGGCGCACATCGGGCATAGACCGCGTGATCCTGCTGGTCAATCTGCTATTGACAGGCGGGTTGGTGCTGGTGAGCCTGTGGCTCCTCACGACGGCAGGGGTGCTGCTGGCCGAAACGCCGCTGCCCATCGTGGGGATCTGGCCTGCGCCCGTGTTGCAGGCGTGGCTGGCCGTGTTGATTGTGGCGGGGGTGGTGTTCTATTTCCAGCGACGGCTGGCGGCGGCAACGTGGTTTGTGCTGTTGCTGCTCTCGCTGGCGTGGTGCATCTCACTCGGCATCGAGTATATCTACATCCGCGACCATCTGGTAGGCGGCGACTTCTACCGGATGAATACAGTCTTCAAGTTCGGGTTGCAGGTGTGGGTACTGCTGGCACTTGCGGCAGCAGTCGGGCTGCGCGTGGTGCTGCACGGGCTGGGCCGTATGGGGCGCTGGAGTGGGATCGGGGCGGCACCATTGCAGGGCGCACTGCTCGGTGTGCTGACAGTGCTGGTGGCTGCCGGTCTGGTGTATCCGCTGGCGGGCACACCAAGCCGCATTGCCAACCGCTTCGCGCAGTCGCCGCCGCCCACATTGGATGGGCTGGCCTTTATGCAGGTGGCCGAGTTTGACTATCCCTGTGATATGTCCCCCGGCTGCGAGCCGAACGCGGGCACTAGGCAGATCAACCTGCTGCCCGATGCCGAGGCGATAGCCTGGCTGAACGATAATATCGAGGGTACGCCGATTGTGGTGCAGTCGCCGCTGTGGTTCTACCGCGCCTATGGCATCCGCATTGCGGCGAACACGGGCCTGCCCACCGTTATCAGCGGGCTGCACGTTGATGAGCAGCGCGACGGCACCGATGCACGGGTGCGCGATGCCGACGTTGATCGGCTGTACCGCACTACCGATATTGAAGAGGCGCTGCGGGTGCTGGCAGAATACCGCGTGAACTATATTTATGTGGGCGCAATTGAGAACGCGCTTTACAATGCCGCCGCCCTGCAAAAGTTCCAGGCGATGACCGACACATACCTGGATGTGGTCTACAACTCGCCGGGTGCCAAGATTTATCAGGTACGCAACATCCCTTCGAACTATGCCCAGCCAGCGCCGTACACCTTCAGCGAGTCGACGCGGCAACCGGGCACACCGCCCCCCGATCTGCTGGATGGTGACGTGATTTTGAACGATGGCAGCGCCCCGCCACCGCCTGCCGCAGAACCCGCCGACGACCTCGCCACGCTGGAAGAACAGCTTGCCAACGAGCCAGGGAACGCGCAGTATGCCTTCGGGGTGGCGCTGCGCTACCGCGAGCGGGGCCGCATCGAAGAGGCTGCCGAGGTGCTGGCCGTTGCCGCCGCCGCCAACCCCGACGATGTAGGGCTGCATCATTGTGGGGCGATATTCTGGCGCAGGCCGGACGGTTTGAAGAGGCCGAGGCCGCTTATCGGCAGGGGGCCGAAGCCGAGCCAAATGCCAACAACTGGAACAAGCTGGGCACCGAACTGTTGAACTGGGGCGAACTCGACCGGGCCGAAGACGCTCTCCGGCAGGCCATCGCTGCCGATGCCGCCGCGCCAGAGCCGCACTTCCGGCTGGCACAGGTGCTTGCTAAGCAGGGGCAGCCGGATGCCGCCGTTGCCGAATTACAAACCTTTTTGAGCCTCGACCCGGATCATTATCTGGTGCCAGAGGCGCAGCGCTTGCTGGAGGAGTTGGAGTGATGGACGATAAACCCTTGAAGCTGGACTCATTGGAAATTCAGAACTTCCGTGCATTCAATCATCTGACGATAGAGCGGCTAGGCCGGGTGAACTTGATAGTTGGCAAAAACAGCGTCGGGAAGACTGCGCTGTTGGAGGCACTCTATATCTATGCATGGCGGGGTCATCCAGAAGCATTGGTAAAAGTACTTATGGACAGAGACGAAATCAATAATATTGAAGAGGATCGCAGTTCATTTTTCACGGCGCAAGATCTTTATTCTTTGCTGCCATTTCTATTTTATGGACGTGGAAATATAGCCTCCCCTCCATTAACTTTTCAAATAGGTACCACCCAAAAAGATAATGATCTAAAAGTCAGCATTACTCATAAACAAGAAGCACATCCTTCTCCTGACGAAGATATCTTTGAGAGAAGAGATGATAATGTAAAATCAGATATCGTTGTCGAATTAAATGGGAAGCTATTTTACACTCTTAAACTGACACTCGATAAACGATTGCATACAATAGAGGCCGGATTATTTACCACCGAGGCTATTCATCAATTATTTGTCCCTGCCAAAGGATTGAGTAGAAACGTAATTGCTGAATTATGGGACACTACTAACCTGACAGATCAAGAAAGTACAGTTAATGACGCATTACGTATTATTGAGCCAAAGATCGAGCGCGTTGGTATTTCTTTTAGAGAACGTCGTTCACGTTCAATAGTTCCAAGAGTTAGAGTGCAAGATAGTAAAAACCCCCTCCCGCTCAGCAGCCTCGGTGAGGGAATGAATCGCCTCTTTGGAGTTGCGCTCGCTATCGTTAATGCGAAAGATGGCTTTCTGCTTATTGATGAAATCGAAAGCGGGTTGCACTATTCTGTTATGGTAGATATGTGGCGGCTCGTTTTCCAGATTGCTTATGAACTAGATGTCCAGGTTTTTGCTACGACGCACAGCCGCGATTGTATCGAGGCATTTCAAATCGCCGCCGCACAGCACCCCTCCGAAGGCGTGCTGATCAGTTTGCGCCGCCACCGTGACCGCCCACAGGATATCGTAGCCATTCTCGTAGATGAACAACAACTTGAAACAGTGACACGTGAGCATATCGAGGTGCGGTAGACATGGGTACAAAGCATGTGCTACTTGTTGAAGGTCACGACGATCAATATGTTATTCGTGAGTTACTAAAAAAGTCACATATCAAGTGTGTTATTCCTGAACGGCGTAACAATCATGATCCTGATTCTGAGGAGGCTATTCATTTACGTCAAAAGGATGGTTTTGAGCATTTACGCAAACGGCTTCCAGCCGATTTATTCGAGAGCGAGTTGGAACGGCTCGGTATAGTTGTCGATGCCGATATCGATGTTGCTGCACGCTGGCAATCGCTACGGCATATATTGCAACAGGAAGGCTCGCAGGATGTGCCACCGCACCCTGACCCTGCCGGAACTGTCTGCACCATCGAACGACCTGACCGTACCGTAACGGTAGGGGTGTGGCTCATGCCTGACAATAGCCTCCCCGGAATGCTCGAAGATTTTATGGCATTCTTGATACCCGACGGCGATACTTTACTGGCGCATGTTGACACCTGCTTCGAGCAGATTCCCACTGGCACGCTATCGCCCCGGTATAACTATAATAAGGGACGTATCCACGCATGGCTGGCGCTGCAAGAAGAGCCAGGGAAACCGCTTGGGCAGGCGATAACCGCTCATTACCTGGATGCTAAGAAACCCTACGCACAGAACTTTGTTGCCTGGATACGTCGTCTCTACAAGGTGTAGCCCCCTAGTCCTCCACGCGCAGCCAACGGTACCCAAAGCCATTGATGGTGAACTGGTATTCGTCTTCTTCAAGCTGATGCTCGTTGCGGCTGCCCATCCATAAATGTTTCAACATCCAGGGGAGCATATCTTATACGGGGAAGGGGCCTACCGCCGCACCCGCTCGCGTACCAGTTGCAGCAGCACCCGCCAGAGGAACAGCGGATTGCCAACGATGTAGCGCCGCCACTTGCCCCACGGATCAACGCCGAGCCGCCAGAGCCATTCGAGCGCCAACATATTCATCCAGGCGGGCACCCGTGGCTCAACGCCTGCTACGTAATCAAACAGAGCACCTACGGCCCAGCACACCGGGATATCAAGCTGATCGCGGTGGGCGTGCAGCCAGCTTTCCTGGCGCGGCGTGCCCATCCCCACAAAGAGAATATGCGGGCGGGTGCGCTCAATATCGTGCAGCACTTCCTGTTCGCTCTTTTCGGAGAAGTAGCCATCGTAGGCCCCAACAATCTGGAGACGCGGCAGACGGGCTTGCAGGTTGGCGGCGGCGCGGCGGGCAATATCGGGGCGACCCGCGAGGATATAGACCCGCCAGTTATAGATTGTTGCCAGTTCGCAGAACTGCTCGATCCAGTCGGCTCCCGTCGATTTCTGCATGCCCTGCTTGCCCAGGATACGGCTCACCCACACCACGCTGATACCGTCGGGGTACACAAGGTCGGCAGTATTTAAAATAGCGTGGTAGGTCGGGTCGGTGCTGGCAATATTCAGGCAGTGCGCGTTGACATACGTCACCGTCCGCGTTGCGCCCTGCTCAATCCAGGCTGTCACGAGCCGCAGAATATCGAGCGTGCCAACACAGGCCACCTGTACACCGAGGATGTTAGCGGTGTCAAAGCTCACCTGTGTTTGTCCCCTGTCATCTGTATCAGTCCTGTTCACGGGGCAGGTTGGTGCCCGATAATCCCATCTGCCAGAACAGGATCAGGCCGAGCAGAATAATTGGCACCAGTGTCACCGTATGCAGCAGGATGCCATAGCTCAGGGCAGCGACAGAGGCAATGCCATATACCAGCACCAGAACGCGCTCACAGATCCACTCGAACACGCCGATTTTACCGGGTGCCGATGGAATAGTGATACCGGCCTGCAATGCCACCAGGAGCAGCAGTGGTGCCGTCGATGCTACGTCGATATTGAGTGCCAGCAAAATAGAATAGTTAATCAGCGCTGCCGTCACCCACACTACCGCCGTCCATACAATCAGCCAGAACAGGTCGTTGCGCTGCCGCAGCACGTGCAGGCTTGCAAAGCTGGCCTCAACCAGCCGCAGCACCTTTGTGCGCAAGCCTTCGGGCAGCCACATCAGCAAGCGTTCGCACATCTGCACAAACCACGCCCGCGCAAAGGCCAGCACTGCCAGCAACAGCACCACAACCCCACCCGCGATTGCCAGCACTGCCGCCGATTGGTAGACCCACGCGGGTAGCGGCATCAGCAGCAGCAGCAGCACAAAGATCAACGCATAGCCCACCATATCAAGAAACTTTTCAATCACAATAGTGCCCAGCGTGAAGGCCCGCCCCGGCCCCATGCCGCCCAGTACATAGGCGCGGCTGAGGTCGCCAACACGGGCCGGTATCAGGATGTTGAGCATCTGGCCGACTACGTGAATAGCAAAATACTTTGAAAGTGGGATAGCTTGCCCTGCTGACCCGACCAGGATCTTCCAGCGCACTGCTTTCGCATAGGTGCTAACGCCGAGCACCAGCAGCGCCAGACCAACATAGCCAAGATTGGCCTGTGTGAAGGCGGCCTGCAGCGACTCGATGCTCACATTGCGGGCCGCCAGCCACAGCGTCAGAACACTGACAACAATACCAAGCCCGACCCGAAACAGGGCCGAGGAGGTAAATGCACGCAGACCAGCGGTAGACTTGGCACGGGTTATTTTCATTGTGCCTCAGCAGCTATATTCCAGGAGCATCGCAGCGATTATACCACGCCGTGTGTGCTGTGCCCCCATCAGAAGGCCCCCTGCCCACGCCAGACCACGGCAATGGTTTTCAGGAGTATTTGTAGATCGAGCCAGAACGAATAGTTCTGCACATAGTAGAGGTCGTCTTCGGTGTGCAGGTGCATCGGCTTATCGCTGCGCCCGTTCACCTGCCACCAACCGGTGATACCCGGTGGCACCCGGAAGCGCTGCCACTGCCACGACTCGTATTCGTCAACAATGTAGGGCATTTCGGGGCGTGGCCCTACGAGGCTCATTTCGCCCTTGATGACATTGAAGAGTTGCGGCAGTTCATCGAGACTGGTGCGGCGCAGCCAGCGCCCGAACGGGGTAATGCGCGGGTCGCCTTTCACCTTGTGGATCAGTCGCCCCTGTTCGTCGCGCAGGGCCACTTCATGCCAGCGCTTTTCGGCATCCTGGTACATTGTGCGAAACTTGATCATCTTGAAGCGCTTGCCGTGCTCGCCGATGCGCTCTTGCAAAAAGAAGATCGACCCCGGCGACTCAAACCGGATCACCAGTGCAATCAGGAGCAGCAGCGGGCTACAGAGGGTGAGCACCAGCATACTCGTCACAACATCGAAGGCACGCTTGAGCATCCGCTGCGATTCGGTCAGCGCCGACTCGCGCAGGCTGATCAGGGGGATGCCGCCGAGTGTGCCCATCGAGGTACGTGCAAACGCAAGATCGAGCAAACCGGGCACGGTATGCACCATAACGGGATAGCGTTGCAGTTGCAGCGAGAGGCTGACCATCTGCGCCTGCTGTTCGACGGGCAACGCAAACACCACCTCATCGATCTGCTGTTCTTTCACCACGCGCACGGTATCGGCAACGCTGCCAAAGACGGGCAGCGTACTCTGCGGCGGCGGATAGTCGCCCGTGTAGCCAACTACCCGCATACCTGCCCACGGTCGCCGCTGAAACTCCTGCGCGAGTTGTTCACCAAGCAGATCGGTACCTACAATCAGCAGCCGTCGATGACTATGGGTGCTGAGCCACGAGCGCACGTAGGCTCGCACCGCCAGATGCAAGATCAGCAGGACGACCAGATTAAACAGCACAAAGTAGACAAATTGCAGCCGCGAGAACTGCCGGAAGGGGGAGAGATACAGCATGCCAGCGAAGCTCAAGCCAGAGAGTGCAACCGCCCCGAACAGGCGGCCCAGTGCTTCGACCAGTGTTTCAGTAAAGATAGCGCGTTGCGGAATAAGCAGCAAGAATACCACAACCCAGATTAGGGCCACGCCCAGATACATGGTGAAGGGCCAGTGGACTTGCCACGCAACAAGATCGTTCCCAAAGGGCAACCAGAGCCGGATATGTGAGGTAAGATATAAACAGAGCAGCGTTAAGAAAACATTCCAGAAGAGAATGCTGTTCGCCAGACGACGACTGATGCGCTCGATCACGTATTTCTGCGCCTCCCCATCGGTATATGATGTTTCGGCGGTGTCCTGCGAGTGGGGCAACGTTTAGCAGTCAACAGCGTTCCCACGTATTCAGAGCATGTGCGACATGCAGCAATGCAGACACACCTGAGCATCATCAGGGTACCACGTTCGCCGCTATTCGGCAAGCCCTTTGCCGGCGACTTTTGGCCTACCTGCGCTAACTTGCCCGTGTTAAGACGGGTATGCTATACTTTGGGTGCGGGGGAGAGTACTTGCAATCGACGTGCCCGCTTGCCTGAGTCGAAGCGACAGATACCCCTCTGCCACTCTCCTTTGATGCCCAGCACCAGCAGATTATCAGAAAGGCGTTTGCACATGAGTTATGAAGATCGCACACTTGTTTGCCGTGATTGTGGAAATGCATTTATTTTCACCGCCGGTGAGCAAGAATTTTATTCTCAACGTGGCTTTTTGAACGACCCGGTACGCTGCCCCACCTGCCGCAGCGAGCGGAAGCAGGCGCGTGCCAATGGCAGCAATGCCGCGCCCCGGCGCAACGTACCACGCAAGTAATGCAGCACGCAGCAGTGGTATACCAAAAGACCGGTCTCATTTCTCCAGCGTGAGAACGAGCCGGTCTTTAGTTGTGTACACACCCCTCTTGGAGATTGGACAACCGGCTTACATCCGCCACTTGCGGCAGACAATCCGAGTGCCAACGCCCACCTGCGAATGCAGATCGAAGTCATCCATCAGGCGGCGCGCACCGGGCAACCCCATGCCCATGCCCCGCGAGGTGGTGTAACCATCCTGCATTGCCAGATCCAGATCGGCAATCCCAGGGCCTTCATCCTCGCAGACAATCTCGATGCCCTTGCGCCCGTTCTTTTCTACTTCACGCACCGTGACGGTACCCGTTCCAGCATACAGAAAAATATTGCGGGCCAGTTCGCTGACCGCCGTCGCAATACGGGCCTGATCGATAGCACCGAAGCCAAGCGACTTGGCTGTATCACGGGCTAACGTGCGGGCAATCACAATATCCAGGTCGCTGCGGATGACCGCAGCTTTAGACTGCGTCATCTCCATCCTCCTCAGCCTGGGCAACCTGGCGTCGCATCAATTCCAGGCCTTTTTCCAGGTTCAAGGCAGTCAATACCTGAGGTAATTCCAGACCGAGTTCGACCAGGGTAATTGCCACCGCAGGCTGCAAGCCCGTCAGGACAACCCGTGCGCCCATCAAGCCGGACATAGCGGCGATGTCGGCAATCATACGACCAATAAAGCTATCCACTACATCGATAGCTGTCAGGTCGATGATGACACCGCGTGCCTTGGTGGCGTGAATTTTTTCGAGCAGATCATCTTTGAATTGCACTGCTGAGGCGTCGTGCAGCGCCACCTGGATCGATGCGATTAACACATCACCCACTTTGAGTATAGGTATTCGCAGACTGTTCACCAGTTACTCCTCAAGAGGTTCGGATTGTGAGGCAGGGTGGGCAACCTTGTCTGGTTATGCGCTGGGGGGGTGCCACCTGAAACAATCCCGGTTGTACCACTTATATTGTATGCGATCACAATGTGAATGTCCATAGGCTTGTCGGGTACCGACCGGGCAGATAAAGTCCTATGTGTGCCTACCAATACAATCATTTCAACCCCATATATGGCGTGCTATAATAAACGTACAGATGCGATTAGAATAGCTACCAGTATATTGTAACGCGCTCCCTGAACACGTCAAGTTTTAAAGCTGTAGAAATGATGACAAAGCAACCCATGTTGCATCTAGCACTGGCCCAACTTGATATTTATCTTGGAGAACCTGCCATTAATCTTGACACTGCCCGAACACTGGTAGCAACTGCTGCCGCACGGGGTGCCAATCTTATTGTCCTCCCCGAATTATGGTCAACGGGCTACGATCTGGGCCGCGCCGCAGCCCTGGCAGATGTTCCGGGCGAGGGTATGTATGCAGATCTGGCGGCACTGGCCCGCGAACAGGGCATTGCTATCATTGGCTCGACGCTGGCCCACCACCCCGACCGCCCCACCAACCATGCCACCTGCTACGATGCAACCGGCCAGTTGCTGGCGAGCTACGATAAAATTCATCTGTTCGGGCTGATGCACGAAGATGCCTACCTGCAAGCCGGCACCCGTCAGGGTCTGTTTGATGCGCCGTGGGGCCGCAGTGCGCTTGCCATCTGCTACGATCTGCGCTTCCCCGAACTATTCCGCAGCTATGCCGTCCAAGGTGCAGCAATTATCTTTGTGCCTGCCGAGTGGCCCACGCCCCGCATTGAGCACTGGCGCACCCTAGTGCGGGCCCGCGCCATCGAAAACCAGTGCTTTATGGTGGCGGTCAATCGGGTAGGCCGCGACCACACCAACCAGTTTGGCGGGCATTCGCTGGTGGTAGACCCATGGGGCACGGTGCTGGTCGAAGGCGATGATACAGCGGCGTTGCTGTTTGCCCAGCTTGACCTGGCAACCGTGGAAGAGGTGCGTTCGCAGATGACAACCCTGCGCGACCGCCGCCCCGACCTGTACTGATGTGTTCGATAGCCATAGCCCGTCTGGTATGCCATCTGCGCTGGCTGTGCCTGCTCCTGTTGCTGTGGGGCATGGTGGCATGTGCCGCGCCAACCCCCACCTCATCGCCCGCCGCGCCCGCGCCAGAAGCCGAACCACCGATCACGTTGGTCTTCTGGCACGCGTGGCCCTCGCCTGAGCAGCACGTTCTTGGCACACTGGTCGAGCGCTATAACCAATCCCACAGCGACACACAGATTTTGTTGCAGGCCATGCCTATCGCCAACCTGACCAGCGAACTTCGCACTGCTGCACTGGTGGGCAGTGGCCCACATCTGGTGTTGCTACAGAGCCACACGCTGGGCACACTCGCTGCCGAAGGGCTGATCCTGCCACTTGACGAAACGCTGTTCACGCCCGCCGAACGTGCGTCCGTGCTGGCAACGGCGCTGCAATCGGCCCAGGTGACGCTGGCAGAGGACGAAGCAGTGCTGTATGGGGTGCCGCTTACATTTGATACACTGGCGCTCTATTATCAGCAGAGCCAGTTTACCCCCCTGCCTACTACGATGACTGGCTTACTGCAAGAAGCCCGTGCCCTGACCGACCTGAACCAGCAACCGCCGCACTGGGGATTGGCACTTACCTTATCGCTCGACAAGACAATTGCCTACCTGCCCGCTTTCGGCGGCCAGATTATGGATGAGCAGGGCGAACTGGTGATGGTCACGACCGGACAGGCTGGCACCGAGCGCTGGCTCGAATGGCAACTTGCACTCCGCAACGATGCCCGTATTCTCGCTGTGAGTGATAGTATCGCCGTAGATAGCGCCATTCGTTCACAGGCGGCCCATATGACAATTGACTGGTCGCACGCCCTGCCGATCTACCGCGCCCTGTGGGGGGCCGATCTGGGCGTTGCGCCTCTGCCGCCGCTTGAGCCAGATGGAGCTGTGCCGCGCCCGTATGTGCAGAGCGATGTGCTCAGCATCGGGGCGCGCGTAACCGACCCACGCGAACAGCAGGCCGCGCTGGACTTTGCCCGCTACCTATTGAGCAGCGAGGCGCAGCAGGAATTGCTTGGGGCAGGCCAGCAACCCGTGCTCACCAGTTTAGCGCTCACCGATGACCTGCCCGATGGAGCAGCGGCGCAGGTGTTCCGTACCCAGGCGCAACAGGGGCAGGCTATGCCCAACCAAGCCGTCTATAACGCTATTGTCTATCCAGAACTGCAACGAATGCAGCAAAGTGTGTTGCGTGGCCTGACAATGCCCGGTGATGCAGTGCCCCAGACTGACCAGATTGTGCGTGAACGCATTGAAACAACACGCCCTTGATCGCCCTGATTGATCTTTCGGAGTAAGCGAATATGTGTTATATTGAGCAGGTAATCGTTTTTAGATACGATTACACAATGAACGAGATCTACGCAAGAGGGTTGCTAGTTGCCCTCTGTCCAAAAATGTAGTAGAATAGCGCCAGATAACGATTTCTGACACCCTTTCTCAGGTGTGTGTTGCACATTTTTTGCATTTTCAGTGTTTCGTGCTAGCTGACGGCCCTCAAGGAGGATATGAATGGCAAGCAGAACCGAAGAGATGGTACGCCATCTCAAGGCCTTGAGTATGAACACCCCGGATATCGAGGCATCGGCGGTTGTAAGCGTTGACGGTCTAATTATGGCCTCTGCTCTGCCAGCCGACGTAGAAGAAGACCGTGTGTCGGCGATGAGCGCAGCAATGCTTTCGCTGGGTGAGCGTATTGCGAGCGAACTGCGACGTGGTCAACTCGACCAAGTTTTTGTGCGTGGTGAAGAGGGGTATGTGATCCTTATGGCTATTGGGGAAGAAGCAGTGTTGACCGCACTAGCGCATAGCCGTGCCAAACTCGGCCTAGTCTTCCTTGATATGCGCCGAACTGCGAACGAACTGATCAATCTGGTTTAGGTTGTTCAGGCCGCTTCGCCCCGAGGAATGAGTTCCGCGCCGGGTTACAAGGTTTCGCGACCATACAAGTATGTTCGATACGTTGTATACACCACTTTGCTGTGTACAGCTTATGAGAACATCTCCTCCTTACCTTCTTTGTAACAATAAACGAAAGCTAGGTAGAACTATCTGCCTGGCTTCTTTTTGTTTGCTCATTTTCTTACCCCTTGTTGTAGGCACCACCATACAAAAACCCCCTCTCGTGTTTGAGAGGGGGCAGCACACGCTGGGTGTTCTGGTTGGGGTAGGGAATGCTCCCGTTGCGGCGTTATGACATGCTCTTGCTGAGCGTCGTCAGGAACTCGGCGTTGTTGCGCGTCTTCGCCATACGGGTCAGCACCAGTTCGGTGCCTTCGTTTTCGCCGAGCATACTAACCATACGGCGCAGTGTCCAGACCTGGCGCAGGGCCTCTGGCGGCAGCAGCAACTCTTCGCGACGGGTGCCACTGCGCTGGATATCGATAGACGGGAAGATGCGCTTCTCCGACAGGCGTCGGTCGAGGTGCAATTCCATGTTACCGGTACCTTTGAACTCTTCGTAAATCACATCGTCCATACGGCTGCCCGTATCAACCAGACAGGTTGCAATGATGGTCAGGCTACCACCGTTTTCGATGTTGCGGGCCGCACCAAAGAAGCGCTTCGGTGGGTACAGCGCTACCGGGTCGATACCACCGGAGAGCGTGCGCCCGCTCGGTGGCATATCGAGGTTGTAGGCGCGGGCCAGTCGGGTAATCGAGTCCATCAGAATAACCACATCCTGCCCACCTTCGACCAGACGCTTGGCGCGTTCCAGGGTCATATCGGCAACTTTGGTATGGTCTTCCACCGGTTCATCAAACGTGGATGAAATGACTTCGCCCTTCACACTACGGCGCATATCAGTCACTTCTTCCGGTCGCTCGCCAATCAGCAACACCATCAGATGCACATCGGAGTGATTGGCGGTTATACCGTTGGCAATCGCCTTGAGCAGCAACGTCTTCCCTGCCTTGGGCGGCGATACAATCAGGCCACGCTGCCCACAACCGATAGGGGCAATCAGGTCAACCACCCGCGTAGACAGGATATTCGGCTCGGTCTCCATATTCAGTTGCTGATTGGGAAAGATAGGGGTTAGCTGGTCAAACGAGGGGCGCTTGCGGGCCGTCTCGGGGTCCATCCCGTTAATCATCTCAACCCGCAACAGCGAGTAATAGCGTTCGCTTTCTTTGGGCGGGCGAATCTGCCCCATAATCAGGTCGCCTGTCCGCAACCCGAAGCGCCGAATCTGCGACTGCGACACATACACATCGTTTGGTCCCGGTAGCATTCGTGAGCCACGCAAGAAGCCAAAGCCATCCGACACAATATCCAGAATGCCTTCGCTGAGGGTGTTGCCAGCTTCCTCAGTCTGGGCTTGCAGCAACTTGACGATCAAGTCCTGCTTTTTCAACCCACTTACCCCGCTAATATCAAGTTTGCGGGCCAGCTCACGTAAATCAGTTAGCGTTTTTGATTCAAGTTCAGCAACATTCACAACTATATTCTCCTAAACACAAATTCAGGTGAAAAAATGCCATATGCATTTCTCCTCCATCTCCTACAAACCATTTATTCACCATGAGCCTCCGTGCTCACGAAGCCCTTAAAACACCATTTGGAAATTGAAGTGCTGTACTCTGGCATCCCACCCAGATCCTTTATGCACGATCCCGGCGGGCACACTCCGATAGCAGGTAGGACAGATGCAGAGTCGAGGCAACCCTTTTGTCTTTGCGAAGCACACCTTTACATACAAGGGACTCTGCACAACCAGACAACCATACAATCTGCTGCAATCTCCGATGATGGGTATATCAAAATCTGTATCTCAACGTATATGCCACAAGCACCACGTCAAGACGAAATCGAGGAATGTGACGCATTCCGTTGCATCAACATCATCGAGGATGTCGTAGCAGTACATAACGCAACCATTATTCGCTAGAAGCTATGATCACAAAACTCCCGATAGAGTTTCGCAACATTCAGTAATCGTAATATGGGAACGTGTGAAAGGGGGTACTTCTCTATAATAGAAAGTACCTGGTGGCATTTCACTATTAGGTGCAGCAGAGGATACTGTTCCCGTGTCCTAGTATAACATATGTGTCAAGTCCCTACCCATGCAAAGATATCGGCGGCATTGGCCCATACCGCCTTGGTCAGCGCGGGCAGTGTCAGGCCGCGCAATGCTGCCAAGTGTTCGGCAACATAGCGCACATGGGCCGGCTCGTTGCGGCGTCCCCGGCGCGGGTGCGGGCTGAGGTAGGGGCTATCGGTTTCGGTCAGTATTGCTTCGAGCGGCACCCGCCGCGCTACGTCGTGCAAATCGTGCGCCTTCGCAAAGGTGACCGGACCAGAGAACGAGATAAGAAAGCCCACCTCAAGGCAGGCGGCTGCAAAGTCCCAGTCGCCCGAAAACGAGTGCATAATGCCACGCACCCTTCCCGCCGACTCGCGCAGTATTCGCACCGTATCGGCGTGAGCATCACGGCTATGGATGACCACCGGCTTGCCGATCTCGCGGGCCAGGGCAAGCTGTTCGCGGAAGCAGGCGGCCTGCTGCGCGATGGGGGCCTTCATCCAGTGATAATCCAGTCCAATCTCCCCAATTGCCACAACCGCTGGATGGTTCGCCAGTGCCCGGACCTGTTCGCACCAGTCGGGGGGAGCCTCGTGGACATGGTTGGGCTGAATGCCCACCACCGCCCGCAGTTGGTCGTGTTGCTCGGCAAGGGTCACGGCAGCACGGCTTGAGGGCAAATCGTAGCCAACTTCGACCAGTCGCATAACGCCAGCCTCGGCAGCGCGGGCCAGCACAGCGGTGCGATCATCGTTGAAGGCAGCCATGTGCAGATGGGCGTGGGTATCAATCAAGCGCACTGGTGTTGTCATACATCCTGTATTGTACCACGTTGGCGGCGGTATGGCGCATTCCCGTGCTAGCATACTACCAGCGTTATGCTAAGCACTACTATCGACATCGCCCAATCGAACCCCGGTCGCCCTATCCTCCACTGCATAGGTAACGTCTTACCTATCGCCCTGCAATACCACCTCGGCAATCTGCCGGAAGGTGCGGCTGATGGGGTGTTGGGGATAGTGCAACACAAACAACTCGCTTCCGGCAAGGGCCGTCAGTTCGTCGCTGTGCGGAATAATGCCCGCTACCGCGTGGTCATACGTCTGCTCGACCTGCTGCTGGATCTCGCTGTGTGGGTAGGCGGCGGGCACCTCGTTTACCACCAGTACCGACCGCATCACGCCAAGTTGCTGTACCACATCAAGCGTAACGCTGGTACCCTGATAATCGTTATTATCGAGGCGCAGCACCAGCACCAGGGTATCGGCAATGGCTAGCACGGGCAGGGTTTCTTCGTTTAATCCCGATCCCGTATCAAAGATCAGCACATCCAGGGTCAGCGCATTGGCCAGGGTGGTTGTGGCCGATACCAACCGCTCAAGGTCGGCAGCGGCTCCCGCACTGATGTATACCTGCGAGAGCGCCCGACTTGCGGGCACCAGAAACAGCCGCCCATCGGCATCGAGGTGCAGGCGGCTCGTTACATCATACGTCGCCTGCAAAATGCGACATCTGCTCTGGACGTAATCATCAAAGGTGAACCCGATAGCATCGTCATCAAGACCAAGCAGCGTATGGATGGAAGGCGCTTGCAGGCCTGTGTCAACTACACAGACCCGTTTACCCTGCATAGCCAGAACAGCCGCAAGATTGGCAGCAATCTGCGACTTGCCCCGGCCCCGGTAAAAGGCATGCACTGGAATAATAAGAGCCATGCGGGTGCTCCTGGTTGTAGCCGCTACCTAATTATCAATCATCAAACGATTAGCAACCTGCCGCAACTTGGCCGACATCGGGTTATCGGGATAACGCAACACAAAGATACCGCTACTGGCCAGCATCATCATCTCATCGGAGTGCGGCAACACAGCGGCTACTTCGCAGTTGTATGTTGCTTCCACCCGCTTCTGTACTGCATCGAAGTCAAACCCTTGCGGCACCTTGTTGACAATCAGCACCATCTGCTGCACATCAAGCTTGCGTGCTACTTCTACCGTCACACCCGTACCCTGATAGTCCTGGTTGTCGGGGCGCAGAATGATTGCCAGTGCATCGGAGATAGCAATCGAGAGCAGGGTCTCTTCGTTCAGGCCGGGGTGCGTATCGATCAGCAGCACATCCAGATCGAGCGCATCAAGCACACTGTTAAACCCATCGTTGAGCAGACCTACATCGTAGCCTTCACGCAGTACACGGGCAATTTCGCCTGCCTTGATGCTGGAGGGGATCAGGTAAATCTGGCCTGAAATAGTGCTATCAAGCAGGCGCGTGACATCATAGGCCGCCTGTTCGATCTCGCAGTTGCCCCAGAGATAATCGTTCAGCGAGTATTGCATCTGGTCTTCTTCCAATCCGAACAGGACGTGAATACCAGGTGATTGAATATCGGTGTCCACCACACCGACGCGCTTTCCCTGGGCCGCCAGAATTGCACTGACATTTGCTGTGGTATTCGACTTGCCCGTGCCACCTCGAAACGAATGGATCGAAATAATACGCGACATACGTACACTCCTCACATACCAACCGGAGAACAAGACTCTTTTGTCGTATATCAATTATACACAATGCACTACAACCCGGCAGGGTTTATGCCGGGTTGCACTACAGATATATGGATGACAACGTCAATTTCTATTGAATTGGTGCGGGGTACGGGCTTTCGGTCGGCGCTGCGGTCGGCTCCTCGGTGGCGGTTGCCGTCGGTGTGGCGGTCGGCTCCTCGGTGGCGGTCGGCTCCTCGGTGGCAGTTGCCGTCGGCTCCTCAGTTGGTGTAACCGTCGCCGCACGGGTCGGCAGCGGCAGCACCGTTGGCAGGCCAGTTGCCGTGGCGGTTGGCTGCGGCGTATTGGTCTCGCCTTCGGTCGGTGTTGCCGTAGCGGTGGCAGGTACTGCTGTATTGGTTGGCTGCACCACTGGCGGGTTGGTACTGGTCGGCAGCACTGCCGTCGCGGGCACCCGTGTTGGCGTGCTGGTCGGCTGTGTGGTTGCCGTCTCCGTCGGTTCGGCGGTGCTGGTCGGCGAAGGCTGCCGTGTTGCTACGGTAGTGGCGGTGCGGGTTGCGGTTACCGTCGCCGCCTGATCAGCATTGCCCGGCGGCGTAATCAAGATGGCAATCGTTGCCAGTACCAGCAATATGGTTGTACCGAGCATGCCTGCGGTCAGTGGTCGTTCGCGAATAGCTTCGATCAGACGGTTCATGGTTCTCTATCCCCTTGTTGCATGGATATATGATTGTTGATATCAGTTGGTATCTGTCACCAGTGCGGCGCTATCGAGCACCCGCGCCCCTGGCCCAACATTGTTGGCGATGGTAAACTGCACAATGGGCAACGCTTGCAACAGGTGGTTTACTTCGTCGCGCTGATGCCCCTCGCAGATCACATGCACATTGGCTCCGGCATCCATTGTGTAGTAGGCCTGCACGCCCTGCTCGCGCCATGTGCGTACTGCCTCCATCACGGCCATCGTTGCCGCGTTCCAGTAGAACGATGGCGGCACCTGGGTCATACACACCGCGTGCATCGAGATGGCGTCAACTTCGATCAGCGGCCCCAGCCGGGCAATATCACGCTGGGCGATTGCCTCGCGCACCGCATCCAGGCGAGCCGGCAGTTCATCCAGGCGCGTCTGAAAATAGGGACTGGTCACCGCGAGCCGATGGTTTTCGGCGCTGCCGACCTTCTTCACGCTGGTGTCAACGACCGCTACAATATTCGCCAGATGCCAGTGATCGGGTGCGGCAATGCTTTCGGCGTAGCTGCCCACATCGTCGCCGTTGTACCACTCGACATAGCCGGTAGGCACCGAACGCGAAGCCGAGCCGCTTCCGCTGCGGCGGGCGAGCCGCGACAGTTCGTAGGTGTCCAGGTGCAACCCTGCCGCTGCTACTGCCGCCAAGGTCAGCGCGGCAAAACCTGCCGCCGACGACGCAATGCCCGCATCAGCCGGAAAGGTGTTGGTTGAGTCCACCCGTGCCCGCGTTGGAATGCCAGCCAGGGCGCGTATCCGGTCGAGATGCTGCACCACCCGCTCGCGGGCGCGGCCCTGTGCCGTCTGCGGTGCCTGTCCGTAGAAGGCCAGCACGACTTCATCATCGGGCAGGTTCGGGTCGAACAGGACGGTTGTTGTCGTCAGACAGGCATCCAAGTTCATCGAAATTGAGCCGTTGTAGGGCAGCGTGGCGTGCGTATCACGCATGCCCCAGTATTTGATGAACGCGATATTGGCTGGTGCAATTGCCGTCGCCATAGTCTTGTTTCTCCTACACCTATTGCTTGGTTCTCGCTGCGAGATACCGGCTGTTGATCATGCAGCCGCTTGCTAGATAGGATTATAGCAGTGACAGGCACATCTCAGAATGAAGCAAAGCTGAAGGAGCTATCACGGCAGGCTGCAATAGCTATCAGAAACCACTGCAACATTGCACGAGCAGATCACGTACATCGAGATAGAGTCTATATCAATCAGCAACAGGAGGCGATACCATGGACGAGGCACGATTGGTGAATATATTCCTGAACGTTTTCAGTACGGTGATAATGGTGTTGGGATGGCTTATATACCTTCAGACTGATAATATCTACTATTTTGGTATCGGTGTTGGCATTGGCATAGTCATTGCAGTACTCGCACGGATCTTCTGGCGCACACCGCACCGCCGCGATGGTGACGGCGACAGTGGGAGTGGCTTTTCCGATTTCTTCGACGGCGATAGCGGCGGTAACGACTGAATGAAGCAATGCAGGTTCCCCCTCGCCTCATCATCAATGTGCGAGGGGGTGGGCAACTGACTTACGACCGCCGCTCATAGTTGGGCGCTTCTTTAGTGATAGTAATCGTGTGCGGATGGCTTTCGAGCAAGCCTGCCGACGTGATGCGGATGAAGCGGGCATCGCGGCGCAGGGCCTCAATATCGGCGGCTCCCACATAGCCCATGCCCGAACGCAACCCACCCACAAGCTGAAAGATGGTATCACTCAGCGGGCCTTTGTAGGGTACCATCCCCTCGATGCCTTCTGCAACAAGCTTGCGCGGACTGCCACCGTTGGTACTGGTGCTCTGGAAGTAGCGGTCGCCGCTGCCGCGCTGCATTGCGCCAATGCTGCCCATCCCCCGGTAGCTCTTGTACGAACGCCCATCGTACAGAATAGTTTCGCCGGGGCTTTCTTCGGTGCCCGCAAACAGCGAGCCGATCATTACCGTATGGGCACCTGCGGCAATCGCCTTCACAATATCGCCGCTATACTTAATGCCACCGTCACCAATAATTGGCACCCCGAAGCGCTCGGCAGCACGGGCACAGTCGGAGATGGCGGTAATCTGGGGCATACCCGCGCCCGTGACCACCCGCGTGGTACAGATCGAACCTGGCCCCTGCCCCACCTTGATTGCATCAACGCCACGCTCAATCAGGGCAACTGTTGCTGCCGCCGTTGAGACATTGCCCGCCACAAGCTGAATATTGGGCAGTGCCTCACGCACCCGTACCACCGCATCCAGCACCGTCTGCGAGTGACCGTGGGCCGTGTCGAGCACCAGCACATCCACACCGACGCGGTACATTTCGTGGGCACGCTCGATATAGTCACCTGTTGCACCGATAGCCGCCCCCACCCGCAGACGGCCCTTCTCGTCCTTCGAGGCATGCGGGTACTCAATCGCCTTCATAATATCTTTTACAGTAATGAGACCGCTCAGCTTGCCCTGACTATTGACCACCAGCAACTTCTCGATGCGATGGCGGTGCAGTATCTCCTTGGCCTCTTCCATCGTTGTTCCTTCGGGAACGGTTACCAGTTGCTCGGTCGTCATCAGGTCGCGCACGGGGCGGGTGCGGTCAGTCTCAAAGCGCAGATCGCGGTTGGTGAGGATACCCACCAGATCACCGCTTTCGGTGGCAACCGGAATACCGCTGATGCGATACTCGGCCATCATATCGAGCGCATCACCAACGCACTTATCAGGGGTAATGGTGATCGGGTCGGTAATCATACCGCTTTCTGAGCGCTTGACCTTGCGGATCATCTCGGCCTGTATTTCAATTGGCATGTTTTTGTGAATAATGCCAATGCCCCCTTCACGGGCCAGCGCAATTGCCAGCCGTGTTTCGGTCACCGTGTCCATCGCCGCACTGATAATTGGAATATTCAGGCGGATCTTGCGGGTAAACTGTGTGCTCACATCCGTACCGGGCGGGATCACATCCGAAGCTGCCGGAATAAGCAGCACATCATCGAACGTCAGACCTTCGCGTGCAAACTTATCATCCCAATCGATCAATCCAGGCATTGTTTTGTACCTCCTCCGGGTAGCATCGTGGTGCCGCTGCCCCGGTCTGGGCAGCAGTTAATACAGAAAAACCCCGTGCACACAGGCTCCGGGGCAACGGTGCATATGAACTTTGGTGCGGTTGCGTATCAGTCCTTGAAATTATAACACTGTGTTAATTGTTACGTACCAATATACTCAAGAGCAGAGCGAGAGTCAATATGGGGCCGCACATCAGGTACACGGCCAGGGGCAATCGGCGAGCGGCGCTAGCAACACACTGCCCCGCGCCGCTGTTTGACAGTCGCCCATTACGCTAGTATCATAGGCGTGTGCCCTGGCATTGCTATAAGGAGTAACAGGTGCCACAATTTGCAACTGCCGACCTCTGCGACCAGTACCCCAACGAAGTCCAAATCGTTGCGCCCGGTTTCTTCAGCTATGGTGGACTGCCCGCGTTTGCAGGGCAGATGATGACAGTCAAGGTATTTGAAGACAATAGCCTGGTACGGGCCGCGCTGGGCGAGGATGGAACAGGCAAGGTGCTGGTGGTCGATGGTGGCGGCTCGCTGCGCTGTGCGCTGGTGGGCGATAATCTGGCGGCGATGGGCCAGCAGCACGGCTGGCAGGGCATTGTGGTGTATGGCTGCATTCGCGACGCGCAGCCGATTTCACAGATTGCAATCGGGTTGAGGGCGCTGGGCACCCATCCCATGAAAAGCATCAAGCAGGGGGTAGGGCAGCGCGATGTTGCGGTAACGTTTTCTGGAGTGCGCTTTGTACCGGGGCACTTTCTGTATGCTGATGCGGACGGCATTATTGTAGCAGCACATGACTTGCTGGCAGATGGATAGCAGCGGCGCTCTTTACCAGTGCCTCTTGGTCATCCCACGTTGTTGAACCGATACTCTCTATCACATGAGGAGGAACATGTATGCGGCGTATTTGCACCCGTGCTCATCACCTGTCTGATGCTGACCTTGTTTGCCATGCCCACCC
>JAAUSQ010000257.1 GCA_012033195.1 Chloroflexaceae bacterium
TTCACCGCTACCCACCTGCATTTCGTCATGACCGACGCGAGACTGAGCGTGTCAGCCTCAGTGAGGTCTAGTCATTGTCGTATGCCGGGTTTTCCCAGTCCTCACCAGCCCCGGATATCTCCACAATCTCACCATTGGCCTGATCAATTTCGATGCTGACCCCGTTGCTCAGTTCAATGTCCCACACCTGAACACCATAAGCCATGCCTGTCTTGCTCTCAACAACAGTGGTGCCCGGATACCGTTCCAGGGCAATCTGGATCGCAGAGGCTTCATCAACCGGTCCAGCTTCGGTCGCAGCACCATGTCCATGAGTGTGACCACCCGCGCCCATGTCCATATTCATCTCAGCAGACATCTCAGTTCGTTCGACCCGTGTCACGCTTCCATATCGCTCACGCGGAACAGCGTCTGGCTTGAGCAGTCGCCATCGGGGCAGATACCGTCATCGAGTGACAGGCCAAAGTTGGGGAATAACGCCGGGCAATCCGGATCATCTATCCCCGACATGCAGCCAGGCGGCATGAGCGTGTTCTCGTAAAGTGGCACATCCGTCAGCAGCGCACCCAGGTCAGCGACAATGACACTGTTCTCGAAATCAAATTCATCCAGTGTGATCGTCGCTATGTTCGGACGGGCACAGCGTTCGGTTGGCGGAACGGCTCCGGCGGGCGATTCGCACCCGGTGCTGCCCAGGTGGATGTTCCAGGCATTGTTCTCAGCGGCATTGGTCATCAGGTCAACGCGGATGAACTTGTAACCACCCTGCCAGTTCCACCACATCGCGGCAATGTTCAACGGACTGGGGGCGGCGGTCACATCCAGATGGTTGAGTTCAAAGGGCACACCCAGATCAAAGCTCAGGCCTACGTACTCCCCGGAGGGGGCCATCCCGATAACTTCACCGTTCAGGGCGGCGTTGCCGATTTCAGAACAGCCAGCCTCGCCGTTCTCGAAGTCCAGCAGTGCCACATCTTCCACCTGCCACATGCCATCCTGTGCCAGTTGGAAGGGCATGGCATCGCCCTCTGCGGTCAGCAGTTGGATATTGGACACGTAGAAGCGAAAGTCATTGAAGCTGATCGCGGCTTCGTCCGCGCCGATACCCGCATAAGTCTCACCACACAGCGCCATTTCATCGCCAACCATCGCGGCAATATAGCGTCATCGCTTGCATTGTCTCATCATCCTGCGCGTGCAGCGACAGTACAGGCAGCAGGAGTATTCCTAACAGAATGAGCAGACGTTTCATTGGGTTTTCCTCTCGATTATCCTTTAGTCAGTGTTTCTATGTGTTTTTGAAGCCGATGCCCCTACCCACCATGATCGTGGCTGTGGTCGTGGTCGTGATCGTCGTCCATACCGCCCATCGTTGGATCATAAACTGGTACAGTGATTGTAAGTTCTGTACCGGATTCAAAGGTGAGTGTCAGCGGAATCGCTTCACCCTCAAACAATTCTCGCTGTAAGTTAACCAGCATGATGTGATAACCACCCGGCTCAAACGCCATCCACTCATCGACGGGCAAATCCAGCCCTTCGATCTCGCCCATCCGCATCACATCATCCTCTACGGTGGTCTGGTGGATCTCGGTGATTTCGGCTACCGGGCTGGATGCAGCGATCAGGCGATCCGGTTCTTCGCCCCGATTGAGCAACCGCAGGTATACCGCTGCCGGGAACATGGGCATGTCCATCGCCATTTCCTCATCATCATGCGCGTGTTCACCCTCACCATGATCGTGGTCGCTCATGTCTGCCATGGCTGTAGGCCGTACCCAGGGCGTGACGATGAGAATATCAGACGATGCCGGCGCTTCATCCAGAATCGGAACGCCCACCACTACATCAACCGCCATCCCGTCGGAATTGAGATCATCGTCCAGCATGTCGAAGGTCAGGGTCAGACTGAACGGTTCGCCCACCTCGTGCAGTTCGTTCATCTCGACCGCAATCGCGTAGCTGGCTTCGCGGAAGTTCATACGCTCACCGAAGGGAATCACGATGCGCTCGGTTATGCCCTCAGCGCAACTGCCATCTCCTTCCACCAGATGAATGTGTTCGGCGAACGGGCTGCTGGCACCGATTAAGGCAATCGGATGATCGACAGCGGTGTTATCCACTGTCATGAACACCGAGGTGATGTCGTTAGTCTTCTGGCAGGGCGTTGCCCATACCCCATCAATGTAGATGTCCGCAGCTTCGTGCGCCTGGGCGGGGAGTATGAGTAGGAGCAGGGTGGCAAAAACAGACAGCAAAACAGCAGATAACTTACGGTTCATCAATTCGAAGTCTCCTCGTTTGAAATATAGGGATCACAATCACCACACCAACCCCTTCACGAATACTTGTGAAAACGAGAGCAAGTGTGATATTGTGTTAAACATCACAAATTATATCAAACAGGAGTTGCTTGGCAAGCCGTATCGGGGAGACTAATCTTCTTCCGGGCAATGATGTGCTTCTTTGAGGGTATGGCGTGCTTGTGCAAAGTCCAGCACCGCCCCACCGAAGCCCTGCTGGAAATCGCGGGCATCCTGCTCGGTGGCAAATGCAATGGCACTGGGTTCGCAGCACAGTGCCACGCGACTCTCAACAACGAAATAGGCCTGACGTACATTCACAATCCTGCCATAAATGAAGTCACGCAGCAGCGCCATCGCCACATCCGACTGCAAAGCAAGCAGCATGATTCCACAGTGGGGGCAGCACGCCCGGAGTGTTTGTCCCGACTGGGTCGTAATGACGAACTGCAAACGCGGTTTCACTGGCATTTCGCATAAGTGACAGGTATCCGTCGTGACCTTGTGCGGGTCAGGCAACCGCACGGCACCATGCACCTTCTCTACCAGACCCATTTCTGCCAGGGCGTCCAGATCACGATGCACTGTCATGTGCGAAACGTCCAGGCGCTGGGCAAGCTCATCAATCCGCAGCAGTTGATCGTCTTTCAACCAGGTCAATATTTGTTCACGCCGTTGTTCCGGTATGGATGTCATAGGAAGGTGGCCTGTTCTCGTCAGAATATACCCTCCCATTCTAGCGGATTCGCTCAAGGGTCAAAAGCTGGTGTAGAGCGATTGATTGGGATACTTACGGTGTTTCGCCTAGAACAGCAGCAATCGCCTGCGCGTTGTACCGCATGTAGTCGATGTAGGTCGGCGTTGGGCCATCGGCATCGCTCAGTGAGTCACTGTAGAGCAGGATGGTCTCAATGCCCACCTGTTCAGCCAATGTATCCGAAATACGATTCACATTGGAGGCTTCGACGATAATGGTCTGTATGCCTTCACGTTCTATGATTTCGATCAGTTCCGCTAGATCACGCGAACTCGGCTCGGCCAGCGTGGAGCCGCCCGGCAGCACGACACCGACAATCTCAAAGCCATAGCGCCGGGCAAAGTAGCCGAGGAAGTCGTGATTGGTCACCAGACGGCGGTTCTCCAATGGGATGACTTCAAGGATTGCCTCAACTTCTGCATCCAGCACACGCAACTGTTCCTTGTAAGTCGCAGCATTGGCACGGTAGAAATCGGCATTATCAGGATCAATCTCCGCCAGTGCCGCAGCGATATTGTCCGCCCATACCACGACGTGTTCGGATCGAGCCAGAAATGCGCGTCACACGGGCCATGTACCGCATCGCCCTGAATTGAGCAGTCCACACCAGCGCCGAGTACGCGCCCGGTCACCTGCGAAGTTGTGTCCAGTGCGTGAGGATCGACCACCGCACCGAAGGCCGCCATGGACGTAATCGTGAAGCCAAAATCGAGTTGATCGGTGAGGACCAGTTCATTCTCACCCGCATAGACTTCCAACAACGTGCTGCCCGCCGGATCAGCGATATAGACCATGTCACCACTGGCTATCATGACAGGTGCCGTTTCGAGCGGCCCCGGCAGCACCGGCAGTGCCTGCCGGATCATCCCTGTAGCTGTGTCAACCGATAGAAGTTCACCATTGACCGTCAGAAGCAGCAATTGATTGTCACTGTTGGGATGCATCAACGGGTCGCCGATGACAGGATGAATGGCGCTGTCGAATGCGTCAGGTATAGACAAGATAACCGGGTCACCCGTGTCATTCAACGTAATCTGGCTATCATCCAGGTCAAAAGCCGCATCGACCAGACGCGCCGTATCAATCTCAATGGATGACAGTGTGAAATCAATCAACTGCGGATTGACCAGATAGGGGTCGTAATGGTCGAAGTGCTGAACCATACGGAAACCGCTGTCAATGACATGAACGGATTCTGGTGACACAACAAAGCCGTAACGGGCATGTCGGGCACGTTCAGCATACAAGGTTATTGGATGGCTGAAAGGATAACTGGCAATAATCTCATTACTGAACACATTCAGGATATGCACATTACCCTCGGTATCCCCCAATAAAATGCGTCGCGGCGTCAGCCCCAGGTTGCCCGATCCACGATCAATCCCATATGCCAGCACAGTGATGCCATCGGAAACGACGACAGGTTCTATTAGGCTGATCGTGCGTACCATCTCAATCATGGTTTCTTCTAAATCTGCACCGTTAATCAGCACCAGATCGGCTTCTTCCAGCGGAATCAGATCACGCGGGGTCGGATTGAACCCATGAACATCGGCATTAGGCGGCATCAAAGAGACAATTTCGACACGGTCCCCGGCAATATTGCGCGTCACGTCGGCGATGATGGTCGTTGTTCACCACCACCCAAGGGCAGATCATCATCTTGCGCCTGTGCGACAGGTGTCACCAAGAAAAACAAGCATAGAGCGAAGAAGAGTAACAGTCGGTTCATGGATTGATTTCCTCAAACAATACAAAACCGGGAGCAGGTCATGCCCCCGGTCAGTCATCTCACAACAGTGTTTAGATGCCGGAGCCAGCTTCTGAAGTTGCGCCGAGTACAGCAATCGAGGTGATGTGGACACCCAGTTCCATCACGGCTACTTCAGACATATCACTCAGGTTGATGATGTGCAGCGTGCCCGCAATCGGATCACTGAGGTAGGCATGCCCACCGGCAACTGCCAGGGCCGGACGCGGCACACTCGCATCTTCGTCTTCCGGCTCTTCATAGGCGGTGATGATTTCAGCGGCAGTTGCCACCACTTCACCCGTGACGGCTTCTACTGTGTGCAGCGAGCCATCATGCGTCAGCACAATCACCTCATCGGCGTTGAGTGGGTTAAATGCGGGCGGCGCAATCCAGATGTTGAGCGGCAGCGTGATCTCGCTGATCGTGCCCGCGTCTACATCCACCAGGGCATACGAGTCCGCACCCCAATTACCCAGCAGCAAGCCGGTCTCATCGTAGTAGGTGAAGTTGCCAATGCGCGCTTCAGCATCCTCAGCAATCTTCGTCGTCACCCAGTTGTCCCCGCTGCGCTGATGATCGACACACCATCGTCGCAACCGAACACCACCCGACCATCCGCCAGAACCCCCTTGCCGTGCAGACCCGGGCAGTTGTCGAAGGCGGCGACGATCTCACCATCCATGTTGAACACGGCAGGTCCAACCGGCAGGAAGGCCTCCGGCGTCGGATTGGTGGCGATCAGCGTTTCGTCCACCATCACCCCGACCCCATGATGCGACTGACCGGTGAAGAAGGTCGTTGCGGTGCCGCCGCCATTGAAGATCGCTTCGGTGAAAACCGTGACGCTGCCGTCACCATCGTTGAAGCTGACGATGTGATCGCCGTAGATGTCAAAATGGGTCGGCATCATCGTTTGCAGGGTGAAGTCCAACAGCGTAGGTTCGCCCAGCTCACCACCGGTGTAACCACTGTCAATCACGCGCACCATGTTCGATGCACGCAGCACCGCAAAGACATATTGCCCACTCGGCCCAACATACAGGCGTGGTGCTTCCTCCATCTCTTCGTGCATATCGAAGGCGGTGACAATCTCCCCGGCCTCCGTGTCCATCACATGCACCACCCCGGTACTGTCTGCAAGCAGAAGGCGTGGTGCCATTTCAGACTGCTCCTGGGCACTGACAGTCAATGCCATCAGGCCTACAAGCAGCACAACCAATAAACGCAGAATCACTTTCATCGTACTCTCCCTCTTTCTAATTGAGACTAGGTATCATTTAGACTGGATGATGTATAGCACAGCATGTCCGCACCTTGCAAGGACGAACACTGATTTTGCTAATGTGTTTAATCAAAACTTAAAATCTGGCTCTTCATTTCACTTCAGTTTGGGCAGGGGATGCTGGTTCAATCGCCGTTTCTGCAGGAGTCTTGGAACGCAGCGCCGACAGCCACAGCCAGATGGACTTGAGACCAAAAGCCAGCGCGAATAATGCACTCATGGTCAGGACGATGGACGCGCCAGACGGTATATCCAGGTAGTAGGACAGGTAAAACCCAGCGATGCCGCTCAGGGTACCGATGCCCGCAGCAGCGAGAATCATATGATGCAGCCTGTGTGTGAGCAGTCGCGCGGTCGCAGCGGGGGTGATGAGGAGCGCCAGCATCAGCGCAATACCCACAGCTTGTAAGCTCGCCACAATCGTGACGGCGATCAGGACCAGTAGCAACACCCGCAGTCCCTCAACAGGCAGCTTGAGGGTATGCGCCAGGCTGAGATCAAAGCTGATGATCAGAAACTGCTTGTAAAATACGCCGATGACCAGTAGCACCACCGCACCCAGCGCCGCCATGACTCTGTAAATCA
>JAAUSQ010000258.1 GCA_012033195.1 Chloroflexaceae bacterium
ACCCATTCGTCCTGGGCGGGGCGGGCCGAGAGCCGCGCTTCCAAACCGCTCGTGGCGACCGCCGCGCTTGCCTGTGCCCGATACAAAGCGGATACGGTAGGCATCGTGGCGACCGTCGCGCTCCCAGCAATACACGCTATAATCATGTCCAAGCATGCTGGCAAGCGTGCCAACCTGCGCCGCGAGCATGGGTGAGATGGTCTTATATTCAAAATAGCTCTCGCGGTACGTTTCCGTGCTCACCTCCGATATGGTAGCCGTAACGCGACGTGTACCATCGGTTCGCATCAACTCGTCAAAGGCATGCTGGAGATACACACTCGGCAAGCTGAACAGGAAATCGGGGAGGCGCTTGTTGATAACGTGCCGTCCACAATGATGTTCGGCGATGTGTGCCATAATATCGGCAGCCATATACAGCCGCCATGCTGAATCGGTGCTGGCACCTGCATCAATCGAGCCTGTTGCCGTTGTAATACGGCTGTAGGCGGCCTGCACCCGCTCAAGTTCGGCACGGTTGGCCTGACTGATGACAATACCGCCATTCTCGCCGTTGATATGGCCTTCGGTGGCATACCACACCAGCACGGTTATCAGGTCTTTGAGTGCATCCCCATCATTGATAGGGTCATATACTGCACGGAGGGCTGTAGCATGGCGTGCTTGATCAAGCCGCACCCATCCTTCGGCGGCAGGCCGGGTAAGCTTGCTTCCATTGCTGGTAGAGATTGCACTGCTCGTCAGCAGGCCATCGATACCAGTTGATATATCAATGGTGCCGATGGGTGCCGACGGCAGGAGCGTATCGCCCGTGGTTCGTACCGCCATGATCTCGCGCTGGTCTTCGGGGTAGAAGGGTTCACCATCTCGCCCATAAATCGAATGGTTCGGAGTCGTTTCGACCACCCCCCACTTCTGCGAGGTGGTTAACAGGTCACCCGTGAAGCGATGCCGGAAGAGCGACTTGACGGGTGTCCATTGTGTCTCGTTCCGTGCAAAGTCGTAGGCCAGCACTTCCAACCCGGCAGGATTCTCGACGAAGCGGGTGTAGAGGTGTTCAAGGTTTGTCCACTGCACCTGTCCGTTCAAGCGGAATGGAATGGGCGTTGAACCGGCGACGCTATGGCCGATGATCACCTCGTCAATATCGGTCTGGGCAAACTTCTTAGACTTGATTTTGTGTTCCTGCGATGCACCAAGCAGGTCGTAGAGGAAGGCCACATCAAGCTTGAGCATCTCGATAAACTCGATGATGCCACGGTTGGCGATGTTAAACTCACCGTCGAAGTTGAATGCACGTGGGTCGCTATCGCTGCCGTAGATGGCAATCTTGCGATAGTTAATATCGCCGGTCAGTTCGGTTGAGTCCTGGTTCTTCTCATCCTTCGGCTGGAAGGTACCGATACCAATACGGTCTTGCTCCGAGAAGATCAGGCGACGGACCCGCACGTGCTTCACCACCTGCATCCAGTCGCCATCGTAGCGCCGCATCAACTCACGGAAGTTGTAGCGGCTCACCGGGCTGAGGTCGCCACGAATACGCACATGCTCTTCGTAGGGGCGGCCTTCGTTCATCTTCGCCAGGAAGTTTTTACGGGCATCTTTGGGAATAAGCTGGAGCGGTTCGGCGTGCATCGGGTCGGGTTCCCAATCGACCTCCTTCACGTGGCTTGCCTCAACATCCGCTATGTCGCCCATATACCAGTCAAAGGTATAGAGCGCACCGTTTTCGGTCCGGGTGTAATGTTCTATGCCCCGCTTGAGGCGACGGACAATCGTACTCTTGGCACTTCCGACTGGGCCGTGCAGCAGCAGCACACGCTTTTCGGTGCCATAGCCCTGCGCCGCACTCTTGAAGAAGTTAACCAGTCGCATCAGGGGGATTTCGAGGCCGAAGATGGCATCATCTGTGTCGAACGTTGGATCGGAGAAGAACTTATAGCGGATCAAGCGCTTTTTCGCATCCATAAACTCTTCGGTACCATACGACATGATCATATCATAGGTACGTTGAAAGGCATTGCGGGTCACTCTGGAATTGTTATACACAATCGCCAGATATTCCTCAAATGTTCCAGTCCAATTCAGTTCCTGGAACTTTTTGCGATCCTGTAGATCGCTGACCATCTGTAAGAGTGATGCTCCACCAAGTGTTGTTGTCATGAGCATAATCCTTTTGCTGGGGCACTCACAACTGCAACCATCGCGCGATGGTTACAGGTTCTTGTTGACGACAAGAGTTGCACTACCTATGGACAGCAAGCGTACACCAGAGCAACTTTTTTGTCTTGTCGATCCACTACAATTGCTAAGGTGCAGATGCGAAACTGTTGATAATCACTGCTTTGCAAATACTGGATTGCTTCCCACAGCATTGTAGGTAGGTTCCTGCAGTACGCCGCTCCGATTCTGGACGGTACACAGTGACTATACAGCTTTCGCACAAATCTTACGGAGTTATTACGAGGAGAACCTGAGTGCCTATAGTCAGAGACAATTATAGCAATCTTTACAAACAGCGTCAAGACGATCCGTAGTACATTCGTACAACGTTGATGCGATGGTATTCGGATCTTTGGCCGACAGCGGATACGTTCCGCTGCGCCCACGCCAGAGGAGCGGGACGCAGCGCGAGGGAACGTATCCGGCTATCATCATTGGATATCCTGTTACGAAGCCATAACCGCCGTGTGCTGCACCGGGGCAGGCTGCGGAGCACGCCGATACAGTCGCAGCAGGCGGCTGAGCACCGCACGCAGTTCGCTGCGGGTGATAACCATATCGATCATACCGTGTTCGAGCATAAACTCGGCAGTCTGGAATTCGGGCGGCAATTTCTGGCGAATGGTCTGTTCGATCACACGCTTGCCGGCAAAGCCAATATTGGCCCCTGGCTCTGCCAGGATAATATCGGCAATGGACGCATACGAAGCAGTTACCCCACCATAACACGGGTCGGTCAGCAGCGAGATATGCGGCTGGTGCGCGGCAGCGAGGCGGGTCAGCGCTATGCTAATTTTTGCCATCTGCATCAGCGAGATAAGCCCTTCCTGCATCCGTGCGCCACCACTGCTATTGATCGTCAGCAGCGGTACGCCGAGGTCGGCAGCGCGTTCGACGGCCCGGCTCATCTTTTCGCCATACACACTGCCCATTGACGCACCCATAAAGCTAAAATCGCAGATAGCGATGACCAGCGGTATCCCCTCGATAGTGCCGACGCCCCCCGTTACTGCATCGGTCAAACCGGTCTTTTTCTGGGCCTGCTGGAGCTTTTCGGCATAGCTGACATCGAGCGAAACAAATTCGAGCGGGTCCATCGGCAGCAAGTGCATATCACGCTCTTCGAACGAGCCGGTATCGAGAAACGTCAGCCACTCTCGCGCACTGAGGCGATGATGGTACCCGCACTTGGGGCAGACCTTCATGTTATCTTCAAGCTCACGCGAATAGACAATCTGTCCACACGCTGGACACTTGGCCCACATATTGTCGGGGATCTGGGGGTCGGACTGGCGGTCACCGGATGTAAAGCTCTTTCTGGTACGTCGAATTAGCTCTTTCATAGTCTCTCTGCTTTGCCTTAGTGGTTAATAGTTGAGGTTTTAATTGTTATGAAATTCTCAAACGATAGTTGTTAGTTATAGTATAGCACAGGTACGCTGTTATACCGCTCACATCTTAAAACGATATCTTCATAGTATCAGGGCACCCCTGGCAGGCCACCATGCTGCCTGCCGCGTGCTACAATGAACATAACAACGCCACCCCGACCAAAGGAGCCACATCATGCAACTCGCCGATTACCTCGATTTTCTCGGCCCGGACGTCATTCGCTTGAAGGGCCATCGCATCGGCCTCGAACACCTTGTTGAGCGCTACCGCCTGGGGCAATCCCCCGAACAGATGGCGCTCGACCTGCCCGGTGTACCGCTGGAAATGCTCTATGGGGTCATCGCCTATTATCTGCATCATCAGGCCGAGGTCGATGCCTATGTCGAACGGGTCGAAGCCTATGCCGAGCAACTTTATCAGGAGCACATACAACGACATCCAGAACGACTCATCGAACAACTGCGCCAGCGGCTGGCTGCCAGACACGAGCAAACACCTTTATGAATGTGCGTTTCTTACTGGATGAAAATCTGTCGCCCAGTCTTAAACAAGCAGTTTCGCGCTATAATCCAGCAATTGATGTGCTGCGCGTTGGTGATGAAGATGCACCGCCGCTTGGCACCCTCGATCCTGACATTCTCACTTTTCTTGAGCAGTCGCAACGGGCACTTATTACCGATAATCGCCGTAGTATGCCTGCTCATATTGCAACGCACTACAGCACAGGCGGTGAGCACTGGGGTATCTTTCTGATCCGTGCGGGTACCTCAATGCGCGATACGATTGAAGCGCTCATCTTACTGTGGGAAGCCTCCGATGCCGAAGAATGGCGCAATGTTATACGCTGGATCCCCTGACTTGCCCCACATTGCAGCACCTATATGGCTGTGCTACAATGGGGCCTCAACATAAAGTAATTCGAAACAATTGTACACAGCGTCCCTGTACAGCTTTTGGAAGCCATACACACCGACACACAATCGGCGTTTTCTCGCCGCATGGATGTATGAGGATGTACTCATTCTTAACGAAGAGACAGAACACAAAGGAGTAGGAGTTGTGGAAGGGTTAGCTGGCATCGAACTTATCGCTGTATGGGCTGTGCTCGGCATTTCGCTGCTGTGCATCGCCTATGCCTTTGTACTGCGGGGGCAGGTGCTCGCGCAAGACAAAGGTACCGCCCGCATGCAGGAAGTCTGGAGCTACATCAAGCAAGGAGCCAACGCATATCTGGCCCGCCAGTTCCGCATTATCATCATCCTCATCGCTATTCTGACATTTCTGCTCGCGGGGAGCGTGTTGCTGGTCCCCCCCACCCCCGAAGCAGTTGAGCGCTTCGGAGCGGATGCGGTGCTCTGGATTGCGATTGGACGTGGTGTGTCGTTCCTGATGGGGTCCATCTTTTCATATGTGGTGGGCTATGTCGGCATGCAAGTGGCCGTCGAGGGGAACGTGCGCGTTGCTGCTGCCTCGCAGAAGGGCTACAATCCGGCCCTGCAAGTAGCCTACAAGTCCGGCTCGGTCACTGGTATGCTGGCGGTGGGCCTCGGCCTGCTTGGTGCCGCAGCTATCTTCCTGGTCTTTAACATCGCCGCACCCGATGCCCTGCTGGGCTTTGCGTTCGGGGCCTCGCTGATTGCGCTCTTTATGCGGGTGGGTGGCGGCATCTACACCAAAGCCGCCGATGTGGGAGCCGACCTCGTAGGTAAGGTTGAGGCGGGCATTCCCGAAGACGACCCCCGCAACGCTGCCGTGATTGCCGACTTGGTCGGTGACAACGTGGGCGACTGCGCGGGGATGGCTGCCGACGTGTTCGAAAGCTTTATGGTCACGATTGTTTCGGCGCTGATCCTCGGCGTGGTGGTGGGCGACCTCGCAGCAGGCGCGGCGGGCGATGGCCTCTATGATCTGCGCTTTGCGATCTACCCGCTAGTGTTGTATGGTATCGGCGTGATTGCCTCCGTGATCGGTAATAACACCGTTCGCACCACCGAGGAGCGCCGCAACGCCCTCGGCGTGATGACCCGCAGCTTCTATATCTCGGCGGTCATTTCGGTGATTGGCTTTGTGGGTGCGTCGTTCCTGCTAATGGGCGACCCGCAGACTGGTGTCATCGATTGGCGGCCCTTCTTTGCGGCAACCACAGGTATTCTGCTCACCGTTGCACTGGACTCCATCACCAAGTTCTACACCTCCACCCAGTACACGCCGGTAAAGGATGTCGCCAAAGCATCACAGTCGGGCGCGGGCACCAATGTGATCGCAGGGCTAGCGCTCGGCATGGAGTCGAGTGTGTGGACGGTGCTCACAATTGGCGCGGCGATTATGTCGTCTATTTTCATCTACGGCAGCGATGGCTTTACCGCCATTATATATGGCGTGGCGCTGATTGGTATCGGGATGCTTGCGCTAGCCGGCAATACCCTGTCGATGGATAGCTTCGGCCCCATCTCCGATAACGCCAACGGTATTGGTGAGATGTCGGGCCTCGATAAGAATGCCCGCAACGTGATGGACGACCTCGACGCGGTGGGCAACACAACCAAAGCAGTTACCAAGGGTATCGCCATCGGTTCGGCAGTCATCGCGGCGGTGGCGCTGTTTGGCTCGTTCCTGGCGGATGTCGGACGTATCCAGGCACAGCTTGGCCTGCCGCCGCTGGATGGCATCAATATCGCCAACCCGCAGGTCTTTATTGGTCTGCTGATTGGTGGTGCAGTGCCGTTCCTCTTTTCGGCGCTGGCAATCCGCTCAGTGTCGCGGGCGGCCATGCTGATTGTGAACGAAGTCCGCCGCCAGTTCAAGATCCCCGGTGTGATGGAAGGCACCACCCTGCCCGACTATGCGCGTGCAGTGGACATCTCCACCGCAGCGGCCCAGAAAGAACTGCTGAGCCTTGGCCTCATCGCCGTCATCACGCCCATTCTGGTGGGCTTCCTGCTGGATGTGGAGGCGCTGGGTGGCTTCCTGGGTGGCATCATTCTGGTCGGTCAGCTTATGGCCGTGTTCCAGTCGAACGCGGGCGGCGCGTGGGACAATGCCAAGAAGTACATCGAAGAGG
>JAAUSQ010000259.1 GCA_012033195.1 Chloroflexaceae bacterium
CCACAGCATAAACGCCTGCCACGATGCAAAGCGGCTGACTCCGAAGCCTGCAATCAGGTAGCTCCCAATTACAATACCAGCCAGCGGCAGGGCATAGGCGGCCCCCATGCGCACAAGATCTGCTGCGTACTGGCGCGGTGAGCTAGCGGGGTGGTGCTGGCGAATGCCAACGATAAGTGCCGCGACAATTGGCACACTGAGCAGCACGTTGGTCTGGTGGAAGAGCACGGCCATGCCCTGTGCCAGCCCAAGCAACACACATAGCCAGATACCGGGTTGGCGCAGCACCCGCACCAGTAGCCACAGGCAGAGCACCAGGAAGAGCGCTGCAACGGTATACACTTCAACTTCGATGGCATAGTACCAGTAGGCATTGCTGGCCCCAAGGAGCAACGCCCCGATTGCGGCAAGGTCGGGGCGGCGGGTGGTGTCGTGCAGTAGCCCAAAAAACAGCGCCACACCGAGCGCGCCCGCCAGCGCATTGGTAATCTGCATGGGAACAACGGCACTGCCCTGCCAGCCAAGCGCTGCCGCGAGTGAGCGCACTATGATGCCGAGTGGGCCATAGGCCAGGTGGTGCGGGTGCAGCAGTTCTTGCCAGGGCTTGGTATCCACATCAAGCGCATACGAGAGTGCATCGAAGGTGTGTGTGCTGGTGAGTGTGGCAAGGTACAGCAGCAGAAAACCCCCAAACAGCAAGCCACTTCCGAATGCGGGCAACAGTGTCTCGATGCGCTTGTAACCGGTATGCCAGATGCTCATGCGGGTGGGTGTGGTTCGTCTGGTACGGTGGCGGGTGACAGATGGAGTTGATCGCCTGCCTGTGTGCCCGTCGCGGCGATGACGTCGGCGGGCAATTCAAGGACGGCGTGGGCACCCCATGCGCCGGCATAGGGCAGGTTGGGCGGCATGGCCTCGCGCACTTTCAGCACGGTATAATCGGTACTTAGGAAGATGACATCAATGGCAAAGCGCATAAAAAAGGTATGGATGCTCCACTCCGGCAGGATCAACAGACCGTGCCCCGGCTCCAATGTGGTGCGCCCCATCAGGCCACGCAGCCGCGAACCGAAGGTATCGGCGACTGCGCACTGTGCTGCAATAAGCTGGTTGCGCGTTGTATTTTCTACACGCAGGAAGCGCCCGTGCTGTGCCATACTGCCCTCTGTTCAGATTACAAAAGGGGCCGAGTGCCGTTACTCAGCCCCTTCTGTGGGTTGGCGACAACTGACTGACGCGACGTCAACGGCTCGATAAAGAGGCTGCGTCTGTCATGATAAACGGTTCCTGGGCATCCGTCGATGAAGCAGCCGTCAGCGCAGGCTGATAACTGGCTGAGACGGGCACGGGCGAAAGCGGCTCCACGGCGGCAACGTTGGGCGCGGCAGGCGCGAAGATATGTGCATCGGCCACAGGCGCGGCCTCGTACAGATACCCACTAGGGCCAGGGGTCGGCGTCGGCGGCGGGCCATCACCGGCCTCACCGAGGCCACCCATTATACGCGGAACGGCGGGGCCGAGAATAACCACAAACAGCGCCGGGAAGATCAAGAAGACCATCGGGAAGAGCATCTTGATCGGGGCTTTCTGCGCTTCTTCTTCAGCACGCTGGCGGCGGCGAATACGCATCTGGTCGGATTGCAGGCTCAAGATCTTCGACATCGACACACCAAGCTGATCGGCTTGAATGATTGCCGAGACAAACGTCTGGATGTCTTCAACCTGGGTGCGTTCGCCCATATCACGTAGGGCTTCGCGGCGCGACCGACCAAGCCGGATATCCGAGAGGACCCGCCGGAACTCGCGGCTCAGTTCGTCGTCCCACTTATCGGTCACACGCTGCAAGGCCACATCGAAGCCGAGACCCGCTTCCACGCTGATAGTAAGCAGGTCGACGCATCGGGCAGCGCCTTGAGCATGTTCTTCTTGCGGCGGCTGATCTGCTGCCCAAGCCACATACTGGGCAACAGGTAGCCAAGGATGGTCAACACACCCGTGTACATCAGGGCTTGCCCCTGCGCCATGGTGGAGAAGGTAACAACGGCAGAAAGCAAACACAGGCCGACCGCAAGGGCCAGCCGGATACCGCTGAACATTGCCGGGGTCAGTCCGCCGGGATTGCCCGCAAGTTGCAGGTTCTGACGTACTTTCTCTGCGCCACGCTGCGGGCTGAGTTTGCCAAGCAGGTCGAGCACACCCTGGACGACCGGGACAATAACCCGTTCGTGGAAAGGGCGCTGCAGTTCGATTTCTTCCAGCGACATTGATGCTTCGGTAAAGCGCGAAAGACGGTCATCAATGACGGCTGTTCGCTGCGAGCGCAAGGCATAGACGATCATGCCGCCCGCAACCAGAAACAAAACCACACTGCCAATCAAAACAAGAGCTAATTCCATCTGGGGCACCTCACACTTCGATATCTACAATCTTCATAATTGCGATATACCCAATAACAATCATAAAGAGCGATGTGACGGGCAGACAGCACCATGCCTGAGGGGGGAAGCCAAACTCAAACATGGGTGCCATATAGTCCGGGTTGACCAGCGTAATATACCCACCCAGTGCCAGTGGCAGGCCGGTAATAACGTACCCTGAAATACGACCCTGTGCGGTCAGGGTGTTGATTTCACCCTTGATACGCACGCGTTCGCGGATGGTATGGGCAATTTTGTCGAGGATCTGGGCCAAGTTACCGCCCACCTCGTGCTGAATGTTGACCGCTGTAATCAGCAGGTCGAGGTCATCGGAAGGCACGCGCCGCATCAGGTTGCCGAGCGCTTCTTCGGTGCTGCGCCCCAGACCAACTTCGTTCACCACGCGGCGGAACTCATCGGCGACAGGCTGCGGGGCTTCCTGGGCAACCATCTGGAGCGTTTGCAGGAAGCTGTAGCCACCACGTAGCGAGTTTGCCATCATGGTGATGGTATCGCCAAGCTGGTTGTTGAATGACTTGATGCGAGCACTGGCCTTCTGTGAAACATACATATCGGGCAGGAAAAAGAAGATAGCTGCACCAACCAGTGCCGTAATCGGTATATAGGTTGGGTAGCCACGGCCCAGGTAGGCAGCGAAGACGGCCCCCAAGAGTGCCGCAGCGATCTTGATACCAATAAACTCGACCACACGCAACTTGAGGTCGGCGCGGGCGAGGTCACGCGCATACCGGCCACCCTGCTTGCTCTTCGAAACTGCCGTCTCGAAGCTCTCGATGACCTGCGCCGATTTTTGCGACGACTGCTGCGCACCACTGCCGGCATAGATGGACAGGCGATCATCAGCTACCCCACGGTTCAACACCTGGTAGGCTACAAGGCCAACGACGCCCATGAGAACAAGAAACCCTGTACCGACGGCAATCATTAATGTTGTTGTATCCATACGTCCGTACCTTTCTCACGTCTCTGGTCGTATGATACGCCCGACGCTCTGAATCTGGTATTAAATAAAACTATCGCCACCGTACCCAAAGATGCTTGGCGGCAGATAAATATTGAGTTGTTCGAACTTGTCGAGGAAGCGCGGACGCGCTCCGGTCGCACGTAGTGTCCCGATAATCTTGCCTTTTTCGTTCAGTCCGGTCTGTTCAAAGATGAAGATATCCTGGAGCAGCGGCACATCGCCTTCCATGCCCTGCACTTCAGTGATAGCGGTAACTTTGCGGCTACCGTCTTTGAGGCGGGCCTGTTGCACAAAAACGCTGACGGCCGAGACAATCTGCTCACGAATAGCACGCTGCGGCAGATCCATACCGGCCATCATACACATCGTCTCGATACGGTTGACCGCGTCGCGTGCGGTGTTGGCGTGGACGGTGGTCATTGAACCGTCGTGACCAGTATTCATGGCCTGGAGCATGTCGAGCGTTTCGCCGCCGCGACACTCACCGACGATAATGCGTTCGGGACGCATACGCAGACAGTTGATAACCAAGTCGCGAATGGTGACTTCGCCACGGCCTTCGACGTTGGGCGGGCGCGATTCGAGCCGCACCACGTGTTCCTGGACAAGTTGCAACTCGGCAGCATTCTCGACGGTAATGATGCGCTCGTCTTCGGGAATGAAGTTTGAGAGCACATTCAGCAGCGTTGTTTTGCCCGAACCGGTACCACCCGATACTACGATGTTCAAGCGTGCTTCGACACAGGCCTTGAGGAACTCGCCCATACCTTCATTGACACTGCCAAACTTGATCAGGTCGCGGATGGTGAGTGTTTCTTTCTTAAACTTACGAATAGTAATGACCGGGCCGACCAGCGAGAGGGGCCGGATAACGGCATTCACACGACTACCGTCTGCCAGACGTGCGTCAACCATCGGTGATGATTCATCGATGCGACGACCGAGCGGCGCGACAATGCGTTCGATGATGCGGAGCACCTGCTCATCGTTCAGGAAGGTAACATCGCTGAGCGACAGCTTGCCTTTACGCTCGATGTAGACCTGATTGGGGCCGTTGACCATAATTTCACTGATGTCCGGGTCGGCGAGCAGCAATTCGAGCGGGCCGAGGCCGAGCATATCGTTCAGAATGGCTTTGAAGATCGAAGCCCGTTCGCCACGGCTCAAGACAATATTGTCACTTTCCAGCGTGGCTGTAAAGACTTCTTCAAGTTGCCGTCGGATGCGGGCCACGTTGCTCTGGTTCCGCAAGTCCATGTTCGGGTCAAGATCACTTAACAACTGGCTTTGCACCCGTTCGCGCAGAGCGGCGAGCGTTTCCTGGTCGGTCCGGCGGGCCGGGCCACTCGTATCAACGCGCTGCCGAATATCATTAACAAGGCCCTGCAACTGGTCATCGCTCCTGGGGGCACTGGTGCCAGGAGCAGGGGCACGCTGAATAGAAGGATCGCTACTTGCGTTGGTACCAGTATTGGTGCTTGCAGCTCCGATGCGCTTGAGAAGAGACATAGACTTACCTTTCTGTGTACGAACCAGCCAGCTCTACTGAGAGTTTATGATCGTGGCACTGCTATGCCTTGCGGGAAAACAAGCCTAGAAAACCGCCCCCATCCTGTCGTTTCTGGGTTGTGGCAGCCTGCGGGTTCCGCTTTTCGCTCGCATCGCTGTTGGTCAGTTGGGCGAGTTCGCGGGCCAGCGCAAAGATGTCTTTAGCCGCCCGATGATCACGGCGCGCAATGACCAGCGGCACCCCCTGGTTAATCGAAAGGGTCATCTCGTAGGGGGCATTGGCAATCTGGAGCGCGACCTTGTGCTGGATGTTGTTCTCAACGTTTTCAACCCGAATGCCCATTCGGTTATCGGCCTTGTTGAGAATAAGCATCAACTTATCGCCTGGGTAGCCAAGCAGTTCGGTGACTTCCAGGAACATCTTGATATTCTTGATACAGGTCATTTCCAGCGTCATCAGTGCCAGGATACGGTCGGCGATATCAAGCACGGCCAGGGCGCGATCCTGGAAGGAAGAGTGCGTATCCACTATCACGTAGTCAAATTCTTTCAGCAGCGCTTCAAGGATCACCCGCAGATGGTCGGCGGTGACCAGTTCGCCCGTCTGGGGGTTGGGGGGCGCGAGCAGCACCTTGATCTGGGCCGCGTGCGTTGCCAGCACATCGTTAATCAGTTCGCTGTCGAGGTCGGCTACTCTATCGGCCAGATCAACAATGGTGCGCTCGGAGCGCAGGTTGAGCACCACATTGATATCGCCAAGGCTCAGATTACCATCGACCAGTGCAACCTTTTTCTGGGTCATCTGACGCAACGCAACGGCAAGGTTGGCGGCAACCACCGAGGTACCTACGCCACCTTTGGGGCTATAGACGGCAAAGAGCTTGCCACGCGAGACGGCGGTATCGCCTGCGGGCGCATCCGCACCGGCGCGTGATGCGACACGTGGGCGGCTCTGACCAAGTTTGTAAACGTGTCGAATAGACTTGTACAGGTCGTCGGCACTGACTGGCTTGACCAGAAACTCACGGGCACCGGCCATCATTGCACTCCGCAGGTAGTCGGTTTCGCCCTGCACGCTCATAATGATGACCTGCACGGTAGGATCATGATTGAGGATGGCCTCGGTTGCGGTAATGCCGTCCATTTCGGGCATATTGATATCCATCAGGATAATGTCTGGACGACGTTCGCGGGCCATCTCCACCGCCTCACGACCATTGTAGGCTTTGCCCACCACTGCAATATCTTTCTCAAAATAGAGCAGCTTTTCAAGTTGGTCGCAGGTATCGGCTATGTCATCAACGATCATGACCCGAATAGCAGACTCTTCGGACATAATAATATCGCCCTCTCTTTATGCGATGCGCTGCGTCAGCACCTCAATATATGTAGCTAATAGAGATATCTTCCTAGGGTAGGTCTTGGATTTGCTGGTCGACAAGCGGAATTGGTACCCCAAACTCCTGGAAGAGAATATCCTGAGACGCACCCAGAGTATCTTCGATGTCTTCGTCGCCCGTCCCACGCAGCACCAGCGTGATGCGGCTTCGCCCAACCCGTACGCCCTGATCATCGGGCAGACTGCCCGACGACAATTCCAGTAATTCAGCTTCCTGGTTGTTCAACGCCAGAATAAGGATCCATGAGCCTGTGCGTAAAAAACTCATCCTGGGTTGCTTCTGGTGCAATCGGGCGGCCCTGTTCATCGGTAGCGGGCGTGCGCCTGGTTCCGGTGGGGCATCA
>JAAUSQ010000017.1 GCA_012033195.1 Chloroflexaceae bacterium
CACGCCGAAGACGAGGCCCACGCCGAAGACGAGGCCCACACCGAAGACGAGGCCCACACCGAAGACGATATGCATGCTACAGAACTCGCTACCATTGATGAACTCCTTGCAAGATTGGTGCCTGTTGCCGAAGGTGAAACACTCAATGTCATAGCAACAACCAACATTGTAGGTGACGTGGTGCGGCAAGTCGGCGGCGATGCCATCAACCTGACAATCATCATTCCGGTTGGAGCCGACCCGCACACCTTCGAGCCAACCCCCCAGGAGATGGGCAGCATTGTGAATGCCGATGTCGTATTTGCCAATGGTCTAGGATTGGAAGAGGCAATGCTCGCGGTAATCGAAGAGGCCGGCATTGACGCCGAACGCATTATTCCGGTATCAACCGGCGTTGACACAATTGCCTATGAGGATGAGCACACCGACGAACACGAAGGCGAAGAGCACACCGACGAACACGAAGGCGAAGAGCACACCGACGAACACGAAGGCGAAGAGCACACCGACGAACCCCAGGGTAGCCGTAACTTGCTCGACCTATTTACCAGCACTGCACTGGCCGACGAAGGCGAAACGCACGACCACGAGCACAGCGGTGCCGACCCACACACCTGGATGAGTCCGATGAACGTAATGGTCTGGACACAGAACATTGCCACAGTACTGGCTACGCTCGACCCGGCCAACGCCGAGACCTACACCGCCAATGCTGCGAGGTATACCGCCGAACTGGAAGAGCTGCACACCTGGATTGAGGAGCAGGTTGCCCAGATTCCCGAAGCGAACCGCCAGCTTGTCACCGACCACGATATCTTCCAATATTATGCCGATGCGTATGACTTCTCGGTGGTGGGTGCGATCATTCCGGCATCCAACACCCTCGCAGAAACATCGGCGCAGGAACTGGCCGCCCTGCAAGAAACGATTACCTCGTTTGACGTTCCAGCAATCTTTGTGGGCAATACGGTCAATCCGGATCTGGCCGAGCAGGTGGCTGCCGATACAAACGTGCAGCTTCTACGTATCTACACCGACTCGCTCAGCGAGGCCGATGGCGAGGCCCCCTCATATATTGACCTGATGCGCTACAACACTACCCAGTTTGTAACAGGACTCACCGACTAATGTAATATCGTGCAGCCCACCCTCGCACCCTTCACCCTCTGCCACTCTCCACGGCACGGGGTGAGGGGTGCAATCTAGCAAAGCGTATCGCTCTCACCCTACTACCCTCATTGCATATTCTTTATTCCTGCTGTACAATTGCGGAACATTTTTGCGGCATCAGTTCGTATTCCCTCTGAAACATCCGGCCTGATGCTGCCCTTTTTCGGTATACTGTTCACCCTATCTATACTGTCGAAATAGAGAGAACTTCATGAAACACACCTGGCTTCACCCTGTTGTGCAACACATGCTCCTTGCCTGGAGCGTCGCCACCCTCGTTATCCTGATTATCCTTGCGACGGCCACCCAATCGCGTGCACAACCATCGCCCGCCCGCATCTTTGTGCCGATTGGCGCAAGTTATCAAGCGGCTACGCTCGATCTGTTTGTTGCACAGGCGATTGCCTACAACACCGATGATGTCGTCGAGATACGGGTTATTCTCGCGCCGTTCGCCTTCGACCCGTTTGAGCAGACACCCGAAGAGCGACAGACCAACCTCGATGATGCTGCCGTGCGCGTTGCAGATATTCAGGAAGCCTGCGATGCTGCCGTCACCACGCCGATTACCTGTAATGTCACGCTGCCCGATATACAGGTACGCAGCGATGCCGAAAACCCGGCCCTCGTCGCCCTGTTCGATGACGGCACCGATGGCCTGTATATGCTCGGCGGCTTCCAGGACTTTGCCATGCAGATTATTGCCAATACCATTATGGAAGACCGCCTGGAAGAACTCCACGCGCAGGGCGTGCCGTGGGCGGGCAACAGCGCCGGTGCCGCCGTGCAGAGCCGCTATATGATTGCTGGCTACCGAGACAACGACCCCAACTATACGGGTGATGAGACCTTCTTCCCGTGGGATGGTCTGGAGTCCGGTTCGCTGTGGCTCTGGTACGACACCGACGACGCAGGCGACGAGCGTGGCCTGCGCTTTGGTATTCGCAATGCCATTGTTGACCAGCATATCTGGGAGCGGGGCCGCATTCCGCGCCTGCTGCAAGCCGTACAGCGCTCCCCTGGCCCCAAGATCGGCCTGGGGGTTGATTGGGGTACCGGCTCGGTCGTAGAAAATGACCGCATTGTGCGTGACACAGCCGGCTTCTACTCCACGGTCATTCTTGATCAGGAGACCTACGACGCGGCGGCAACCGCAACATACGCTGGCCCGCTCGACTCGCTGGCAATTCGCAACGTTGCCATGCACCTGCTGCCCGAAGGCCCCTACAGCTACGATCTCGAATTGCAGCAGCCATTCTACAATGGCGAGGCCCGGCCTGCGCCCGATATCTCCGACCGCAGCCTATATCCGCTGCAATTGCGGAACGTGACCGGAAATCTCATTCTCGGCGGCGACCTGACGACCACCCCTGATGGTGCCGTTATCCAGCGCTTTACCGAGCTTGCCGAGCAGCAGGCTGGCCCGGTGCTGATTGTGACGGTTGATACGGATGAAGTGGTGGCGGGCACGCTTGCCAACTTCTGGTACGATGCCCTGCTGCAAGTAGGCCTGACCAACGTACAGACCACGACGATTGTAACCGCCGCCGATATTCCGGCGGTAGTTAGCACCCTGGAAGATGTTGGTACCGTGTTTATGACCAGCGACAATCAGTCGCATATTGCATCGCTGGTTCTTGATTTCATCAACGATGACCTTGGGCGCGGCCTGTACAACAAACTTGCCAACGGCTCAACGGTAGTGTTCGATAATGCTGCTGCTGCCATGACCGGCGAGTATATGAGCACTGCCTCGTCGCCGGTCGATGAAGAAGCTCGCGACATCGCCGCCAGCGATAATATTCTAGCAGGCGATGTTGAGTTTGTAGAAGGGTTCAGTCTCGTATCGGATACATCGTTCGAGCCGCGTGCCTTCTTCGACTATCGCACGGCACGCCTCGTTAGCCACACCTTCCTTGATGATGGCAACAATCTTGCGGTAGGTATCGAGCGCGGCACCGCCATTGAACTGACCAACGAGCGTTCCCAGGTCATCGGCTTGAACGAGGTGATGATCATCGATGGGCGCTATACAACGCTGCGACAAATTGGCGAAAATGATGCTTTTGCTGCCAACTGGCTGCTGATTGATACGTTTGTACCGGGGCAAGTCATCTACGATACCGCGCAGGTCCAGACAAGCGTCGAAGTAGCTGCGCCGCCCACAGTGGCACTGGGCGAAGAATTTGCATTTACGGTAACGATCAGTCCGGCGCTCCGTTTCCTCGATATTGTGAACGTTGAACTTGGGAATGGGCAAGAACAGGTATTTGTGCAGTTTAACTACACGCCCATCAGTGTGCTGGAACTGACGGACATCTACACATCCAGCGGCACCTATACCATCACCGCCTCGCTGATCCAGGATGTCTATGGTGAAGTGACAGGCCAGGGTACAACCAGCATCACAGTGCTGCCTGCCAGCCTGACGCTCGAACCTGCCGAAACGACTGTAGCACCGAATGAACCCGTCATTTTCACCGCAACGATTGACCCGGCTATTCAGTACAACGCCGTGCGCTTCGACTTCGATGATGGCTCGCCAGGTGTAGAGGTTGCCAGCAGTAGCAATGTGGTCACCACTAGCCACACCTATACCAGTGCCGGAGTCTACACCCCAACCGCCACCCTGCTTGCCGATGTGTATGGCGGCGAAATTGCCACCGCCACCGGGCAGGTAACGGTCGAGACACCTGGCACGTCCGCCGACCTGGAACTGACCACGGCGGTAACCAGTCTGCCCGCCGACGGCACAAGCAGCACCCTGATCACTGCCACGCTAACCGATGGCAGCGGTCCGGTATCGGGTGAGCAGGTTGCGTTTACCACCAACCTGGGCACGGTTGCTCCCGCCGGGGGGACCACCGATGCAAATGGTGTAGTGACAACCACGCTGACATCAGCCTTTATAGCAGGCAACGCCACCATTCAAGCCGTGAGCGGGCAGATCACCGATACACTGGCTGTGCAGTTTGTTGATGTCAGTGGGGCAACAACCATTGATGTGACGCAGGATACCGTGATCACGGTGAGCGCCGATCAGGGCACGCTACGGATTGCAATTCCGGCGGGCACCTTCAGCGAGACAGTTGCAATTGAGGCAGGTATCACCAGTGTGCCGATTGAAGCGACCGAGTCGCCTTCGCAGACGGTCGGTCCAGCACTGTTCTTCTTTGAACTGAATGCCCGCACCGCAACTGGTATGCTGGTATCGAACTTCGCCCAGCTTGTTACTGTAACAGTTGGCTATAACGAAGACGCTGTGCCTGCTGGTCTGGCAGAAGAAGATCTCCGCATTGTGTACTGGGATGGTGCAACGTGGTCAGACCCGACTGCATACCCGCCCTGTATCGTTGCAGGCTGTACACAGTCCGTCGATGCCGAAGCCAATGAGATAACGCTGCTGATGGATCACTTTACCGAATTCGCACCAGTGGTGGTGCAGCAGCAGGATACACGCATTTACCTGCCACTCGTTCGTCGCACCAACTGAGGCGTATAACATATGCGGTGCATTGTCCCCAACAACGTACAATGCACCGCGCCTCATGAACCTGTTACATAATCTAACCTTGCGAAAGAGGATCATTCCCGGCAGCGGGAGCATGCGCTGCCAGCCACGCGTCGAGGTCGGCAGCCGCGCCGAAGCCTAGCAGGGCATCCGCGCACAGATTCCAATTCTGGGTTGCTGAACTCGTCAGTGCGAACAACGGGTTCGGCTCAACTGCTGGCCCCTGATTGATTTGCAGCATACCATAATTGCCCCTGCTTTCAAGGGTCGCTGCTCCCTCTGGCGCGGGGGCATACTGCCGCCAGTCGCTTTCAATACCTGCGACACTGCGGAGCAGTCTTGCAGGGAGAAAGTTTCCAATGGTACCATCCTGGTTGCTCAGGCGGGGCCGTATTGCTCTGACAGCGCGGGCCGCTAAGGTGCGCGAGATGATGTAAAACGGGAGCAGTACAACGGCCCCCTTTCCTGCACGGAGAGGGGGCCGCCTTCAGAGAGATTGTTGCCTCGTCAACGATACGTGGTTAACGAGGGTACCGGGGTAAGTCTACCGCATCACCATCGGCAGGAAGACACGCTGTGTCTGTACCAGCAGTTCGTCCACGATGACTGGCCCTTCGACCATGTCAGCCAGCGGAGCCTCGCTCAGCACCTCGTCGATGGCGGGCGCTTCGGCCACGAGGGTTGCGCTCGGCTCAATGCCCCAGATATCGTCATCACCAGCAAACGCGGGGCCAATGTCGCCGCTGTCGTCGTAGTTGTTCACATTCATACCAACCATCTGGAAGGCAGTGTCACCACGGGCCAGCAGGTCGGCACCGGTACGGATAGCGTTGTCCATAAACCACACGAAGTTAGCACCGCCAACCGTGTTGCGCCACAGAATGTCGGTGTCGCCGTCGCCGTCGATGTCGTTCAGACCTGCCACCTTGTTTGCCAGGTTGGGCAGGGTCGGCAGGTTGACGCGGGTGCGGCTGGCACCATCCATCAGCCAGAGGTAACTCTGGCCCGTGGCCTGGTTGCGCCACAGCACATCAAACTTACCATCGCCGTCGAAGTCGCCTGCACCCACAGCCGCGAAATCCAGCGATGGGATGGGCAGGCTGCTCTCGGTCACAATGGTATTATTCTCCAGCAGCCAGATGGAGACGGCTCCGGTGTTGCGGTTGCGCCACAGCATATCGGCATCCTGGTCGCCGTCAAAGTCTGCCACTGCTACCACTTCCTGGCGGGTATCGGTGCGTGCAGGCAGTACCACCGATGTGCGGCGCAGGTCGTCGAGCAGCCACAGGGTGTTGCTCCCCGTGTTCTGGTTGCGCCACAGAATATCGATGTTGCCGTCGCGGTTGAAGTCGCCCGTGCCGACAATCACCTGGTTCAGGTTGGGCACCGAGATGAGGGCGCGAGCTTCTACAATGGTCGTACCATCCATTGCCCAGATCACATTGGCCCCGTTGCTCATGTTGCGCCAGAAGATATCGGCCTTGCCATCGGCGTTGAAGTCGCCCGCGCCGAAGACCTTCCGATCCAGGGCCGGGATCGGGATCAACCGCCCGAATGCGGTGGTAGTTGCACCGTCCATCAGCCAGATGTCGTTGATGCCATCGCTGGTGTTGCGCCACAGAATATCGCCCTTGCCATCGCCATCAAAGTCGGGCACTGGCACTTCTACGGGCAGCAGGTTCAGCCCCACCAGGAGCGGGTCGTGGTCGGACGAGCGGAAGGCATTTGGTTCGTACAGGTCGATCTGCGACTGCGGCTTGAAGTTGGTGTTGTAGTCGAGCACATCCGGCTCGTCGGCGTTGATGTGCCACTCCTCTACACCCACGACCTGCGATACGATGCTGCTGGTGCCCATCGCATAGTCGAGGTAGCCAAACTGCCCACCAAAGAGGAACGAGTAGGCATCCGCGCCCTTGAAGAAGTTGAGCAGGTCGGTGTAGCCGCCCGCCTTCAGCACATCGATGGGGTCTTCCATTGCATATGCGTTCAGGTCGCCGATGATCAGGATGTCGGTATCGCCGCTACCGGTCGGGTCGGTGGCGAGCCATGCTAGCAGTTCGGTTGCGGCCAGCACCCGGTCTTCATTCCAGCATCCCTGCCCGTCGCCCGCATTGGCGTTGGGATCGCTGCCCGTGGGACAGCCAGTGCTCGACTTCGACTTGAAGTGATTGACCACGACCGTAAACTGGGCACCGTTGGAGTTCTGCTCGAAGGTCTGCGCCAGCGGCGGGCGCGTGTTACGATTGAACGGGTCAACATTGTCGAGCACTGCCGGGCTGCCAACTGGGGTCACGCTGGCGGGCTTGTAAATCAGCGCCACCTTGATTTCGTCACTGCCAATCACGCCCGTGTTGATAGCGGCATACAGGCCGGGGGTGTTGGCGTTCAGACGCGATACCAGGTCGTCCAGTGCTTCGTCGGCAGGGTGGTTCTCAATTTCAATCAGGCCCACGACATCGGCATCGAGTTGCAGCAGTGCCGTAATGATCTTGGTGGTCTGGCGCTCGAACTCAAGCGGTGTTTCTGCGCCACGCTCGTCCAATGTGGTGAAGTAGTTCAGCACGTTGAAGCTTGCCACCGTCAGCGTGCTGCCCGGAATGGTGGGCGCTGCTTCACGCGGGTTGGCCGACTCTACATCCAGTTCGGGCACCAGCGTGGAGGGGCGCACGCGGTAGGCGTTCGGGCTGGCACTGTTGCCCCCCCAGCTAAACACCAGCACACCACCCAGGTTGGTCACCATATCGCCACCCCGGAAGGTGTTGTTCAGCGCGAATGCCGGCGGCGGGAAGAACAGCGTTTCCGGGTTCTGGTCGTTTTCGCGGTCATCGATGATAATGCGGTTCAGGTCGTTGGAGGTCTGGATTGCATTGGCAGGGGCACCCGGTTCGGCCAGGTGCGTCGGCTGGAACAGCCGATCTCCCGACGACAGCACAACCTCGCCGAAGCGGTCGTACTGGAAGTATTCAGTTACATACAGAACCTGGTTGAACTGCACCAGCATGCCCTCGTAGCGCTCCAGGAAGGTGCTGTCGGCGACGGGCAGGCTCACAGTTGCAGGCGTAACGGTGTTGTCGCTTGAGCAGATCTGTACCTGGGTGACGCTCCCAATCTGGGTCTGATTCTGGAACTCGGTCGCGGTACCCGTTACCCGCACTCTATCGCGCTCAGTCACATTGGGGGTATTCGACGGCAGGTAGACAAAAATACCCTCCGAGGTTGCCGGGTTAGCGTCGGCATCGTCATCTTCTTCCTGCATATAGAAGCCATCGATGTCATTGTCAATATCGTTGCCGGGGTAGTCGCCCACCACAACACCTTCGATGGTCACAACCTGGCCGCTCAAGAGTGTCGAGGTGCCGCTGCCCTGCACTGCGCTGATCAGGGTTGCCGGGTCGCCACAGGCCGATCCTGGTACGGGCGTGAAGGTCGGGGTGGGGGTAGCGGTTGCCGTGGGGGTAGCGGTTGCCGTGGAGGTCGGGCCGCCGCCGGGGAGCGACACCGTCAGGTCATCGATGCCCAGACCGTGGTCACTGCCGCTATCATTCGGGTCTTGCCAGCGGAAAGCAATATAATCCCCATCGGCAAGGCTCAGGCTTGCAATGGTAAAGCTGACATTCTGGGTAGCAGGCGGGTTGATAGGAGCGGCGGTAGCAGTGGCTGTCGGGCCAGTGAAGTCAAGGTCGTTGACATCGGTCCAGCTTCCTACCGTAATATCACCACCAAAGCTGTTGCCAATCTGATACTGGAAATCCAGCGTGTGGGCAGTGGTGTTGCCGCCGTTGCGCCACTGCTCGCCAGTGTAGGCAACTTGCAGCGCATCGACAGTAGCGCCTGTGTTGTTCACAAACACCACACCATAAAAGATGGTACCAGTACCATTGGAGCCGAGCGAACCTAGGGCGCGGTCGGCATCGGTGCCATAGCTATACAACGCGCCAGTGTTTAATGAACCAGTACTGAAACTGTAGGCAGTACGGTTTGAATACCAACCTTCCAGCGTCGAGTCGTTGGTCCATGTCAGATTCGAACCATCAAGGCTATTGAAGTTCTGCGAGTAGGGCAACGTGGACAGATTGATATTTGCTGCCAGCACCGGGCGGGCCTGCGGCATAACAGCAATCAGCGTTCCGAACACCATCATCAGCAGCAAACCAACAATAACACCCTGTTGCGTTACGCTCGGTCTACGTGAGCCAGCCATATGTACTCCTCATCACTCGTACAAAGCAACACTGTTTACAACACCAACACATCCGTACCACTGCTCTCCCTCGAAAGCAGCCAGTTGTTCCATCAAACGCGGACAGCTTCCAGTGCTGCTCTTCGCGCAACCGGGCGCTATCGTAAGAGCAGGCTTCTTCATTCACAATAAGGGCGAACAACAGGGCCGACGATAGTACGCAGTAAGCCATTAACGATAGTACCATGAGTGCAATACCGATAGCAAGCAGGGGTATGTAATCGATTGCAAACGGCTTAATAGTCGCTTAATATGAGTCAGTCAGATCGGTGAATTATTGGGGGAGGAACAGCAAAAAAAGCAAATTTTTGTGTACTTCATCTGACAAAAAAGTGCCGGGAACGTCCTTGTAAGTATAGAATGTTAAATTGGTGTAAAATTCGCCCTGGCTAGTTGGTGGCGGTGGCAGCCCGTGCCACTCGCGCCGCCGTGATCATCGTGCGTGCCACGCGATGATAGGCGAGCCGCCACGCCTCGGCAACCTCCGGCGTCCACTCGTCGGCAAGCCCCTGCTCAAGCATCCACATGAGCGCCTCCCTAAAGACGGGGTAGTGGGTATCGTTCACACCAAAAGCAACATGCCGCCGCGCCAGGTCGCCCAGGTTGGGCGCAATGTCATCGTAGGCATCGAGGCCGCGCACAATAAACAACATTGCCGCCATAAACTTGTGCGCCTGCATCTTCATATCGTCGGGGAACAGGGGGCGCACTTCGGGCGCTATATCAAAGAGTCGGCGAAAAAAAACATCACCCGCATCGTCGGCAACGGGTAGCAGTGTGCCAAATGACTGGCGCACAAGTTCGATCTGCTCTGGTGTCATCGGCCTATCCTTTAGTAGTCGCGGGCAACGTTGCTGGCCCGGTCGTGGGTAACAAGTATTCATACTAACGAAGATAAACCGGTGAATTGTCGAATTTCTGGCACAAAAAAGCAGAGCGCATCACTGATACGCCCTGCCTATACACATCCGGTGCAAAATCGCCGGAGGGCTGAAGGCCCCGGTCACAGTTCGCCGTAAATCTCCAGCAAATCACGCCACTCGCCCTGCAATTCGTCGCGCCGCGCCGCATAGAAGAAGTGATCCACACCGTGCTCATCGCGATACAGCAGATCGACCTGGCTCCGCATCGGACGCATATAGCCAATATTGCCCCACCAGCGCACCCGCGCTTCTTCCACGGGGACATCTTGCTGGAACATCCGGGCCGCATACTCGCGCACCGTGCCCGCCTTGATATCCTGCATACGCCAGGGCGCGCCACTGCTGTCGCCCGTCCGCAGGTCGCGGAAGACATAGCGCCACTCGTTATCTTCGCCCGGTGCAGCACTGACCACTTCGATACCGGTGCGCGGGCGTGGCACCCGGATCAGGCTAAGCCATGCCTCGGTGAGCTTCGCCAGCGGTACCCGTGGAAATTCCTGGTAACTGTCGTTATCTTTGTTCTTCATTGCCAGATCGAAGCGCACCAGTCCGTTCTCATCGAGGAAGATGCGCAGCAAGCCGCCGCGCCCCCGCCAGCGGTAGCGCCGTTCGCCCCACGGCATACTCAGGTCGGGCAGATTAGGGATCTCCTGCTCATCATCGGCCAGGAACAGCGGCGACATCCCGTTTTCGTAGTTGGCGGGCACCGTCTCGACCTCTTCTTCACGTGGGTCGAGCAGGTTGGCCCAGTCATCGCCCAGGCCCCAATCGGAGACACCATAAAACACCCGCGTAATCACGCCGTTGGCATCGCGGTGCACCAAGTCGTACTTGATGCGGTTGCCCTGTCGATAGGCCCGCCACACACCGAGCTGCCCACGCCAGCGCACCTGGCTATGCAGGTCAATCCGCTTCTCGCGCAGGTCTTCGTGACGGCTGATCGCATAGGCCCATAGCCCCTGCGCCTTGTCGCGGGTAACGCCCGCCGTGGTCCGCAGGTCGCGCACTTCGTAATACCAGATACCTCCCCGATACTGGTCATCGACAATTTCAACACCACTGCGGGGCATCTCCAGGCCATCGTCTTCGCTAGTCAGGTTGCCATCTTCGGCAAGGGCGCGGCGGCACAGTTGCATCATCTCGCTGCGATTGGCAACGACCGTTTTATTGTCGCGGCGCACATACACCACGCCATCCTTGCTGAGGTAGGGCGGCAGCGAATCGGCCTTGACCTCGACCCGCAGCACATCGCGGCCCTCGTAGCTAATCAGTTCAAACGAGATATACGGCTGCTGTTCCAGGTTAGTCTCGATGCTCTGGCGCAGCGCCTCGCTCACCACATCGGGTCGTGCCACACCGAGCACCTGCCCGCCCGGTTCGCAGCCAACCGTCAGTACACCGCCGCCCATGTTGGCAAGTGCGGCAACATCCTTCCAGAGTGCGGCGGCAGCATCGGCGTTGCTCTCGATGTTGCACAATATCTGCCGTTCCGATGTAGCCCCGAAGCGGAGCGCGTCCACTTCCCACTGCTTCTGGTCGCGCTTGGGTACCCGCACCCGGTCGAAGTCCTTGCTGCCAAAAAGCTCCTGCAACGCTTCGAAGGAATTGTCGGGCATCAGTAACTCAATATAGCGGTCGCCAATGCCATGCTTGTGCCACGCATGGATCTCGTGGTCGGACAGGCGACGCAGGCGGTGGGCATCGCTGCCCTGAATGCAGAACATGCGCCGCTCGTAGTGGTCGGTCTTGCCATTGTAAAAGGCGGGCGATGTAAACTTGTCGTGATCGGTATAGTAGTTGATAAACTCCAGCGCACTGAGATACTGGCTCTGCGTGGCAGCCACCCGCGCCTGCCCGCTGGTACCCATCCGCAGCGTTTCAGTAATAACGCCATTTGGCCCATTCGCGTGGGCCGCAATCACAAGGCCGCCTGCCCGCGCAATAATCTCGTAGGCATCAGTCACATGGCGGGTATCGGGAATGCCACACGCACCTTCCTTCAGCCGGTCGGCAGGCACACCAAGCTGAATTAACGTTGCTTCTATCAAACTCAAGGGCTTGTTGGGCGGGAAAATCCCCAGGATATGCGCCCCATAGTGTGATGTAAACTCGAAGCCTGGTAGAATAGTGATGCGTGCGAGGAGCCGATCATACTCTTCGAAGCGGGTGCGTTCTTCGGCAGTCAGGCGGCCTGCATTGCACAGGGTTCGCAAAAACTCTACTTCACGCTGAAACTGCTCATACCCATAGACAGAATTATGATCGGTAAAGGCAATCAGTTCTAAGCCACGCTGTTCGGCTTCCTTCAATATATCAAGATAGCTAATATCTGGTTCCGCGTAGTCTTCCGAAGCTGGTGTGTGCAGATGTAAGTCAGCACGTATCCAGCGCAGACCACTGCGTTCTCGGAATGAGGTAGTCATACACGTCTAGCTCCAATATTTCAACGATTATTAGTTTCACAATTTTTCTCTCTGTATTCTGGCGGCACATAGCTGGATACTGAACTTGCGCTCGCGACCTCCTCAAACCGCAGAGCGCGGTGCCCTGGTCATGTTCTGCCTGATCCTTACACAAGGCTATCGTACCAATGATGGCAGGCACTCTGCAAGTTGCACGACAATCGTATGTGCTGGCGGAGAACAAGCCGAGTAATAGTTTGTTTCACTGATATAATACCGTAAAGTGCGAGCCATGACAATATTATTACGTTAACAAAAGATTTAAGAGTTTGATGTTTTGTTATAAAAGCACAGGAGTGCCACAGCGTATGCGGGTATCAACTGTTATAACCGGGGGAATGCATCTTTGTGTGCAAAAGCATTGGAGATTACACACAATAACCTACCCTACCTTACCGAGCAGCGCCGCCGCATGACAACAGTCTCGCGCCCCAGAGTGCACCTGTACCAGTTCGGAAGCGCAAAGCACCCCATCGGGGCCATGCGTTCCTGGTGCCCGCTGCCCCTGGCCCATTACCTGCTATGTGTGTTCAGGCCCATTCCAGTGCAGGCTGGCGTAACTCGTCGGCGGGCACTGCAGCGGCAAAACAGTGCGGGTTGGCGCGGACCAGATCATCACCCGACCGGAAGCCCTGCAAGACCAGCGGCGTGCCCAGCGAGCCAAGCGAGACAATCGGCCCGGTGATCATAAAGGTATAGCGCCCGGTGCGCTTCGGGTCGGGCAGCGAACAGTAACGCGCAAAGCCCTCTGGCCCCAGTTCGGTCTGCACATATTCGCGGTCGGCCCCCACCTTGAAGCCCTGCCCAAAGATTTTGACCTGAAGCTGCCGCAAAATGGTCTTGTCAAAGTCGTGCAGCGTTTGGGTAATAAAGAACCAGCCGACACCATACTTGCCGGTCATGCGTACACTCTGCGCCAGCATCGTGCGGGTGCGGCTCCCGTCGGCGCTTTCGCTGGCGTGCTCACCCGCAAACAGGTGCGCCTCATCCAGCACAATCAGTGCATTGCTGCCTTCGCCGCGCTGAAAGTTGCGATGAATGACGTGGCGCAACCGGGTGAGGATCTCATTCAGCAGGAAGTACGGTACACCGCTTTTGCTATCTTCCTGTGAGAACGACAGCACCACTACCTCGCGGTCGTGCAGCACACGCTGGATCAGGTCGGAGAGCGCGATGCGCCCGTTGTCGGTGCGGAAGGATGTCAGCGACTCGTGCCAGATACGCTTGAGCCGCACCTCGTCAAGCTGATAACGCGCCAGCACATCCTGGGCACGCTGGCCTTCACCGGGCGCAATACCGGGGCGGCTGGCATAAATCACATCGGCAAAGCGGGCCAGGTCTTTTACCAGCAGCGGCAGGTCGGCGCTGCGTATGTCGCGGATGGGGCGGCGCTTACCGTCGGCGTCGGTCAGGTCGCTGAGCATACTGGCCATGCGTTCGCTGGCCTCGCGTTCCTTGCTATGCCCCTTGAAGCCCAGCGTCCCAAAAAACCCCTCACGCCGCAAGATCTCAGTAAAAGCTTCGCTCCCTTCCAGCGCCACATCATCGGTTGAGGTAACCATCGCAACACGCGGCGGCACCAGTGCGCCCAGCAAGCGCTTGATGCTAAAGTCGACGCGATGGTCGCCCGCCGCCAGCCGATCTTTGCCAAACTCGCCCTGTGGATCGAGTACCAGCAGACCCATCCGCTGATTGACCGCAAAGCCGGCCATCAACTGCGCTGCCAGCACACTTTTACCGCTGCGGGTCTGCCCGAAGATGCCCAGCATCACCGCCTCACCAAAGCCGCCATCTTCGGTTTTCCCAAAGTGGCGCAGCGTCAGCGGCACGGGCAGGCCATCGCCGGGCGACTGCCCCGCATAAAAGATTCCGGGTTCGGTATTGACCAGCGCTTGCAGTGTTTCGACATTGGCGGGATAGACAGCGGTGCCGCTGGGTGGTGGGGTTGCGAGGGTGGTGCGCCGCCGCACCTGTCCGTGATCATCGAGTAAAAAACGCCCAGTGCCGTGAGCTGGGCGCTTGTCAGGTCACTATCGCCGCTGAGGGCGGGCAAGGCTCCCTGATGCTTGATTACAGCGCGAATGATCGGGTCTTCGTGCCAGCGATTGCGCGTGACAATGCCCCCCAGTTGGCACAGCGCACGCTTGCGGTACCCTTTGCCGTTGAAGCGTTCGACAACCTCAAACGTCACCCAGGCATGATCAAGCGCACGGTCGCGGGCCGTCTCAAGGATATCAACCGTGAAGGTGGTTGTACTATTGGGCGAGCCGATAATGGCAATTGGCTGCATAGAATTTCCATCTATTGTTTCAATGCTGCGGTGGCGAAAATCCGTTTGGCAAGCGTGTTTCGCACAAAATTGCCGAACATTTATCCGCAGTATAGCATTACTTTGCATAACTGGCAAGGGTTTGTGTAAGGGAAAAGGTTACACCAATTCAAAATGACTTTTGAAGATGCGCTCTACGACGATGATATGCTAGAATGCGTGTATATTCTGCACAGCATGACTGTTCAATACGAAAACATGTACGAAATTTATAAGGAGAGGAGCATGTCTGTTCGTTTTCTCCAGGAACAGGACGTTCGTTCGCTGGTCGGCATGGCCGATGCCCTCGAAGCGGTTGAGCTATCATTCCACGAACAGGCGCGGGATACAGGCATCAACGAGCCACGCCGCCGCGTGCATCAACCCAATGGTGTCTTGCATTTGATGAGTGGGGCACTACTGGAACGGGGCTACTGGGGTTTTAAGGCCTACACGACCACCCGCCACGGTGCCCGCTTTACGGTGCAACTGTACCACGCCGAGACGGGCGCACTAGTGTGCATTATGGAAGCAAACTACCTGGGCCAGCTCCGCACGGGGGCCGCAAGTGGCATTGCTACCCGCTACCTTGCCAACGCCGAAGCCGGTATTCTGGCGCTGTTTGGCAGCGGCTACCAGGCCGAAACCCAACTCGAAGCGATTGCCAGCGTGCGCCCGCTGCGCGAGATACGGGTTTACAGCCGCACCCCCGCCCGCCGCGAAGCCTTCGCGCACCAAATGGCCGAACGCTTCAACATTCCCGTGCAGGCCGTAACCTCGCCGCAGACCGCCGTGCAGGGAGCCGATATTGTCACCACTGTTTCATCATCGCGTGAGCCAGTCTTCGATGGCAACGACCTACAAGACGGTGTACACATCAATGCGGCAGGCTCGAACTCGGCGGCCAAAGCCGAACTGGATGCAACAGCGGTACGACGAGCATGGCATATCTTTACCGACGATGTGATGCAGGCCCGCCACGAGAGCGGCGACCTGATTGCGGCTTACGAACGCAATGCACTGGTCTGGTCGCAGGTGCGACCGCTGGCCGATGTGGTTGGCGGCATCGTGCCCGGTCGCACCGACCCAAACGCGATCACGCTCTTTGCATCGCACGGCATCGCGCTGTGGGATATTGCGCTGGCAGCGACCGTCTACGAGCGGGCCGAGGCGCCGGGGTGGGAGCCACAATACATACAAGCATCTAGGTCTCTTGCTTTGACACGGCCCTGTCAGCCTGCTATAATCGCCTGCCGTATGGTACAAACAGGCCCCGGCTCTGTTTCCATTGATACCATCAATGCAATGGGGCTTCATCATCCCTGGCAAGCAACGACCTAAGGAGCATCGATATCCCATGGAAGATTTTTCAATCAACCTGCGGCCCATCTTTGAAGTGCCACTGCGTTGGTGGCGCTTTATCATCACGATGGTTACCCTGGTTGCAATTGTGGCGGGTGCAATCAACTTGCTCCCGTTTCTCATCCCCGATATTTACCGTGCAACCGCCGGTGTTGCCATTGTTAAGTCGCGCACCGAAGTCTCATTCGAATCGGCAGTTGAAACACTGACCGAAGAGCAGATCCAGGCGGCGCTTGGCCCACCCACCCGTGATGACACTACCGCCGAGTTCCGCCGTGCCACGTTGGTTTCGCTGGTCAACAATGGCACTATTGCCGAGCAAGTCCTCGACCAGTTGCAAGATCGCCTGCCCGAAGGCGACCTCGAACGCGGCATACTCTCGCGGCGCGTTGCCGGACAACTCGCCAACGACGGTGACAGCGACCTGATCCAGATTGTAGTGACCCACCCCAACCCGGAGATTGCCGCTGCGATTGCCAATGCCTGGGCCGCCTCTTATGAGCGATTGATCAACGATATTTATGCCCGCCCTTCCAATACCACCGACTCTATTCAGGAAGAAGTGACCCGCGCCAAGCAGATCTATGATGACGCGCAGGAGACGCTCATTCAGTCGCTTGCCGAGAACCGCATCAGTCAGGCGCAGCGCCAGATTAACGAAAAGACCCGTATTCTGAATGTGTTGCTCGAAGCTCGCCAGCGTGCTATCTCCACCACGATTAACTTCCAGGTGGAGCGCGACGCCGAACTCTATACCGCCTACCTCGCCGCACAGTCGGCCAACCGCTTGATGGCGTTCCAGAAAGAACAGGATCGCAAGCGTGATCTGGTAGCGGCCTATATTGACGCCCAGACCGATGCCCAATTGAGCACCTTTGAAGAACAGGCCGCCGACCGCCAGCGTATCCTCGATGAAGCCTACGAGCGCAAGGCCCTCACTGAACAATTGCTAGAACGGGCGCGTGTCTTGCAGCAGCAGGCGCAGCAAGGCGGCGATGCGCAGTCGGCGGCGCTGGCGCTGGCCTTCCTCAAGATGGACGTTGCTGGCGTGCTCGACGATGTGCAGGTGACCGAACTGAATGTGAGCGACCTGGCCTCGCTTGCGCCCGACGACTTTGTGACCGATACCACCGCCCTGGTTGCGGCACTGGAAGCACAGCTTGCCAGCACCGAGGCAACAATTGCGAGCCAGACCGAACTGCTGGTGAATGATGCAGGGCTGGACCTGCCCGAACCACCTTCGGAAAGTGAACTGACCGAACTGATTGCCGAACGTTACCCGGAACTGTTTGAGCCGGGCGAATTGGGGCAGTTGAGCACGGCGATCCTCGATGATAACCCGCTGGCACGGTCGGCGCTGCTGGTGGCCGAAGACCTGCTCCAACTGCGTGATCGCCAGGACTTGATTGGCTTTAGTTCGGCAGACACTCCCCTGAATGATGCGATTAACGATCTGGAAGAAGAGGTGCGTGTGCTGGAAGCGCAGATCGAGCGCGACCGGGGGCTGCAACTCGATCTGATGCAGCAGCGGGATCTAGCCTTCGAAACCTATTCGACGCTGGCACGCAAGGCCGCCGAGATTACGGTTGCCGATCAGGTGCCCGGGACCGAGGTGCGCTTTGCTGCGGAGGCTTCTATTCCGACCCGGCCCGCCAACGACCGTGACCGTATCGTTAATATTGCGCTGATTGTGTTCCTGACACTGGTCCTTTCGCTCTTTGGAACGGTAATCCTGGAGTTCTCCGACCCGAACATGCTGCCACGCACACTGGGTGGGCCAACCAACGCCCCCTGGAATCGGCTGTTGCGCTGGATCTTCACACCATCGTCGGCTATTCCATCCATTCGCACACCCCGAACATCGCCACCAGCAAGCTAGTTTCGCATTTTCCGTGCCGGAGCAGTGATCGATGCTTTGGCACGGAAATACTTCACCAGTCCTCATCTCACCACGTCCCGCCTGCATGCTACAATACAACCAGTATGAACCGAACCGACGCAGAGTAACACAAACGATATGGCAAGCGCAATCTTCATCTGGTGGCTTATTGTGCAGGCAATCGGGCTTGCGGCCCTGCCCCTGACAGCCTTTCTACTCCAATCGCTGCCCGACCGGGGCTATGCCTTTAGCAAAACGCTGGGCCTGTTGTTTACCGGTTATGGTGCCTGGCTGCTGGCGATGCTTGGCCTGGGCTCATTCGGCGCGCCGCTCCTGGTGATTGTCGCCCTGCTTATGGGTGGGGCGGGGCTGTTGCTACGCCGGGTGGGCACCTTCTCCTTCCGGCTCGCTCTCCCCCAGATTATCGCTTACGAGGCGCTCTTTCTGGCCGCTTTTGTTGCCCTGGCTTTTGTGCGCTGCCCACGATATGGGCTTTGTGGCCCAAATCCCTGGGGCACCGAGCGCCCGATGGATTATGCCTTTTTTAATGCAATCCGCTACAGTGCGGCCTTCCCACCCACCGATCCGTGGCTGGCGGGGTATAGCATCAACTACTATTATCTGGGCTACCTGATGATGGCACTGGTTGCGCTGCTCAGTGGCCTCGATCCTGCTGTGGCCTACAACCTCTCGCTCGCGCTGATCTTTGCACTCACCGCGCTGGGTGTGGCGGGCATTATCAGCAACCTGATTGCGCTAAACAGTGCTCAACACCCCACAGACGACACCACCGAACCAATGCCACGCGGGAACGGCTGGCTGGCGGGGCGCGTACTTGCGCCGCTGCTGGGCGTGCTGCTGGTGCTGCTGGTTGGCAATCAGGCCGGAGCCTTGCAGGTGGTGGTCGGTGATTATCGTGTGGTCGCGCTGGATGGGCCGCAACTGGTGGCCGCTGTCAGTCAGGCGCTCGGCAGCAGTGATCAGAGCACCACGATTGAACTGCCCTACCCCGCGCAAACGGGCGAGGGTGATTTTGGCACGCTCACTGCGCTGGAACGGGGCGACCGCATCGCCGACTTCAACTGGTGGTGGCCGTCGCGGGCACTGTGGGACGAGCGCAACCCGCTTGGTAGCACGCCCCAACGCGGCTACAACATCACCGAGTTTCCGTTCTTTAGCTTCTGGCTTGGCGATATGCACCCGCACGTGATGGCACTGCCCTTCAATCTGCTGGTGGTAGCGCTGGCCCTGGCAACCCTCACTCGCTCGACGATGCCGCAATTCGGGCACGGGCGCAGCGGCTGGCTCGAACTGGTGCTGACGGGTATCATTCTGGGTAGCCTCTACACTATCAATAGCTGGGACTTACCGACCTACATTCTGCTCTACTTTGGGGCGCTCTTCCTGCTGGCGGCCCGCCTCGCGGGTGGCGCACAGCAGATTGCATGGCGCACCCTGGGCCAGCAAGCCGCGCTAGTAGTGGTGATGCTGTTCCTGCTGTTTGTGCCCTTCTATCTGACATTCCGCTCGCTGGTGGGCTTTGCCGAGCCGCTGATCGACCTGCCCATCATTGGACGGCTCACCACGATGCTGGCTCCCTTTGCCGCAAGCCGCAGCGGTATCCACGCCTTTCTCATCATCTTTGGCCTGTTTATCATCCCGTTGATTGCCTTCCTGTACCTGAATGCACGCACCGCCGCGCCTGTGCTGCGTGTACCCGCCGCCCCTGCTGCCGACGATACCGCATCACCCGCTGCCCCCCAACCGGAGGCCCCCTGCTAGCGCTGGCGGCGGTCGCATTGTGGTGGGGCCGCAGGGCAGCGGGAGTGTGCTGATGCTTGAGCAGCAGGCTACCACGCCTGCTGTCGGTACTGCGGTAGGCTGGCACACGTGGCTCCCGTGGCTACCGCTGGCGCTGCTAGTGGCTGGCTTGCTGGTGGGCTTCCCGCTGCTGGCGCTGGCCGGACTGGGCATTGTTGCCGTGGTGCAGGCGTTGCGCCACTCCGACCAACCTGCGGTTGCATTTGTGCTGCTGGTGCTGGCGCTGGGCTGCGCGATTTGCTTTGGTACTGAACTGGTCTATATCCGCGATGTGTTCAGCAATCGCATGAATACCATTTTCAAGTTCTATTATCAGGTGTGGCTCCTATGGGGCACTGTCGCGGCCTTCGCGGTGTGGTGGCTGGTGGGCAGGGTGCCGGGCCACTGGCAGCGTGGGGTGGCGTGGGCAACGCTGGCGCTGTTTGGGGTGCTGTTGGTAGGGGGAATGGTCTACCCCACCATGAACCTGCGAAACGTGGCCCGCGATGGTGAGTTCATCGGCCTAGCAGGACGCACGCCACGCGAGTTCAGTGCGGCGGGTGCGGCTTCTACGGCTTGGATACGTGAGAATGTGCCATCGGGCAGCGTGGTGCTCGAAATGGTTGCGCCCAATGGTGGCTCGTACAACGGCGAGGGCTATGCCGGCATTGCTGCCAGCACAGGCCGCCCTACCGTGCTGGGTTGGGTGGGGCATCAGGTGCAGTGGCGCAACGGCGATGTAGCGGCACGTGCCGAGCTTGACCCACGCAAGGCCGATGTTGATACGATCTACAGCACTACGGATATCAACGTGGCACGCGACCTCCTTGAAAAGTACGATGTTCGTTATGTCTACATCGGTGGGCTGGAGCGCCAGAACTACAACACCGAGAGCCTCGCCAAGTTCGATCAGCTTGGCGCACCCGTTTTCCAACAGGACGAAGTGACAATTTATCAGCTTCACACGGGGCAATAGGCGCTACTTGATTCGAAAGCACTATGTCCCGCTCTATTCCTATGAAACGCCTGATGTTTTTACTGACTACATCCCTGATTATCCTGGCCGCAGGCTATATAACGCTGGTGGCACTTGTGTTTTTTCATCAGGAACGGCTGGCCTACTTCCCCCAACCGGGCCTGTTCGAATCGCCTGAGAACTGGGGCTATACCTATGAGGACGTGTGGCTCGATACTGCCGACGGGGTGCGGATACATGGCTGGTATGTGCCCGCTGCCGAACCACGCGGCGCGGCGATCTTCTTTCATGGGAATGGCAACAATATTGATAGCAACGCCCACGAGTTGCGAGCACTGCAATTATTTGGCTTCAATACGCTGATGCTCGACTATCGCGGCTATGGCCTGAGCGAGGGTAGCCCGATAGAGGCGGGTCTCTACCACGACGCAGATGCAGCATGGCGCTATATGACAGAAACACGCGGCATCGCGCCCAAGTCGATTGTGCTAGTAGGTCAGTCGCTGGGCGGCGGCGTTGCAACCTATCTGGCGCAGCAGCACGATGTCGCGGGTGTGGTGCTGATGGCAACCTTTACCAGTATGGCAGATGTGGGAGCCGAACACTATTCGTTTCTGCCAGTCCATCTGCTCTCGCGCAACCGCTACCCCTCGCTGGCGCGTCTGCCCGATATTCAGGCACCGCTCCTGATTATCCACAGCCGCGACGACCGTACCATTGGCTTCAGCCATGCCGAGCGGCTATATGCTGCTGCCAACGAGCCAAAAACCCTGATTGCGCTGGATGGGTACGGGCATGGGGTCGGGTTGGGTACAGCGCTGATTGACCACACGCCCGAAGTCGAGCACTTCTTCGAAAGCCTGCCACTCCCCGCAATGCAATAAAGGGAGTACAAACATAGGGAGGCGCGGCTTGCAGCGACGCCTCCCCCACCCCCGGCTAGCGACGTACCGTGTCTCTTCCTGTCTATGGCTTCGGGTCGGGTACGTTGCGGTGATAGTCGACGTTCGAGCCGTGGCTACTCGCGTGGCGCGGCGAGTCGTAGCCAGTAGCGCCTACACCTGCACCCGTATCAAACGAGGTGTTGGGGGCTTCCGAAGGCTGCCGCCCCGTAGCAGGCTGTTCTGCACCTGTCGCAAACAGTTCAATCATGGCGCGGTTGAAGTCGTCCAGATCGTCGGGGTTGCGGCTCGTCAGCAGTGCTCCATCCACCACGACAGCCTGATCAACCCATTGCACACCTGCATTGATCAGGTCAGTCTTGATTGAGTGGTACGATGTCATCGTGCGACCCTCGGCAACCCCCGCATTAATCAGCGTCCAGGGGGCATGGCAAATCGCGGCAACTGGCTTGCCACGCTCGAAGAAGGCCCGCACAAATTGCTGCGCCTGCTCGTTGACCCGCAAATGATCCGGGTTCATCACGCCGCCGGGAAGCATCAGCGCATCGTACTCGCTGGGGTTGGCTTGTTCCAGCGGCCTATCGACCGGGAAGGTATTGCCCCACTCGGTGAACTTCCAGCCCTTTACCTCGCCAGCCTTTGGTGCTACCAGATGCACCTGCGCGCCCGCCTGTTCGAGCGCCTTGCGCGGCTCGGTCATTTCGACCTGCTCAAAGCCATCTGTGAGCAGAATAGCCACCGTTTTATTTGATAATGGTTGTGCCATTGAAACCTCCAGAAAAGAATAAGGCAACAGTGCTTCGGGTAAGACGCAGGAGGGAGAGAAAGCACTGTTGCCGCTGTAGCGTATAGACTTAAAGGGAATAAGACGGATACGCTACAGTAGGGTATATTTCGGATAAGACGACCTGCCAGCACACCAATCGGTGCGTGTTATATCTTGCCCACCGCCTGACTCACGTCGGCAGGGGTCTGATATTCTTCGTCGGGCAGTTGCTGCAAAGTGTTGAGCACATTGTCATCTGCCCCATTCTGGCGCGCCTGGTCGATCAACTCTTGCTTGCTTGCCGGATAGTCCATTCCTTTAAGAAACTTCTGCAACTGAATTGGGTTGATAGATGCCATACATCGGTTCCTTTATATTTCAGGGGAACCAGGCAGAGAGCGGGAGAACGAAGCGGTGACGATGCTCCCTGCTGGTTCGGCAGCATTGTTACATAGCTTTCGGGTTAATCGAACGCTCGGCAAGGTTGGTAAGCTTCATATCGGTCTCTTTCTCTTCCGTCAGCGTCTGCTGCAAAAGCGAAAGATCGTCCTGGCGACCAAGCATCTTGGCCCAGGTGCAAACCGTGCCATAGCCCGCAATCTCGTAGTGCTCAACGCGCTGCGCCGAGGCAATCAGGCCCGCTTCGAGCACGTCCTGGTCGGCATCCTTGCTCATCAGCTCTTCGCCCTCCTTGATGATACCTTCCATCGCCTCGCAGTGTTCGGTACCCGGATCAAGGCGCATATTCTTGAAAATGCGCTCCAGGCGATCAATCTGCTGGCGGGTCTGGTCGAGGTGACCCTCGAAGCTCATCCGCAGGGTGTCCGTCTTGGCAGCACGGGCCATTTTGGGCAGGGCTTCGGTAATCTGGCGCTCGGCGCTATACAGATCCTGAAGCTGCTCCACATACAGATCCTGAAGTGATGTCATAGCCATAATATGTATCCTTTCTCTTAATAATCAATGTTTCTCGTTGATGTTCCGCTCTATTGCATTGCTGCATTCCCCCACTGCTAGAACGTCTGGCTCAACGGGGGCGAGAACATACATGCTCAGGCCGTAGCTTGCTGTGCAAGGTATTCGCGTGTCACCGTCGGGATGTGATTATTCAGCCACTGCGCCATATCTTCTTCATCGCGCAGGATCTGGCGGCAAATATCGGCAATCCCATTTTCACCCAGCGCTTCGGCAGCCGCAATCAGCGACCGGTACGAAGCAATTTCAAACTGCTCGGATGCGTAATCGGTGAGCGCGTTCTTGACCATTTCATCTTTTGCAATTTCAGTAGCACGGCCCTGGAGAGCACCCATTACATTGCCAATGCCCGACTTGAGTGAAGACGTCGAAGCACCCAAGCTCTCGATGCACCCCTTGACCAGATCGGCGTGTCGGCGGGTCTGCTCAAGGTGCTGCCTGATTTTGGCCTCCATATCGGGGTGCCCCTTTACATCCTTGACACGATGCTCCAGTACCTGGATCAGGTTATGCTCCAGGCCATACGCATCATTAAGCCAGCTTACCAGCGTCTCGGTTGTTTCGGCTGTACGTGCCATAGGTTATGGTCTCCTTACTTAACTTTTACGCTCGATGTAGTCATACTGCGTTGTGAGTGTATTGTGCCCGATAGCACAAGGCTGTGCGGCACAACTTTGGGAGTCGTCGGGGAGAGGGAAGGATCGCGGCAGAGGGCAAGCGCTATATCCCATAGCAGAAGGACAAACATATAACAGCGTAATCTAGGCATACATATGCCATCCGCAAGCGGGTGATAAGGAGTTAAAAAGGTATTGATGTGCTAAGCGAGGCACCTACCTGCATTCAATGGGCTATCCCACCTCAATCGCGTGGAGTGCTTCGAGTTGTTCAGGGGTGCCCATGACCACCAGCGTATCACCCTCGCGCAGCACGGTGCGCCCCTTCGGGTTAAACTCATATGCGCCACTTGCAGACTTGATTGCCAGCACCAGCAGACCGATCCGCTGCCCGATGCCCGCGTCACTCAGCGACTTGTCAACCAGCGAAGGAATACGATGCACCGCTATTTCGGCCATCGAGAGGCGTTGTCCGGTCACTTGCAGCATGCCATCGAGGAACGACACCAGCGAGGGCCGCACCATCACCGAGGCAAGCCGCACGCCGCCAATGATATTGGGGGAGACAATCTCATCAGCGCCCGCCCGGTAGAGCTTCTCTTCGTTTTCGTCTTCGTTCAGCCGCGCCACAATGCGCAGGTGCGGGTTGAGCGAACGCGCACTCAGCACCAGAAACACATTGTCTTTATCATCACCGAGCGCCGCAATCAGGCCGCGTGCCCGCTCGACTCCTGCGAGCCGGAGCACTTTATCATCGGTGGCATCGCCCTGCAATGTGAGCACATTGCCACTTTCGCGCACCTCCTGGAGTATCTCCCTATTGCGGTCGAGCAGCACAAACGGCTCACGGCTTTTGTACAATTCGGCGGCGACGTGTCGCCCGATGCGGCCCGCCCCACACAGAATAATATGGTTTTCAAGACGTGCAATCTGCCGATCCATCTGCTTTCCTCGTAAGAATGTATTGATTTCGCCTTCGACGATAAAGGCCGCCATCGTTGAAATGGCATAGCCACCGATGCCGATAGAAATCACCGCCAGCACCATGGTAAAGATGCGCCCGTTGCTTGAAAGTGGCAAAATCTCACCATAGCCAATCGTCGTCATGGTAATGACGGTCATATAGATGGCATCTTGAAAGCCCCACCCCTCGATAATCTGATAACCCAGTGCACCGAGCAACGCTGTTAACACAATCAGGGCGGCGGCATAGATCACCCGCGAACGGTAGACCGATGAAATCAGGGTTGAGAGAATGCCAGTTGACGAGAGCATCAGCAGCAGCGCAAGCAAAGTCACCCCATACAGAATGGGGTTGGTGAGCGGTGCGCGTCCCCGCAGCAGGGTGTACAGCCCGATCAGCGCCACAATCGAGAGCACCAGCGCCAACCCCCACTGCATCAGCGGCTGCACCAGCCGCTTGCGGTAGGCGTTGATATTCATCGGCTGCCGCCGCAGCCGCACGACCAGCATGGTCTGCGCCAGTGCATGGTAAAGAAACCAGCCGACCAGCGCCGCGACAAACGTTTCACCCAACAGCACATACACCCGCAGCCAGGGCGTAGTAATCCACCACGGCTGACTGATGAGCATTGCGGCCCAGATACAGACGACAATCAACGCAAGTTCGAGCGATGGGTTGACCAGGCGCAGGTCGCGCACCATGTCGAAGAAGTCGTCATCATCGACCAGCACCATATGCTGAAAGGCGGTTAGTGTGCGGGCAAAGAGGCGCTGGTTCAGGGCGTAAAAAAGCAGGAGCAGGAGTGCCATCGACGGCAACAGCAGCGCCCCGCGCCACTCTTGCAACCCGTACGTGGGCAGGAGTCCATCGCTATAAAGGGCCAGTACTTCGAGCACCAGCAGACCAAGCCCACTGCCCAACGCAAGCTGGACCCACGAAAGGCGCGTGCGCCGCAGGAACCATTCAATAAAGCTCGCGGTGGTGAGCGCTGCCGAAGCCGATGCGGGAGGAACCATCTGCTGTCTCCGTTCCCTGGTAGGGGCTGCGTGCTGGTAGCGTGCCGCCTGATCGTTTCTATTGTACCGTATCTGACTGGTACGCCACAGGGCACGCGTCATCAGTGGTACAATACTGCCGGTTGCACCAGATACCCGTGAGCCATATATACATTATGACAGAGCACATACCAACCGAACGCACCCGCGCGGCCCTGCGGCGGGTAGTGGTAAAAGTCGGCACCAGCGTGCTGACGGCAGGCACCGACCGGCTCAATCAGCCGTTTATGGTTGATCTGGCGCGGCAGGTGGCAACGCTCCACGAGCAGCAGATCGATGTGCTGTTGGTCTCGTCGGGTGCGGTGGCTGCCGGTTGGGAACGGCTCGACTACCCGCCCCGCCAGCGCCGCAAAGCCGCTAGCCTGACCTTCCGGCAGATGCTTGCTGCTGTCGGGCAGAGCCGGATGATGCACCTGTACGAGCAGTTCTTCGGGATTTATGGGCTGCACGTCGCGCAGGCCCTGCTGACCAAAGGCGACCTGAACGACCGGCAACGCTACCTGAACGCCCGCAACGCGCTGCTACAATGCCTCAGCTACAATGTAGTGCCGATTATCAACGAAAATGATGCTGTTGCAACGGGCGAAGTGAAGCTCGGTGATAACGATACACTGTCGGCCTATGTCGCCAATCTGGTTGATGCCGACCTGCTGGTAATCCTGAGTGATATTAAGGGGCTGTACACCGCCGACCCGCGCCGCGACCCTGCCGCCCAGCTTATCCCCGTAGTCAGCCAGATTGACGAACAGATCTGGCAGATGGCAGGCGGCAGCGGCACCCATCGCGGCACAGGCGGCATGTTTACCAAAATTCGCGCCGCCGATCTTGCAGTACGGTCGGGCACCGAGGTTGTTATTACCAGCGGCTTCGAGCCAAACTGCTTGCTGCGGGTGGCGTTGGGCGAACTGCTTGGCACCCGCTTCCGCACCACCGTTTCGAACCTGGAAGCCCGCAAACGGTGGCTGCTGGCAGAAACCGTATTGCCAAGCCGGATTGTTGTAGATGATGGCGCAGCACGAGCGCTGATCACGCAGGGCAAAAGCCTGCTGCCTGCGGGTATCACCGAGGTACACGGCGAGTTTGAGCGTGGACAGACGATCCGTATCTACAACCAGCAGGGCGCGAGATTGCACGCGGTGTCACGCAGTATAGCGCGGTAGATGTGGCCTTGATCAAGGGGTTGCGCTCGGCGCAGGTCATCGATACGCTTGGCTACGACTACGGGGCCGAGCTTGTGCACCGCGATGATATGGTTTTGTTGTGATTTTCAAAATATGAAAATATTGGTACGGTACGCTTCTTAATGGGTTGTACTCACCCTACGACACCGCCTCAATGGTGCTTTCTCCATCCTCTGTAAGCAAATTATCACACAATTATCAGTTGTTTATGCTATAATCCTCCCCTGTTTGGGGGGAATTATAGAAAATTGAATCATTTTATTATGGTGGGATGGCCCGGTATGCCGTCCCATGTGGCAGCCAAGCTGCTGCCTCAAATCCCATGTGTGATGAAGGAGTTGAACCATGCAATGTTCTTTTGTTTTGCGTGCACCTTGCTGGTGCCGGTTCCGTGTGATCACCGTCATTGGTGTACTGCTCGCGGCAATGCACCTGAGCATGGCACCTGCCGCTGCTGCCCCTGCCACACGCGGTGCACAGGCTGAAGGGGTCACTGTTTCGGCTGATGGCAGCATCAGCCTTGCCGCAGCAAGCGGCCCCGCCCTGCGTCTGCTGGCAGATGAAGCGGGCCAGCGCTATGGCTTTTATATTGCCGCACCGCAAGCCCTGAGCGCCCCGACCACGGGCGTACAGATCCAGTATCGGGCCGAGACACCCGCAGGTACCCGCGTAGCGCTGGATGTGCGCGGCAGCCTCGACAGCGCCACTTGGACTGAGTGGCAGATTGATGTAGCACCTAGTACAGCAGTAGCGCTGCCCCATCCGGCTCAGTATGTGCAGTATCGAGCGCGGTTATTTGGCACCACCGCAACAAGTCCGGTCATTGCCGATATGAGCCTGGAACCGCTGGCCGGTCCAACCTTTGATGCTCCGCCGCCTACTGATGCCCCCGCCGCCGATGCAGCGATAGCGCCCACGTTCCGTATCCGTGGCACACGCCTGGGGTTGGTCGGGTGGCGCACTGCCAACGGGCACGTTATTCAGCCCCGCGACCATTTTGTATCGCTGCCGTCGTGGAGTTCGCTTTCAAGCAAAGGCGGGCACGAGTACGAGGTGCGGATTACGTTTCATGGGCGCAGTGTGGTTGCGCCCGTGTGGGATGTTGGCCCCTGGAACACCCGCGACGACTACTGGGATGTGAACCGCGACCAGTACCCCGAACTCGCGCAGGGCTGGCCCCAGGATCATGCCGCTTATTATGAAAAGCACAATGGCGGCTATGCCGAGAAGGGCTATGTGCGCTTCCCCACTGCGATTGATATTGCCGATGGGGTCTGGTGGGATCATCTGGGGTTGATTGGCGATCAGGCCACGCTAGATGTTACCTTCCTGTGGCTGGGGCGCGACCCGCTGGCCCTGCCCGCTGCCGAAGCGCCTTCGTCCGACCCGAACGCCGCCGAGTACATGGTTGATGAGCTTGGCCCTGCCTTTAGCCGCAGCGAGGCGCTCTGGTACGAAAGCCCGCAGGGGTGCGGCGAAAACGCATATGCCCTCTGGACCCAATCGGTGACCGATACGCTAGAGGTTGTGAACCGGGGCTTTTGGCAACCCGACCTGCCCATTGGTGGGATGTTTGATGTCTACGCCCACGTGCCAATCTGCCCGATTGATGCCGATGTAACCACCGCTGCACGTTATCTGGTGCAGCACGCCGAGGGCAGCACCGAGGTTGTAGTCAATCAGGCCGAGCAAACCGCGTGGGTCCACCTGGGGCGCTTCCCGTTCGCGGCGGGCACCGGTGGCTTTGTTTATCTGACCGAAGTTGCGGGCGACACGGGCAAGGCCGTCTGGTTCGATAATGTGCGCTGGGTGCCCGTGCGCGAGGAGACGACCGCACCGCAATAAGGCAAGCTCGTATTTCACCGATGCAGGTAGCCCGGCAGATCTGGCCGGGTTTTTATATACCTATCACCAGACACAAACATGCCGGGCAGGTTGGTACACCTATCCCGGCATTGACGCAACTACAGCCTGCGGCCCCACTACGAGCCGAAATAGAGCTTGACCAGGTTGATTATCCCTCGGAACTACGCTCAAGAATGTTGTACAGCAGGTCGAGTAACACACTCTTGACACTCTCGCGATCCATGGCGACACATGGCACCACCTTGACATGGGGTGGCTGACGCAAGGCCAGGCGTAGCTCATCGGGCGACCACGCATTCGGGCGATCTTGTTTGTTCGCCGCAATCACGTAGGGGGTATCCCGGTACGAGACAAAAAATCAATAATACGGTTTGTCTCCCGGAAGGTTTCCGGGCGGGTGCTATCGACAAGCACAATAAGCCCGAGCATCCCCTCAGAGAGGATCTCCCACATAAAATCAAAGCGCTTCTGACCCGGCGTCCCGAACAGGTGCAATACCAGGTCGTTCCCGATGGCAATGCGACCAAAGTCCATCGCCACTGTCGTTTTGTCCTTAATCTTGCCTGTATCGTCAGTGGCTTTCTTTTCGGTCGAAACGACTTCGATCTCGCTGATCGTCTTGATGAACTCGGTTTTCCCAGAGTTCACCGCCCCACTGATTACCATTTTTACCGTCTGCACACCGGCCCTCCGCTACGGTGCTGTGCTCTGGCTGGAGCGCACACTCCCTAAAACGACAACTACATGCTCTGAATACGCTTAATAATGCGCGACACCAGGCTCCGGCGCAACCGGGAGCCTCCTGCTGCGGCCTGTGTTTCAGCCGCCACACGCTGCCGTTTAACGACTTCAACCAGACCCGCTGTTACAAAACCATATACCACCCGGCACACATCGAACTCAGTCATTCCCGTTTGTTGTGCAATCTGCGCCAGGGTCAGCGGGTTCGGGTCATTCACCCGAGCGATCCGTGCAAACACCCGCCATTCTTCGGGAGCCAGTTTCACTCCCTTGGCTTTTTCACCTGGCTGTTCAATAAAGCGCGGGATCATATCGGTACTGGCGATACGATCTTTGATGCGGCCCCATTCGTCGATGCGCCGCACCCCTTCCATAATGATATTCTCAACCGGGATAGGGACCGGCATCACCGGCGCATCTGCGTCAGGTTTCTGACCATGCTCAAACAGGAATTCGCCTTCTGTCCAACCAAACAGGCTATAGACGTATTCCTCAACATGCGTCTGGAGCACACTTTGCAATTGCGACGACGAAAGAATATTCTGGTCGATCAGAACCTGTGCAACCGACGTTGCCCCATTGCTGTGCTGTGTATCACGCGCCGTGGTCAGTTGTTCGTTGGTGATAGCGCCTAATTGTACCAGCACATCGCCCATTTTTTCATTCGGGCGGGGGGCAGCGTACGTCAGCTTTCCTTTATCAAAGAAAAGGACTGCCGTCTCGTTGGCACGGTTTAAATGCAGACAACCTGTTTTATAACCCCGGTCAACGAGATACAGAAAGTCTGAAAGACCGAAGTCCTGGATGTTACCAACCAGCGCCATGTATTAGCCTCCGGGCGCTATACTTCTTATGTTGTGCAAGCAGGAGTTCCGATCTGATGCTTAAGAGAACCGCTTGTATGTTAGATGATAATTGGGTCTGGTCAGTCGGCCCTCACCAAGGCTCGATCGTAGCCTTCATTCTATCACAATTTTACCATACATTACTTCAGTCTGTGACGATAGGTTGCACAAACCTGACTGGTTCTTTTTTAGCGCATTCGCGACACCGGCGGGTCGGTAATTCCATCATCCGACAGATCGGTTGTTTCCGGTGCCAAAATTGTGTCTTCATCGCGGCGCGCCAAGGCAGTTGCGGCGGCTCGTACCCCGGCCAGCATACTAGTTACCCGAATGAATGGCGAAGCAACTCGTTCGGCGGTGAAGGCAGTGGTTGCGCTGACGGTGCGTGATGTTTCGCTGGCCCGCTCCGAGATTGAAACGCGTATTTTCGAGAATACCATCAACTTTGGCAGTCACCTGCTCAACTTTAGGAATGACCGTCCGTTGGATCTGATTGTTAATCTGAACAATTGCAAACAGCAGCGCCATGAGAAGAGCAATCGTCAAGACCGAAGTAATAATCTGGAATACCCCAACCGTTACAATCATCGCGTCACGGAAGCGGGCCACCCAGCCAGCCGCTCCCTCTACGCCAATCGCAACACCAAGGAACACTAGAAGTGCAATAAACAGCACTCCAAAGCCCACCAGTGTCCATGTAATCACTCTGGTCAATGTCGCTTCTCCTTTGCCTTTGCTGCATACACCGAAACACCGCAAGGTAGCCCGTTCGCTATTACTGGCTACCACGACACTTCATTGTACGCACATCCCCCCGTAAGAACCTGCTCGATTATATCATACCCATAGCCGTGAGGCAATCACAAGCAGAATCCAGGCTGCCATCACTGCTTCGAACACCGGTACCCCGGCAGGGGCGGGCAGGTTTAGCGGCAATTGGTAGCCAATGCCCATAGGCCACCAAACACCCCAG
>JAAUSQ010000260.1 GCA_012033195.1 Chloroflexaceae bacterium
TGGCTCAACAATAATTAACCCTGCTTTGCTCACGCTGTGGTGTGGACGATTGGCCCACGGATGCAAGCCGCTGTTATCGCTGATGTTGATAATCACGCCGCCATCGTTTGCCTGCATCAAACGACCCGCCTGCTGCGTTAGCAAAAACGGCCCCTTCAAATTGGTATCCAGTACGGTATCCCATTCTGCTTCGGCTAGGTTGAGCAGGTCGCCCCGCATAAAGATCGATGCACTATTGACCATCACATCGAGCCTGCCGAAGTGGTGTTGCACTGCGGCAAACATTGCGTTCACATCTGCACTGCTGGCCTGATTGCCCTGCACCACCAGCACATCGCCACCATAAGCGCGGACTGCCTCGGCTGCGGTACTGGCATCGTCGGCACTGCTCGCGCTCGAATAATGAATGATACAACTGGCTCCCTGCGCGGCAAAGGCCAGCGCAATCGCCCGCCCGACCCGCCGCGCCGAGCCAGTGACAAAAACGACCTTGCCCTGCATATCGTTCATCGCACTTCTGCCTTGAGATGATCAGCGACACGCAGGGTGTTTGCAATAATCGTCAGCGATGGATTGACCGCGCCGATGGATGGCATAAACGCCGCGTCAGTAACATATACATTATCCAGGTCGTGTGGCTTGCAGTTCACATCCAGCACGCTGGTTGCTGGGTCGGTGCCAAAGCGCATGGTGCCCGCCTGATGTGCCAGATTAAACGGGAAGCGGGTCCCCAGATAATAATCAACCGGAATCATCCGGTCGTGGCACCCGATGGAGCCAAGCAAACTGCGAAGTTTGGCGGTCAGGCGCTCGTATGCCTCCAGGTTGTTGGCATTGTACTGAAGCTCAATTTCGCCCGCCTGATTGATCGTAATACGATTCTCCGGGTCGGGCAGGTCTTCGCTTTGTAGCCAGAAGTCGAGCGAATACGCCGCCATCTCTGCATAGCTCATATCGCCGAGTGGCTGCGGCGACTCAAACGCCATCAGTGTTTCGTCCACCTTGCCGAGCATCTGGATCAAGCCCATCGGGTATTCCCAATCGGCAGATGGGCCGTACCAATCACTCATTGCCAGCGTCTTCTGGAAAATACTAGCGTTTGGCTGCTTGCTAATAGCCACAAAGGTAGCGTTGTTGTGGCAGATGTAATTGCGCCCCAGCAAGCCGCTGCGATTGGCCAGCCCATGCGGGTGCTGGTCGTTGGCGCTTCGCAAGAAGATTGCGGCGCTGTTGGCGGCTCCCGCTGCGACAATCACCAGGTCTGTCCGGTAAACTTCGGTCTCGCCGTTGTGCCGCGCATGCACCTCGGTGACGGTGCGCCCGCTTGCATCGGTCACAAGCTTCCATACTAGCCGATTGCACAACAGCGTCACGTTGGTGTGGGTCAGGGCTGGCTTGACACAGATCACATGAGCATCGGCCTTGCTTTCGGTCAGGTCGGGGTAGCCGTCGAAGGTGCTATGATACACCGGCGAGTCGCCGCGCTGCTCGCTGAGTCGAATGCCCATCGGCAGCGGGAACGGGCGATAGCCGAGCTTTTCAAGGTCGTCCTTTAACTGGATAATACGCGGCTCGTGGCGCAGCGGTGGGTGCGGATAGGGCGCATCGGCGGGTGGTTCGGTCGGGTCGATGCCACGCTCGCCATGGACGTGGTAGAGCTGTTCGGCCTGGGTATAGTAGGGGGCAAAGACATCGTATTCAACCGGCCACGCCGGACTGATGCCGCCAGCATGCCGGATCTCGCCAAAGTCGGCCTCGCGCAGTCGGAACATTGCCGCACCAAACAGCTTGGTATTGCCCCCGACCCAGTAGTTAATTTCGGGACGAAAGGGCGTACCATTGTAATACCACGTTTCATGCGCTTGGTAGCGCTTCTGCTTAAACACCGCCTCGGTTGACCAGTTCTCGCGTTCCCGTGGCAGGTAGTCGCCGCGTTCCAGTAGCAGGATCTTTTTTCCGGTCGCCGCGAGTGCATAGGCCATCGTGCCGCCGCCCGCGCCTGTGCCGATGATGATGATGTCGTACCGTTCAGTTGTCATAGAATACTTGCTCCCATCTAGAAAAGCCAGTGTTTATGTTGGTAATTCAACCACACGTAGCCGATGCCCATCTGGATCGGACAGAGTAAAGCCGCGTGACCAGCCGAATGGGTTATCGTCGGGCAGCGTGATGAGATCGGAGGTGCTCAGGTGGTGTTCAGTGTGGAGGCGCTGCCAGTCGTTTTCGAGGTCATCGCTGATAAGCGTAATAACCCAGTGCCACAGGTCGTGCGCGGTAGTATCGGCGGGCATCGGGCGACCGGGGCCAGGGGCCAGATATTCCAGGAATTCAATACCCATACCGCCGCCCGCTGGCTTCAGGCCCGTGATACGCAGGTGCGCCCCTTCAACCATATTCAGGTGGGCTTGCTCGGTGCCGTAGTTCTCGCTGTCGCCCGCGACCGATAGGCCCAGAGCATCGCGGTAGAAGGCGAGGCTGCGCTCGGTACTCGCCACAGCGATAGCAGTATGGTCGATGCCAAAGGGAACTGGCCCGCCACCCTGCCAGCGGGGGTCGCCTTTGTCGGGTGGGTAAGCGATGAATTCGAGGTTGTGCCCGTCTTCGTCGCGAAAGTAGAAGGCCTGGATACCCGCCGCATTGGGGATAGTATCGGGCAAGGTCTGCGGCGCAGTTGAGACGTGCTGCACGTGTTGTGCGCGGGCGCGGGCATAGGCTCCGTCCATATCCCCCACTACCAGCGCGATATGCTGAAACCAGCCATCGTTGCTGCGGCTATCCAGCGGGATGGGTCGCCCACCGGGAGGCGCAACAAACTGTACCAGTTGCACACGGGCATCGTCCAGGTGTAGCGTTGCCACCCGCAGCCGTGCGCCGAACACACCCGTCAGCCGTTCGTATCCATCACCCCACACCTCGCCCTCGTGCGTGCGGCGCATTCCAAGCAAGTCGGTGTAAAACACTAGCACACGTTCAATACTGGATACCGTCAACCCAACTGAATAGACCTGAGTAATCATACCGATTCCTGTTTCTGGTAATGCTGCAAGCAGGGTGCGGGCTGCGGCGGCAGGTCGCGGTGCATAACGTCGTCGCCGGTGCTGCGCGGGCGGGTACGTTCTAGATACAGCACCAGCGCACCCATCACCAGCATATATGCCGCCGATGCCTGGAAGAGCACGGACAGCGGAATAATGGCGTTGGCAAAGCCGACGATGTTGGCACTCAGGCCGCTGCCCAGTTGCAACCCGGCGACCAGCAAGCCCGATACCGCCGCCGTGCGGGTGGGAAACTCGGCGCTGGCAAGGCTGATACTGTACGGGAAGAAGTAGCTGAGCGCCAGCCCTGCCGCTGCCAGTGCCAAAAACTGGGCCAGGTTGCCATTCAGCAGGGGCAGCACCAGCAGCACGGCCCCCACTGCAAATGGCGTTACATACAACAATGGCCTGACATTGAAGCGCACGGCGGCAAGCGCAAACAACACCCGCCCACCCGTTACCGCCGCCCAGAAGATCGACAGCCCCAGCGCAGCATCGGCAGGGCTGAGGCCGTTGGTTTGCAAATACAGCGGTGTCCAGTTGCCAAAGACACTCTCAACCACGCCATACGTGAGCGTGACCAGCGCAAACAACCACACACGCCCCGGCATGCCACGTTCGGTGGGGCGGGTTGCGGCGGCGGTGGGGGTGGCGGTGCGGAGTTCGAGCGGCAAACCAGCCTGGAAGAACAGCAACAGAACGATAGCCAGCAGGACTGCCAGCGGTGCGCCCCACCATAGACCGAGTCCGGTAAAGAGACCAAGCAGCAGCGCCGCCCCTGCCTGCCCGATGCCGGTACAGACATGCACGGCAGTTACGGCGCTATCTTCTCGGCCAGGGAATAGATTGAAGGCGTAGGCGTTCAGGGCGCTGATAGTGAGGCCGAAGCCCGCGCCCATTGCGGCAGTTGCCGCCAGTAACAGCAGGAATGCCCCGACTAGGCCAAGCGCCCACTGACTGAGGGCCATCAACAGCATCGCCAGGGCAGTCAGTGCAAGCCCCGCTGCCATCACGCGCTTCATCCCGATACGCTGCGCCAGGGTTGCCGTCAGCGATGCTGCCACAATTGCGGTAATGATTTGCGGTGTGAACAGCACCCCGAACTGCTGGCTGCTCAGGTTGTGATAGGCGGGGTCGGTGAACAACGCCCCCGCCGATGGAAACAGGATCAGGGCGATCCCCGCCAGGAGACCGCTCAGATAGACCGCCGCAATGCTGCGGTTGCGCGTCGAGAGCAGCGAGCGATTGTGCATTGCTGGTGGCCTCTATTCGGATGACCACGCGATGCGGAAATCGGGATACAGCGTCAGGCCGCCATCCACAAACAGGGTCTGCCCGGTGATGTAGGCCGCCAGATCGCTGCACAGGAAGGCCGTTGCCTCGGCCATCTCTTCGGCGGTGCCAGCTCGCCCCATCGGGATATGGCTCTCGACCATTACTCGCTTCTCCGGGTCGTCAATCCAGGCCCGGTTAATCGGGGTGACAGTGGCACCAGGGCCGATGGCATTGACGCGGATGTTGCGTCCGGCGTACTCCAACGCCAGCGTAGTAGTCATGTTCTGCATGCCGCCTTTGCTCACACTGTAGCCGACGAAGCGCGGCTTGGGGATGACCTGATGCACGCTTGACACATTGATGATGACACCGGGCTTGTCCTGTTCCAGCCAGTACTGAATGGCCCGTTGAGCACACATAAAGGCCCCGACCGTGTTGGTATTGATGACCCGTGCAAACTGCTCAACGCTCAGCGCATCGCTGTCGGCGGGGATCTGAATACCTGCATTGTTGATCAGGTAGTCGATGGTGCCCCACTCGGCCAGCATTGTATCAAACATGCGGTCAACGTCTTCTTTTTTGCTGACATCGGCCTGTAGCAGCAAGTCCTTGCCGCCGTGCTGCTGCACCTGGTTGCGACACCATTCGATAGCCTGTCCGGTTGTTTCGGCCTCTGCCCGGTCGCGGTAATAGTTGATTGCAACATCTGCGCCGTATTCAGCAAACTTGATAGCAATTTGCTGTCCGATACCACTGCTGCCGCCTGTGACAAGCACCTTCTTGTTTGGAATACCCTTCATGATGATTGCTCCTGTGTTAAGCGATTAAGGAGTTCTGCTACCAGGCCCGTCCAGCCAGTCTGATGTGATGCGCCCAGACCAGCACCATTGTCACCGTGGAAATATTCATAAAACAGGATATAATCGCGCCAGTGCGGGTCGTGCTGAAACCGCTGCAAGCCGCCAAAGACCGGGCGGTGTTCATTGGCATCACGTAGGAAGATACGTGTCAGGCGGCGGGACAATTCATCGGCCACCTGATCAAGCGTCATCATCACACCGCTGCCGGTGGGACATTCAACCAGTACGTTGTCGCGATAGTAGCGGTGATATTTGCGAAGCGCTTCAATTAAGAGATAATTGATCGGGAACCAGATCGGGCCGCGCCAGTTCGAGTTGCCGCCGAACAACCCGCTGCGCGACTCGGCGGGCGAATACTCAACGGCAAAGGTCTGTCCGTTCAAATCCAGCACATACGGCTGCTGATGCACTTTCGAGATTGAGCGGATGCCATAGGGCGAGAGAAACTCCTGCTCATCGAGCATATACCGCAGCACCTGCCGCAGTCGTGTTTCGGTGGGCATCGCAAACAGATGCGCCCGCCCATAGCCGGCTACATCAACGCGGGCCATGTTTTCGGCAAGGTGGGGGCGGTGCGTCTGCAACCAGTCGATGCTGCGGGCAAAGTCGGCAAAGCGGTCTAGCGTTTCGTGCCCGACCGTCTCAACGGCGATGAGTGGCATTAGCCCGACGAGCGAACGCACCCGCAGCGGTACCATACCACCGTGCGACATGCGCAGCACATCATAATAAAAGCCGTCCTGCTCATTCCACAGGCCGGGGCCGTTGTGGGCCTCGCCGCCAATGGCCAGCGCAATCCAGAGAAAATGCTCGTAAAACTTGATCGCCATGTCTTCGTAGGCCGGATCATCGCGGGCCAGTTCCAGCGCGATGTTCATCATGGAGAGCGAGAAGAAGCCCATCCACGCCGTACCATCACTCTGATCGACGGTGCCGCCGCCGGGCAGCGTGGCGCTACGATCAAACAGGCTGATGTTATCCAGGCCAAGAAAGCCACCCTGAAAGATATTGCGCCCTTCGGCATCCTTGCGGTTGACCCACCACGTGAAGTTGAGCAGCATTTTATTAAAGACGCGCTTCAAGAAGTTGGTATCGCGCTTGCCATCGATTTCGTAGACGCGCCACGCGGCCCATGCATGCACAGGTGGGTTGACATCGCCGAAGTTCCATTCATAGGCGGGAAGCTGCCCATTGGGATGCATAAACCATTCACGGGTCAGCACCAGCAGTTGCTCTTTGGCAAAGTTGGCATCAACCATTGCCAGGGGGATGCAGTGAAAGGCGAGATCCCAGCCAGCGTACCAGGGATATTCCCACTTGTCGGGCATCGAGATAATATCGAAGTTGTTGAGGTGCATCCAGTCGCTGTTGCGCCCGGTACGGCGTTCTAGCGGTGGAGCTATCGCCGGGTCGCCATTGAGCCACTGTTCAATATCGTAATAAAACA
>JAAUSQ010000261.1 GCA_012033195.1 Chloroflexaceae bacterium
CGCAGTGGTTCGGCGGGCAGGTCGGCGGGCGCAGCAGGCACGGCTTGCAGCCAGCCAGCCCAGGCAAGCTGTGGCACGATGCCCAGCACGGGCAGCGGCAGCAACGCCAGCACCAGCACCGGCCCGAACGGTTGCACCGTTGACCAGGCGGTTGCCGTGCTGCGGTTGACACTGGCCGCCCACAGCCGCGCCACAGGCACCAGATGGCCAGTGCTGCCAAAACACTCGCCGACCACGATCGGGCACCAGCAGCCACACACCGAGTAGTCGCCCAGCGTTCGAGCAGCCAGACACGCCCCCAGAAGCCCCACAAACCCGGTAGACCCAGTGCAGAAAGGCCAGCAATGCCCCACAATACCGCCGGCAAACGCAGATCATCGACCAGCGCGGGCGGGTCGCCCCCAATCACGGTATAGTCATCGCTGCCGGTCTGCCATTCGAGCACTGCCATTGCCAGCGTACCTACCAGCGTGGAGAGCGCTAGATTGACCAGCAGCGCCGAGGTTGCCAGGGCTGCCAGCGGGTGCGGCACACCCAGCGCCACCACCACGCTTGCCGCCTGAAAGCCAACCATCCAGGCCAGAATGCGCTTCATCCGCACTTCGCGCAGGGCACCCGCCGCACACGCTGGCAACCCGATTAGGCCTAGGCCAATCAGCACGCCGCGCCACAGCCGGGGTAGTTCGGGGACAAGCAGGCTGGCCCGCAAATCGGCCACTAGGTGCACCAGCGTGCCAAGCGCCAGCAGCGGCAACACCAACCCACACAACAGCGCCGCCAGTGCTGCCGGGGCTTCGCTGGCTTCGTGCAGGGCGCTATGGAATGGTGCGGCTCCTGCAAGCATCAGGCAGGCCAGTACCGCCAGCAACAGGGTGAACGCTCCAGCAAGGGGGGCCGTTGGGATAGGGGCGGGCAGCAGCAGGTAGCACAGCAGGAGCATGCTGGCGGGCAGGCCAAACGCCAGCATACGCGGCAGCGCCTTCACGCTGCCAAGCGACCCGCTGGCCCGCACTGCGCTATAGCTGAACAGCACCGCCAGTGCCCACGCAAACGGTAACACAAAGCCGCTGCTGCTGAGACCCAGCAGCGCCGCAGCAGGGGCCAGTACTGCCCAGGTAAACAGGCTGCCGAAGCCGCGCACTGTAGCGGGCAGCGCCAGCGCCAGCATCAGCAGGGCGCTGGCTCCACCAACCAGCAGCACCAGTGCTAGCGCGGTAGTTGGCTGGTCGAGGCGCAGGGCAAGCTCGATGCTGGTTTCTTCGTAGCTAAACCATGTAACAGGCTGGGCGCGGGGCGGGAAAAGAGCAGCACCGCCGCTGCCAGCATCAGCACTGCTGCACCGATGCCGATGGTGCGCGTTGGCACAAAGCGGCTGAGCACCAGAGCAAGAGCGGCAGTCAGCGCCAGCAGAGTTAGTGCAAGTACAATCAAGGGTTGTTTCTAGCCTTCCGCATCGGCGGCGCACGCATCGGTTGAGAGGGCAATCAGCACGATGTCGTCTACCAGTGCGCCTACAAACAGGGTACGCGCCAGCAATCGGTCAATCTGGTGGGGCGCGTCGATAGTGACGGCACCAAGCCGTTGCCCATCGCTGCGTACAGTGTAGCGCAGCAGGCCACGCGGCGACTCGACGGCGGCACTGCCTTCGCCATCGGGCAGACCGGGCGGCAGGCTGCCTTCCCATGCGCCATCAGGCAGCGCTTGCAAGGCACGCTCCGCAATTTGCAGGCTCTCGAATGCTTCGAGCAGCAGCACCACCAGCCGCGCATGCACGTCGCCGCCTTCCTGCGTCACGGTATCAACCTCCAGGCTGGCATAGGCGGCATAGGGTGCATCGTGGCGTACATCGGCGGCAACGCCCGAAGCACGCGCCAGCGGCCCACGCAGCCCATATTGCTCGGCAACCGAGCGGGCCAGGGTGCCCACATTGACAGTACGCGCCAGCAGTACCCGTTCGGCAATCGTGCGCTCACTTAGCGCATATAGCGCCTGGGCGGTGCTGCCAAACAGGGCCAGCAGATCGCGGCGGGTGTCGTCGTCAATATTGCAGCGCACCCCACCGGGTAGGCACAGGTCGAGCAGTGCCGGACGTCCACTGAGTAGACGCATCGCCTCGCGTACCTGTTCCCACAGGCGGCGAAGCTCATCGCTGGTCTGCTGGCGGCCTAGCAACTCAAACAGGTCGGTCAGTGTATACAGATGTGCCGCACAGCGCTCAAGTTCGGCCCCCACGCAGCGCAGCACAGCCGCCCGTTCGGGTACATCAATCGCCATGAGCGCTTCAAGCGCCTGACAGAAGGCCAGCGTGTGCGCGTGCGAACTAGTACCACTGAAGCGTGCCACAAGATGCAGCGCTGCTTCAAGGCGCAGGCGGGGCAGGCGTTCAGTAATACCCCGCTCGTTGTAGCCGGCCCGGTAGGTGACATCGGCAACACGCTCACCGTCGATTGTGAGCACAAGCCGCTGCGGGCCGCGCCAGTATGGAGTAAATGGACCAAGCGCCAGTGTATAATTCACACATGTCCTTTCACATCAAATCAACTGCGTATTATACCACACTGTGAAGCAAGTGCAGGCAATCGGTATGGGGCATGAGGGTGTCGTCCGGCGCTTGTGTCGCTTGCCACCGCCCATGTATTCGCTGCTATACTATAGTACACGATAGATGATAACCACGTAATATTCTAGAGCGCAGCGAGGTGTATGATGCAACAGCAGCCAACCACGGCAACCGCCATTCAGACCGATAAGACCTATCTATTACAGCTTTATCAACAACCCGACTTTGTGATTGAGCGCGGCGAGGGCATGTACCTGTACGATATGGAGGGCCGCCGCTATCTCGACTTTGTCTCTGGCATTGCCGTCAATGCGCTGGGCTACGGCGATAGTGCCGTGGTGCAGGCGATTGCCGAGCAAGCCGCGAAGCTGATGCACACATCGGGGCTGTACCACACACGGCCTGCGGGCGAACTGGCCAAGGGCCTTGATTGAGCACACGCCCGTGTTTCAGCGGGTGTATTTTGGCAATAGCGGCACGAGGTAATCGAGGCCGCGCTCAAGTTTTCGCGCAAGTTTGCCCGCACCTTTCACGGCGAAGGCAAAACCGGTGTGGTTGCTTTTGATGGCTCGTTTCACGGGCGCACGATGGGATCGGTGGCGCTGACGGCCACCGAAAAGTACCGCCTGCCGTTTATGCCTGTGATGCCGGATGTGCGCTTTGCACAGTATAACGATATCGCCTCGATAGAAGCGACTATCACAGATGATGTATGCGCCGTGTTTGTGGAGCCGGTGCAGGGCGAAGGTGGGCTGCGGGTGGTGAGCGATGCGTTTATGCACCGCCTGCGCGAACTGTGCGACCAACACAGTGCCTTGCTGGTCCTGGATGAGATTCAGTGTGGGATGGGGCGCACGGGTACGCTATGGGCGCACGAGCCGTATGGGGTGCGGCCTGATATGATGGCGATTGCCAAGCCGCTAGCAGGTGGTATGCCTATCGGGGCGCTGCTGCTCAACGAGTGTGTTGCAGAGGCGATCAGCTATGGCGACCACGGCACGACCTTTGGCGGTGGGCCGTTGGCAACCACGGTAGCAAAAGTGGTATTTGACCGTATCAGCGACCCGGCCTTCCTCGAACGGGTGCGCGAGGTGAGCAGCTACCTCGATGAAGCGCTGCACGACTTCGCCGCCGAACGTGCTGATACGGTGATTGAACTGCGCGGACGGGGCCTGATGCGGGGCCTGAAGATCCACGGCTCGGCTGCCGATGTGCGCATGCGTGGGCACGATGCAGGCGTGCTGCTGGCTGTCGCCGGTGCCGACGTGGTGCGGATGCTGCCGCCGCTCATTGTGGAGCCACAGCACATTGACGAGGTGATGGCGGTGCTGCGAGAGATAATGTAGGCGTCCCCTCACCCGCATGCCCCCGCGCCCGTGTATGGGAGCGGGGGTAGGCATCGTGTGCCAGATACGCGCTGCGGGGGATTGACGGATACCCGTTTGTCCGTCATGATATGCTATGGCTGCACTCATAGCTGTAGCCTGTTTTGTTAGTACACAACACCTGGAGTAGAGACGAATGACCAAGCTGGACAATCACCCGCATACGCCGCGCCAGTATGCCCGCCTGTATTTGACGGGCTTTGCCATGGGCGTGGCCGACCTGATCCCCGGCGTGTCGGGCGGCACGATGGCGTTTATTCTCGGTATTTACGAAGACCTGATCAATGCGATCAAATCCTTTAATATTGATGCACTGCGCCTGCTGATCGGAGCCAAGTTCAAGGCGTTGCTCGAACACATCCCCTGGCAATTTGTGATTGCGCTGATGTTCGGTATTGGCAGTGCGGTGCTGCTGCTGGCAAATGTGATGGAGTGGCTGCTGGTGAATCAGCCGCAATATCTGTTTGCCTTCTTTTCGGGTTGATTATCGCCTCAATTATAGCGGTAGGTGTCCACATCCGCTGGTCGCGCCTTACCTGGGCGATGCTCATCATTGGCACGGTGGTGGCCTTTATCATCGTCAACCTGATACCTGTGAACATGCCGCACGACCCGCTCACGCTCTTTCTGAGTGGCGCGGTCGCAATTATGGCGATGATCCTGCCCGGTATTTCTGGCTCGTTTATTCTGCTTATCCTCGGACAGTACGACTATGTCTTGAGTGCCGTTAGCGACCTGAACCTGCTGGTGGTGCTGCCGGTTGCGGCGGGTGCTGCGGTGGGGTTGCTCTTCTTTGCGCGGGTGCTAAGCTGGCTGCTCAATCGCTACGAGCAGGCGACGATTGCCGTGCTGGTCGGCTTTATGATCGGCTCGCTGTGGGAAATCTGGCCCTGGAAAATCGTCACTGAAACCTATATCGACCGACACGGCGAAGTTGCGCCGCTGGTCGAAGCCAATGTGCTGCCCAACTTTGCCTCTGGCGAGTTCTTTGGTGCGGTGGTGCTGGCGGTGTTTGGCTTCTTCCTGGTGAGCTACCTCGATCATTTGCAATCGCAGAGCAACCCGGTCATGCGGGCACTGGGGCTGAACGGGCGGCAACCGCCGCTAGCGACGGAGCAACCGGACGTTCGCGCATGAGCAACCAGAACGTTTTTCCGTTCCTGGTACTGGCGGGTGGCATCCTCATCGCCTCCACCGCCGCCATTATGATCCGTGTTGCCCAGAACGAGGGCATGCCTTCGCTGACGATTGCCGCCGGACGCATTGCGCTCGCCTCGCTCATTCTGCTGCCTATGGCACTGGTGCGGGTGGGTGGCGAACTGCGCCGCCTGCACAGGCAAGATGTGGCATGGGGCGTGGCGGCGGGCGTGTTCCTGGCGATCCACTTTGCAGCGTGGATCAGTTCGCTGGAATATACCTCGGTTGCGAGCAGTGCCGCGCTTGTCTCCACCAGTCCCATCTGGACGGCGCTGCTGGCATTTGTGGTGCTGCGCGAACGGCTGACGTGGCTGGCCACCGCTGGCGTGGGCCTCACCGTAGTGGGCAGTATGTTCATCGGCCTGAGTGATCTATCAGCCGGTGCGCTGGGGCAATATAGCAACCCATCGCTTGGCAATATGTTGGCCCTTGCGGGCGCGTTTTCGGTGGCGGGCTATTTTCTGGTGGGGCGCAACCTGCGGCGGCGGGTGTCGGTGCTGGCCTATATCTGGATTGTGTATAGCTGTGCGGCGGTGGTGCTGGTGGTATGGGTGGCGCTGCAAGGGCTGCCCGTGCTTGGCTTTTCGACACTGGCCTACGCCTGCGTGATCGGTCTGGCACTCGGCCCGCAAATCCTGGGGCACACCTCGTTTAACTGGGCGCTGCGCTACCTGTCGGCAACGTTTATCAGCGTGGCACTGCTCGGCGAACCAATCGCCTCGGCGCTGCTGGCGTGGGCGTTGTTTGGCGAACAGTTTGCCCCGTTGCAACTGGTAGGTTTTGTGGTGTTGCTGGTCGGCATCTATCTGGCCTCACGCAACGAGCGCCCTGCCAGTACTGTCACCCAACCAACCACCACCGATGTACCAGAGCGCCCCGCACTGGATGAGGTGTGAGGCGTTTGATAAAGGACTTATTATGCGTTATACCTTGATGCACGTTTCCGACCTGCACGCGGGGCCGCCCTTCAATCTTCAGGTGGGCGAGGCACTGGTGGAGCAGGCCCACAACCTGCGCCCCGAGCTGCAGGCGAAGATCCAGGAAGCCTTCGCGACCTTCGACTGGAAGGGCAGCGCGCTGCTGGAAGAGTTCGGCAAGGCCGAGCCGCCGCAGGAAAAGTTCGCGCCCATCAACTACAAGCAGCACTGGCAGGTGGTGCGCGATATTGATCGTACGATGAACGTCAGCTACGCATGCAAGTAAGCCCGGACCGGTGCTCGAAATCCGGGGGCTGGAAAAACGCTATCCAACCGGCGACCTCGCGCTCAAGGGCGTCGATCTCGACGTCAATGAGGGCGAGATCGTCACCTTGATCGGCGCCAACGGCGCCGGCAAGTCGACGCTGATGATGACCATCTGCGGCAACCCGCGCGCCCGGTCGGGCCGCATCGTGTTCGACGGGATGGACATCACCGAGCTGGCCGACCCACGAGATCGCCCGCCTGCGGATCGCCC
>JAAUSQ010000262.1 GCA_012033195.1 Chloroflexaceae bacterium
CTACCGATACACCAGGCAGCAGTATGATGCCGCGACGGGGCTGTACTCCCTACGTGCCAGGTGGTATGATGGGGGCACCGGGCGCTTCCTGACGCGGGACACGTACCCTATCGATGTTCAGCACCCGGTCGAGCTGAACCGCTATGGCTACACCGCGAACAACCCGGTGAACGGGACGGACCCGAGCGGGGAAGTGCTGGTTGGACAAGTCCTGGTTCAAGAAAAAACTCGAAGAAAACACGTAACTTACATGCCCATCAAAGAGGTGTCCAAAATGCACAATTCCTTAAGTATAAGGAATTAGGCGGTCGTCGAGCAGCAGATGCTAAGAGGATACAAATACGATTGCGTAACTCACTTGCGAGTGATATGGATATGAGAGGCATCACCATCGGAAGAGCCAACTCTGGAGGGACGAAACTGATATCAGTGTCAACTGATAGACCAAATATCATTCGCAGACTTCAGGCTCAAAATCCTGGCTATGAAGTGATACATCCACAACATCCATTTTTTAGAAGTAGAGGTGTAGAATTGCGAGCAGGTACTCCATCAGGTCATGCCGAACAATTACTCGTTAAATATTCTCAGCTTAAGCTACATACTAGCAGATTTAGCTTGGTTGCTCGTGATCTGAAAGCGGTAGGTGTTTCACGATCACAAGGTCCACCCCTTGGTGGCGGCCCTTGTTCAGCATGCATAAATCATTTTGACGATGTTGTGGGTGGACAGATCCCGCTATATTGGGTGGGACCAGTCGGCAAAGGTTTAGTTCCGCTCATTCTCCTCGGCTTTGGCATCGAAGGAATAAATGAGGAGGATATCTGGGTCTACCGATAGGATCATCGGGAGATGAGGAGCCGTTGCTGCACGCAACCTGTATCCTGGATGGGGCAGACCCCAGAAACTCGCTCTGCAGCGATACATTAAGTGAAGGACATGCGAATTGGGCATTTGATTTCATGCTGAGGAGACACAATGTTTGATAGTGATGACTATGCCCTCCCACCGACTAACTCGGTCGATCCGATACGTCTTGAGCGCTTCGCATCGATGCTACGCCGCCGACCAAAACCAGCAATGGTGGTTGCTGAACTCCGCCAGTGGGGTGATGATGCTCTGGTCTTAGTGTTAAATCAGATCGAAGCATATCGCAGCGGAGGGGAACGGATGTGGCTGATGAAGCTCCTTGACCACATGCGGGATCTCCAGATTGACGCACTCTCCCACGTCAATCTGGGCATCCGCTATCACGCAGCGCTCGTACTCGGTGAACTGCGTGAACCGCAAGCACTACCGTTCCTCGCTACCTATCTCAATGCTCCCCATATCGGTGTACGCCGCCGCGTCCTTGCAGCACTGGAAGCCCTCGGTGACCGACGGGCCGCTGCACCAGTGCTTGCCCTGCTCCAAGATCCGGATACCGCTGTGCGGCTGGAGGCCATTGCGACCTTGGCGGCACTGGGGGAGCACAAAGCCGTTGTGGCCCTCACGCCCTTGCTCACCGATGCTGATCCCAATATCCATAGCGAAGCGGCACGTGCGGTCAGGGTATTGGGGGGACCAAAAGCGCTTACGAGCCTGACAGCCCTCCTGACCGATCCAACCGACACGATTCGGACGGCAGCGGCTCGTGAACTGGGCGAACTGGGCAGCCACGCCGCAGTACCTGCCCTCCTGGACTGTCTCCATGACCCTAATCCGCGCGTGCGTGCAGAAACGGCCAGTGCCTTAGGTCAGATTGGCGACCCACAGGCTATACCAGATTTGCTGAGTCTGCTCAATGACACAGCCACATATGTCGTTGGGGGTGAATTCGAATACCCCGTCAATATGGATGTCGCATATGCGCTGGGCATGATAGGAGAGCCACATGTAGTAGAACCGTTACTAAACACACTTGCGCAGCTTCCATGGCGAAATGACACAGAATTACCCTACCCTTACGCGGAAACGTTCTGTGCAATTATCGTTGCGCTCGGTCGCTTGGCAGAGCGCAGCGTGCTCCCCCGATTGAATCATATACTGTTACGGATGCCAGAAGAAGAGAGCCAGGTGTATGGTGACCCGGAAGAGGTCGTCCGCGAAGCGCTTGCACGCATCCACCAACGCCACGTCGCATCTGAAGTTGAGTAAACAAATTGGAGAGATAGTGCGGCTGCTGACCGATAGCACCGGAGCCGTCAGCGACCGCTCCGAGTACGAAGCGTTTGGCACAGTACTGCGGCAGACGGGCAGCACCACCAACCCGTACCAGTTCACGGGCGAGCGCTTCGACGCGACCCTGGGGCTGTACTCCCTACGCGCCAGGTGGTATGATGGGGGCACGGGGCGCTTCCTGACGCGGGACCCGGTTGGGAGTGGGTTGGAGGAGGTCCACCTGGTGTAGAGGGAGGAGCATGGTACAACCGATCAACAGGCGAAAGCCTTCGGCCAGCCTTGCAGAATTATCAGAGCCATGGTCCGCACTGGGACTATCAGAAAGGGAGAGGTAGAGGGTCTGAAAAATGGAGATGGTATCCTGATGGAAGATGCGAACGAAAACCCTCTTAGGGAATTTTCCGTTAGCCCGCAGGCAAACCACTTTATAGACCATTGTTTGCAGGCTGGCATCGGTGTAGATGGGGGACACCTGTTTACAGAACTGCTTCTGAAACATCACAACATCTTGGCGGGCAACGTCACCACATTGATGCCCCCCACTGTAAAACCGGATGATCTACTGCAGTTTCGTGCAGCCCACATGGGTGATATCGGAGACATCACCGGAACAAGCATTGTACAGCGAGTTCAGCAGTATCTCGTTTCTGAAGCAGGCGCATTGTGCGTTTTCTTAAGCTCCCAGGAAGTGGTGTTACTGTTCTATTCTGATAGAAATATACTCCAGTTGTAGGTGGCCATTCAGTGTCTACTCAAATGCTGTATGCTTTGACCGACGGCTTATCAGCCTACTGCAAAGCCAAACGCCAAATAGTGTTATCTGGAGCACATCGATAGGTCTTGTTTTACGGCTGGTTTATAGAAGCACAATAACTCTGGAAAAACATGTCACTACAAGAACTTACCGAGCGGCTAATAATGATGGTAGACCAGGATCCAAAGTACCATTTGAAACCTGGTTATCGCATGGAGGTATATCGCACATTTGGCTGGCCACTTGTACGGGGATACAACGAGCAACGGCGCGCCTACTGTCGGTCCGGCCATTTAGCACGGATCACAGCACAGCAGGTGTATCCTATCTGGGAACGGCAGATACCGCACCTCCTTGCGCAAGACCCCACAGCAGATGTTTATACGCCATACCGCCTCCTCATCGCAAGTGAGGCATTTGTTAACACGCTTGATCCACGAGTGAAATCCCAGTTAGAAACCCTTACCCACCGCACCCATGACTGGTTGGGTGCGATGGCATACGATATACCTTTGCAGGCTTTCTCTGCCGCGCATGCCATACTTAATGCTGCCAATACGATACTGCGACCACATCTTCTTGAGTTGATTTCACAAGAAACGTTTGTTGCACACCTGACAGATGATGATCTGGATGTGCTTGCCCTCGATTATGCGGGCGCAGCTATGAAGGCATACACCACACTTGATCCTGAAAAACCAGCAATGGAACCCTCAGAGCCTGTTGCAATGGCCTATTTCCAGCAGCAACAAGCATTCTGGACTGCTATGGAGATGGTCTCGTTTCAACGGCGTCGAGAATTCTGGACGTGGTGGCTTAGTACGGCTGTTCCTGCGGCCTGGGAAGCTGCACAGTCGTAAAAAGAATAGGACTGTCGTACATTATGGCCCAAACCCACCGATGATGGAATTTGTCAAGAGCATAGAACAATCCTTTTTGCCTTTGCTGCTGGTCCCCGGCTCGGTGTACGAAGTCCGCCTGCTGCTGACCGATAGCACCGGAGCCGAAGTGGTCACCCGCAGCGCCGATGATTTCAATCTGCGCGACGATTGGCGCAGCCGTGAGAACCGGCTCCGTCTGTATGGTGTGCGCGACAACCTGAAGAGTGATGATTTCTTGCAGGTCGTCGCACTGCTTACCACCTACGAGTGACGACGTACCCACTTTGAGAACGGTAGACCGGGCGAGCAGGCCCTTGGTCATTAGCTGCAAACGCAAGGACATTCTGCGCCTGTCATTGTCTGAGTATCAGCAATGGGCTGTTCTGGTTACCGAGAGCGTTGTCCAGTCGGCGAAGTTCCTGCACGAGCAGAAGATATTCGATGCTCGCGACCTGCCATATCGGACGCAAGTAGTACCGCTCACGGCGATCTTTCCTACGCTGGGGACACGGGCACAGCATGATGGTGTACAGCGCAAGATTGCCCGGTGGTTCTGGTGTGGCGTCTTTGGTGAACTTTATGGCAGCGCGGTTGAAACCCGCTTTGCCCGTGATCTACCCGAAGTCATCGTGTGGCTTACGGGCGGGCCAGAGCCAACTACAATGCGTGATGCGAACTTTGCGCCATCACGCTTGCGTACCCTGCGCTCGCGCAATAGTGCAGCCTACAAAGGAGGCAGTGCATTACTGTTGCGGGGCGGGGCGATTGAACCGGCACATCTGCGGCAGGACGCATTTGAGGCCTTCTTTGCGGCACGAGAGCGGGCCCTGCTCGATCGGATTGCGGGGGTAATGGGCAAGCCGATGGCATACCATACCGATACGAGCGAACCGGAAGCTGATGAAGACGAGGAAGGAGCCGAAGCGGCGTAGGATCGTCGGCATTATACCACCTACCGAGCCTTGTGGTATACTCGTGTCAACACTGAAGAAACGCACATGAATTCTTGTTATTCACTATGACACATGAACGTATAGACATTCCACGTGATGCAAACGGTATCTATCGCAGTGCTAAACTCCCTTCCCGACGTGGTGAGTTTATCAGGCTCGACCCCCGGTTACAAACGCAGGACGGGTTGGAGCAGTGGCAGGGCCACGTGGATGACCCTGACACGATTATCGTGCTTGACCTCTTTTGTGGTGCAGGTGGCATGAGCCTTGGTACAGACGTTCCGGCTGTCAGATAAGGAAGAGGAACGGTTTGAACAATTTGGTCAATTTCCTGACAGTTTTCTCAAAAAGGTTGGTGAGAGTGCCCCTCGTAACGCAAATCTACTACAAAGGATTCTCGAATTGCCGGAAGACTGGCCAGTTCTATTTTTCGGCTGTTCCGTGGAGCATGCTCAGGCAATAGCGGTACTTCTCCGCCGGAAGGGGCGCAGTGCTGCAGTTGTGACGGGTGAAACACGTCGCGCAACCCGGCGACATATTATCGAGGAATTCCGAGCAGGCCGACTGCGCGTGCTATGTAATTATGGTGTGCTAACGACAGGATTTGATGCTCCAAAGATACGTGCAGTAATTATTGCCCGCCCGACTACCAGTGTTGTACTATATGAGCAAATGATCGGACGGGGAATGCGCGGCCCGCTGAATGGAGGCACTGAAGAATGCCTCGTTATCGACCTGCAAGACAACATTGCCCGCTTCCAGGGACAAATGGCCTACCAGCGCATGCGGGAGGTGTGGAGGTAAAGTCTCGCCTTTATCCTGTGATCGGACAGGTTTCGTTTTTTCGTCCATTCGATGTTGTAAAAGCACATCAATGGCTCCAGGTCGGTGAACTATCTTGTGCCTCATGCTGTGTAAGCTGTGTTAATTGCGAACCATCAAGATTGACGAGAAATATGTCGTCGTTGCCATTTATATTAGAGACAAACGCCATTCGGGTGCCATCTGGTGACCAGACAGGATCAGTTGCACCATTACTAGTTACCCGCGCTAATCCGGTTCCATCAATATTGATGATGTAAATATCAGATGCATAATTGTTGCTCGAACTACTGTTCAGATCAGAGACAAATGCCATCCGAGTGCCATCTGGTGACCAGACAGGATACGTTACGTTCCTTCCTGTAACGGGTAAGGAGAAAGGATCTGCATCATCCAGAGTAACAAACCCTATCTTCCTTGTATTGTCTTCGGCCAAAAAGTCGTAGGCGATGGTTTGACTATCCGGTGACCAATCTAGATGATTCGCACCTGGAGGAATACTACCCACTGCACGTTGATCTGTTCCATCTGGGTTAATGACATAGACCATTCGCTCAGATTTGAAGGCAATCCGGGCACCATCTGGAGACCATGTTGGAGATGTCCCAAGCCCCATAGGATTCGTCCCTATCTCGGTTAACTGAGAACCGTCAGCGTTTACAACATAAAGATGTGATCCCGCATGAAATGCTAACTGCTTCCCATCTGGTGACCAGACAAGCGCCGATTTGCTTTCCGCAGTGTCCGTCAGGCGACTCAGGTTGCTGCCATCAGCATTCATTATATAAATATCTCGATTTCCCTCACGATCGGAAAGAAAGGCAATGCGGCCCAAAGGTTGAGAGTCGGGGGTAGGGATCGGAGGGGATCGTGTTAGGTCAATGGTAGGTGTGGGCCGAGATACTTCTGTGGGCATGGCACCTGAATGTGCTTCAGTTGGTTCAAGAGCTTCAGCACGTAATGATGTAGCAGAAGGGATTGAATCGGCAGATTGACCTGCA
>JAAUSQ010000263.1 GCA_012033195.1 Chloroflexaceae bacterium
GGCCCACCCGGTTGGCTGGTGATTGGTGGGGCCGACCGGGTTGGCTGGTGTTGGTGGGGCCACCGGGTTGGCTGGTGTTGGTGGGGCCACCGGGTTGGCTGGTGTTGGTGGGCCACCGGGTTGGCTGGTGTTGGTCGAGGTACTGGTCACGCCCGGTTGATTGGTTGATGTGCTGGTTGCACCCGGCGCGCTAGTGCTGGTCGAGGTACTGGTTGCCTGCACCTGGCTGGTATTGGTCGGCGTTGGTGTTGGCGTCTGCGGGTTCGGTGTAAAGGTTGATGTAGGGGTTGGCTCTATGGCCGAGGTGCTAGTTGGGGTGCGTGATGGCGTAGCGGTGCCCGGTGTAATCGGCACACCACGTACATTGACCCGCACCACATTTGAAGTTACCGTGCCGTCAGTAGCATCTTCGACCGATGCCTGATTGCTGATAACCGAGCCGAGCACCGCACTACCACGCACCTCCACCTGAATACTCACCACAACCGGATCAAAGACACTGGTTGTCAGGCTGCCACACGATACCGTCTGCCCACTGACCGAACACACGCCGGGGCTAACAGAAATCACCCGCAAATTGCTATCAATAACATCCTGGAAGTTGGTAACAGTGCGCTCATCATCTGCCGTAATAATCGAGATGCGGTACGAAAATGTTTCGCCAGGTGCGGCCTCCGGCACCGTCGCGATCTTATTGACATTGATCGACGTGAACTCTGGTGTAGATGTACTGGTTGGCGGCACCACAATCGGCGTTTCGGTAACACCTGGCTCCAGGGTTGGGCTTGGCGTTCCGGTTGTACCGGTGTCCTGGGTCGGGCTTCCGGTAACAACTGGCTCGGTTGTTTCGGTGACACGCTGCTGTGGCTCGGTGTCGTCGGGTTCGTCGGTTGCTGGGAGGCTGGTTGGTGCTGGCTCGGCGGCGGTATCTGGCTCTGGCGCAGTCGTGCTCACCGGGTCGGGGTCAACCGCTGGCTCTGGTGTGGCAGGTGGGGCCTCAGTTGGCGCTGGTTGTTCCGGCGCTGCGGTTGGCGCTGGGTCAGCCGGGGCCTCGGTCGCTTCCGGTTGCGGCGCATCCGTGGCCCGCTCTGGTTCGGCGGGTGCTTCCGGTGCTTCTGGCTCAGGAACATCGGTAGCACGTTCCTGAGCTGGCGCAACAGGTGGATTGACCCAGTAGCCAACCTCGGCATACACCGGGAAAAAGATCATTAAAAAACTCAGGCCGACGATCAACAGCTCCCAGGCCGTCCAGCGCAACGACTTGCGGCGCTTGCTTGTATGTTGGGATGAATTCATAGGTGCCCTCCAGATGCCCCCCACGCACCAGCAACCTACGCCGGACGTGTATCAACCAGATCTGCAATAACAATAAAGCGTTGGGTATCCCATGCCGTACAGGTAATGAGAGTAAGCACTGGCGTTGGGGTGGGGTGCATCACCTCCACCTGCGTTGGCCAGACACTTCGCAATACGCGTACCCGATACACAAAGCGCCAGCCGCCTGCTGCCACCTGCACCTCATCACCCACCTGCACGCGGGACAGGTTACGGAAGACAGCCCCGCGTAGCCCGGCGTGCCCCGCCAGAACGGTATTCCCTATTTCGCCGGGCAGCGCCGAACCGTGATGATACCCGGCGGCATAGTCGGCCACCTGCCAGACACCATCCTGCACAAACACCTCGATGACAGGTGTATCTACACCGATAGACGCAATAACCAGCCGCTGCGGGCGCGGGTCAACGGGCGTATGCGCACCACGGCCGGACGTGGTGCAATATAGTCGGGCGCATCGGCAGTGGCCGGCGCAACAAATGGCAGCGATGGTTCGGCACCCTGGAGCGGGGCGGGTGCTGTAGCATTATCGGCAGGTGTCGTCAGGGCGGGCGCAGGTGGTGCGCTCGTGTCCACCGGCACCAGTGCAGTATCTTCAAGCGATGCCGCAAGTGCGGCAGTCACAGGTGGCTGATGCAGATATGCCGCTTGCAGCCAGTCGTAGCCCTGGATCGCCAGCCACCACAGCGGCGGGAGCAGCAGCAACACCAACAACAGCAACCGTTCGGTGTGGGCCAGTGTATCGTCTACCCAGGTACGCAGCAGATAATGCTGCAATGCAACGCGGCGCTGTTCGGCAACCGAACGCAACACAACCGGACGGAGTGGGGTATGTTCGGGCGGGGTTTGTTGCAGCAGCGTATACAGGACAGCCTGATCGGGGGCTTCCTGCTGCGGTTGCTGATTTCTTCGACGGTGGGGCAAGCTAGGCACTGCGACCTCTTCTTACCATTTATTCTTGTTCATTCGAAGCACAGGCGGGCCTGATCGTGTGCCGGGTACACGTGTATCTTGGCATCTCTGATTATACTCCAGTTTGGATCAGTTGCAAAGGATAATTATATGTACCTTGTTCCTACATAATCACATTCCGGCTCCACGATCTCACCGTCATGAAATAGTCTGCGCGGCGCATGCCCCACATATGCACAGATTTTATTCGTTTCATTGTACACATTCCCCACTTTCCAGCCAGAATAAGATCGCTCTTGAACGCTTGATCTAATTGATCTCTTACGATCAGATGACCCACAGAGACGCCGATCCTGCTGAATCAATCACAATAAACGGTCTCTACACAGCATAGTATATCGATGATGCGGGATCAGTTTCCTATTGATCGGTGTCACACCATCACCAGACGATGCAGAGTCGTAGCAGCGTAGTGGCAACGTTCTTGCACCATGCACTATTGGCGGGCGGTGGGAACCGGAATACAGTTCTAGACGTTATCTGTACAGAAGTACGATTGTCGTGCCCACAGGCTTGTGGTAGAGTATGCAAGGGAAGTAAAACAATATCCAGGAAAGATATATGTTGCGCTTTGTTCAAAACTCGTCGTTGTATGCTATTGTGTATCTCCTGTTCAGTGTGTGGTTGCTCGGTGGCTGTGCCGCAAGCCTGTCTACATCCACGGCAACACCTGTGGCACCAGAGGAGTCGCCGACCGCCGCCGATGCACAGGCTGCACCACTTACTCAGCCGGAGTTATTCTCGTTTGAAGACATCCCGCAGAGCCGCACTGCCGAAGGATACCCGGTGCTTGGTGTGCCCGATGCCGCAGCAACAATTGTTATGTATTCGGACTTCTTCTGAAGCACGTGTGCCTTCCACGTGATGGAAGTAGAACCAGAGCTTATCGAGCAGTACATTCGCCCAGGGCGTGCCGCATTGGTCTATCGTCATCTGGCGCAACTTGGCGAAAGTTCGCTTGTGACTGCCGAAGCATCGGAATGTGCCGCTGATCAGGACCGTTTCTGGGAGATGCGCGACATAATCTATCGCAACCAGAGTGCCATGCTCCGCAGTGGCGATGTGCGGGGCTTCGTCAGCACTGCCGCCGCGCAACTTGGCCTGGACCAACCAGCGTTTGAGCTGTGTATGGACACACACACACACCATGCCTTTATCGAGGCCGATTACGAAGATGCCAGAAACAGCGGGGTACGTTCGCGGCCCGTGTTTGATATTGTCGGGCCGGGTGAAGGGCAACGCCTGGTAGGAGCCTTACCCTTTGCCCAGTTCGAAGAGGCACTGAATGCAGCACTCGCGGAATAAGTCAGCGCAACGCCCCGCCCGTCACCATCTCTTTACCCCGCTTACCATGCTTGTACTGGGGGTTGTCACCGTGGTGACCATGCTTGCCATCCCGCCAGGCCGCCCCGCTGCCCAGGACGATAACACCAACGCCACGCAAACACGGGTAGCTATGTATGCGACTGGTACAGCAAATGTCCAAAGGCAAACCCAGACGGCTGAGGTAGCCTATCCGCTGACGCAAACCGCAGCAGTTGCCCAGAACCAGACCACAACTGCACAGGTGGCCCAGACCCAGACAGCCGCAGCAGCAAGCCCGCCAACCAACACCCCTACTCTCACCAATACACCCGACAATGGCGGCGGCGACAGCAGCGGCGGTGGTTCAGTGGCGCAAAATACATCTACGCCGACCACCGCACCAGAACGCACCAATACACCGACCCTGCCACCGTTTGATACGCCTGTGCCCGTGACACCATCTAATACGCCGACCCCGCTGCCTACGGTGCAAAGCAACTTCCTCGCCTGTCTGCCCGATGTGGCCACCCTGATTGAAGGCGAAACACTGCCCAATGTCGAGCTGGTGTTGTTCTTCGATGAAAACCCGATTGGCGGTGGCCTGAGCAACAGTCGCGGCTTCTATCAGATACCGCTTCAGCTTGGCGATGAGCGACCGGGGCGTTATCTTGTCGAGGTGAAGCTCCGCACCAATCGGGTGCTCGTGCGCGAGCTTATCTGTGATGTGCCTGCACCAACGCCACGCCTGACACCATAAGCAAGCACGAGGCACAAGCATGATTTGGAAAGGGGTTGAGTTTCCTATAGCAGTGCTGTTCCTGGCAGGCTTCGGGGGTGCTTCTGCTGCAGGGGTGCATCTGGCTGTTTTTCTCTTTACATCCAATCAAGAACTGGCCCGCCTAGAGCAACTGCCGGTTGTATCGGCGGCGGGGCTACGCGATAGTACCACAGGCCGCGAAGTGCTGATCGAGGGCCGCATTGATGAGCGCTCACCTGTGGCGGAAAGCGGTCTGGTTGCGTATCATGTTGAGCAACTGCGCGAAAACAGCGACGGCGACCTAGAATGGCGCACGACCGAAACCATCGCGCCACCCTTGCTTGTTCTGCTGGCAGATGGCCCCGTGCAAGTGTCGGGCGATTATAGCCTGCGGAACCCGCCTGCCGAAGTAACCATGAGCAGCGATCTGCGGCATACAGGCTTTCCCGTGCATACGCCGCTAATAGCAATTGGCATGATTGTGGATGGGTTGGAAGGGCCAGAACTTCGGGCTGAGTTTATCGCCGAGGGCACCCGCGCCAATTTTATCGCGCAAGCACAGACGTTTGCGGTGTCTGGCGCATGGGTCGGTGGCATCCTGTCAGGCATCGGTGTGCTGCTGCTGGCAATTGGCGCTGTTGTGCTGATGCGCCGCAACCTGCGCTAGTCTGTGCCTTTTTAGTTCGCTTTAGAATACAGCAATTGTAGTATAATCTCTTCATGACATACAATCTTGCGTTATATACTATTCAACAAGCCTACCAGCGTATTAAGCCCTATGTGCGGCATACGCCGATGATGCCTGCTCCGTTGATGCATACCGATGTTTCATCCAATCTGTTGCTGAAACTCGAAAATATGCAACTGACTGGCTCGTTCAAGTTGCGTGGTGTGATTAACACCTTGCTCAGCCTGACCGACGAAGAACGCCAGCGCGGTGTTGTCGCATCATCGGGTGGCAACCACGGCCTTGCCCTCGCTTATGCTGCCCAGCGCCTGGGTATTCCAGCCACGATCTACCTGCCCAATACCGCCACTGCTGACCGTGTAAATCGGATTCGCTACTTTCAGGCCCAGGTAGTACAGTACGGCACTGTATGGGACGAAGCTCACACCCGCGCCCTCGAACACGCCGCCCAGGATAACCTGTATTATGTGCATCCGTTTAATGCACCACGTACCCTCGCAGGGCAGGGCACGCTTGGCCTGGAATTGCTCGACGATGTGCCCGATGTCGATTGTGTCTTGATTGCCATTGGTGGCGGTGGCCTGATTGGTGGCATGGGGGCGGCCCTCAAGCAGTTGCGTCCGCAACTCCGCATTATCGGTGTGGAGCCGACTGGTGCCGCCAGTATGGATGCCAGTCTGAAGGCGGGCTATGTGGTTGAGTTGCCCAGTATCTCGACTATTGCCGACACATTGCAGCCGCGTGCGGTGGGCGAAATGACTTTTTCCCTCGCACAGCGCTACGTTGATGCGGTGGTGCTGGTCGAAGACCACCAGATGATAGAAGCAATGCGCTGGCTCTGGCTCGAATGTAACCAGCTTGTTGAACCTGCCGGAGCCGCCGTGATTGCAGCGCTGCTCAATGGCAACGCCGATATCCGCACGGCCCGCCGCCCCGTTGCCGTGATCTGTGGCGGTAACGCTGCCGCCGGCAGTGTGTTTACAACCTACGAAGCAGCGCTCTAAAATAGTCTGGCTATAGCCCTGTTCGATATTGGAAAGTATCCCTGACATATGAATATTCTGCGTGCTGAACACATCGCCCCGCATCGCGAACAGTTTACACAGGAATTGCTGCGCTTTTGCAGTCAGCCCAGTATCTCAAGTACGGGCGAGGGTATGCAGGCGATGAGCAGAATGATGGCTGACCGCCTGCGCCGCCTGGGGGCACGTACCCAGACCTTTACCGTTGGGCAGAGCTACCCATATATTTTCGCAGAGATTGGCGAAGGCCCCCGCACGCTGCTGGTTTACAACCACTACGATGTGCAGCCGGCTCGCCGCGAAGATGGCTGGCTGAATGACCCGTTTGCGCCAGAAATCCGCGATGGGCGAGTCTATGCACGCGGGGTCGCCGATAACAAGGGCAATCTGCTCTTTCGCTTGCACGCCATTGAAGCCTATTGCGCTGCCTATGGCAGCCTGCCGCTGCGGGTGTTGCTTTGTGATTGACTA
>JAAUSQ010000264.1 GCA_012033195.1 Chloroflexaceae bacterium
CAGGGCCTGCGGGCTGCGAGCCGAGAGCGGCAGCAGATAGGGTGGCTCATCTGGCTCGGTATCGGAGGCATTAAGCGTATTGGCAACGGGCGCTTCCTGCAACACCATATGCGCGATGGTGCCACCAAACCCGAACGAGCTTACACCAGCGGTGCGAAGCGGATGGTTGCTCTGCCAGGCACGATGCTCCTGTACCACTTCGAGCGCCAGTTCTTCGAATGGGATATGCGGGTTCGGCGTTTCAAAATGCAGCGACGGCACCAGTTCACGGTGGTACAGCATCAGCGCGACTTTGATCAGCCCTGCCACGCCCGCAGCGCCTTCCAGATGCCCAATATTGGTCTTGACCGAGCCAATCAGACAGGGGGCGTGCTCGTTGCGATTGGCTCCCAGCACTGCACCGAGGGCCATCGTTTCGATAGGATCGCCCAGGAAGGTACCGGTTCCGTGTGCCTCAATATAATTGACATCTTCCGGGGCAATGCCAGCGCGATGATATGCCAGCCGCAACATTGCTTCCTGTGCGTGGCGGTTGGGGGCCATAATACCGTTAGTCAGCCCATCCTGATGCACCACGCCGCCCCGGATAACGGCATAAATCCGGTCGTCATCGGCGAGAGCTTGCGACAGCCGTTTGAGCACGACCAGCCCGACCCCTTCGCTGCGGACGTAGCCATCCGCACGAGCGTCGAAGGTCTTGCAGCGCCCATCAGGAGACAGGACACGCGCCTTTGAGAAATTGATAGCAAACGCAGGCGAAAGCAACAGGTTTGAGCCACCCGCCAGTGCAATACTCGACTCGCCAGTGCGAATGCTCTGGCAAGCCAGATGCAGCGCCACTAGCGAGGATGAACAGGCGGTATCAGTCACCATACTGGGGCCGTGAAAATCGAAGGCATACGACAAGCGATTGGCAAGCAGCGAGAGCACGCTGCCCGTTCCGACATATGTATCAATCTGATCGAGCATGCCAAGCTGTGACTGCCCATAGTCGCTCAACCAGCTTCCGACAAACACACCAGTCTGTGAGCCAGCCAGTTGATCGACCGGAATACCCGCATCTTCAAACGCTTCCCAGGCCGTCTCAAGCAGAATACGCTGCTGCGGGTCCATACAGGCCGCCTCGCGGGGGGAGATGCCAAAGAAGCCGTTATCAAATTGATCAATATCGTCGAGGAAGCCGCCCCACCGGGTAACGACTGCACCAGGAACGGAGCGATCTGTGTTAAAACGCTCCTGCACATCCCAGCGGTCGGCGGGCACTTCGGTGATAGCATCGACACCATCCTGGAGCAGTTGCCAGAACGCGGTAGGGCTGTTTGCGCCGCCAGGAAAGCGGCAGCCAATGCCGACAATGGCAATCGGCTCACCCGGTTCCGTTGGCGGTAGGAGCGAGGGCGACAACTGCGAGCGTGCCTCGTGCTGCGGCACAAGATGCTCGGCCAGCAGATCGATGGTCGGGTAGTCGTACAACATGGTCGGCATGCAGCGGCGCTTCAGCCATTGTTCCAGTCGGGTGATGAGTTGACGGGGCCGTAGCCCGTAGTTGGAGAAAGGCTCGTCGTCCTTGATAGCAGGAGACTGCAAGATGCTGGCAACCTGCTCACGCAGCCATACCCGTACACGGTTGTTGGTCAGGGGAGCGATGGGCTGTCCATCCCAGGAAACCAGCGTTCCATTCAGGTAGGCGCGTTCGCATGCGTCAGGTTGGATGCCGCCGCTTGCGCTGATTGGCATTGTCATAGCCTGCAACAGCAACACATCATGTAACGCGATGTGATGGTGTTTGAGCACACTCTGCCAGAGCGCGTGTCCAATCGCAACAACATCGATATCGAACTGAATGATGATATGGTTGGTGCAGCAGCACGGTCACCAATCGCACGGGCTAGTAATGGAGTATCCGGCATCGTCTCGACAGCGCAAACGAGGCGCTGCCGACCGTCGATGGTTACGGTAAAAACCAGACATCGCTCGGTCTGGATCATTGAATAGGAGCGGGCTGTCTCAGTTACCGTTTGGCACATAGCCCGTAGATCAACATAACTTGTTTTCAACTATAACTCCCTTTATGGGCGCATCACAGGCAACCGTGGTCCTGCTGAACCCAGCTATACAAGAGCAATACAAGGCTCTTCATCTATCGACAGCCTAATAAAAGTTAAACGATATAGGTAATGATTAAAATGTGAACTGACGCTGGTAGTAAATGCGCTTCGCAGTATCGGCACTCATCAACACAGCAGGGATATCCCCCAGGGCACGCTTTGGGCGAAGTGTGGCGAACGGTTACAGCGCCAGTTCACGATTGTCAGGATATTGCATATGCATTTCTTTCTCGATACCTGTGTGCAGTGGACTAGACCAGACGGCCTGTTTCAGGTAACAAAAAAACAGCCGTGCAGACAGCCGTTTGAGCAAGGTACACACCAACCTAACTGCAAACAGGGAAGCCAGGTAAACTATTCGATTTTCGACAGCGAGACGACGTGAGCGTCGTCTTTACCAGCAGATAGTATTGTTATGTATAAAAACACCCGGCGACAACTTGGAGCCAGGTACACAGGAGCATTCCCTATCATTTACCGAGATATCGTATCAAGAACCCCGACTATATGCTGATACAATCTGCACTGGTTTTGTAATACCGATTAGTATAGCGTATGTAATTAGTATTGTCAAGGTGAGATGAGTAGAAAAAAGCATTCTTTTGGTGTATATTATGCGGTTTTTGTATGGAAATGCAGCAGCGTGCAATCTCAACGAATGATTTTATGCTGCTCCTGGTACTATGTGCAAATGTGTCAGGTATGTTAAGTAAAGATAGTGATGTATTTCTACTACTGTCTGTCGAATAAATTATTTCCTTATAACCATACATGGGGAACCTGCTGGCTCCCCATGCGTTCAGTCTATATTGTAGTAGATATACTGCCTCAGGCACTGTTCGGTTGGGTGCGCTTCCGCAGCGTGTGGCGGATCCAATCCATCCACTGCTCCGAGGTTGTCCCCTGTTTGCTCACCAAACCTGCCACCCGGCTCCGTAGGTAGCGTCGTTCTTCGGGGGTAAGCACCTTGCCCGACAGCACCACCACCGGAATATCGCGCGTTTCCGGGTTGGCGTCCAGTTCCTCCAGCACGGCAAACCCATCGACATCAGGCATCATCAAATCGAGCAGCACCAGGTCGGGGCGGTGTTCAGCGATTAACGCCAACCCTGCCTGCCCACCACTGGCCGTCAGCACTGTGTAGCCCCCCACACTGCCCAGTTGTTCATGGAGGATGTCCAGTACACTCTGGTCATCATCAATCGCCACGATGACAGCTTGCGGCGATGCGAGCTTGGCAACCGTACTCCGCATCAGATGCTCATCCACTGGTTTGAGCAGATAGCCATCGGCCCCTAATGATAAACCTGGCTGTTCATTATCGACGACCGTATACATAATCACCGGAATGGTTTGTAGTTCGGGATCGAGCTTCAATTCGGCCAGAATGTTCCAGCCATTCGCAAACGGCATAATGATGTCGAGCAGGATCACGGCGGGACGCAGTCGATGTACCTCTTCCAGCCCACGCCGTCCATCGGCAACGCCATAGACAGCGTACCCGTCCTGACTGAGGTAGGTATGGACAATCTCAATCGCTGCCGGGTCGTCGTCAATCACCAGGATGATCGGCCCTCGCTCCGTGCCCGGTTGCGGCAATACCAGGGTCGTATCCACGGGCGGCGGGAGGGGCACCGGCAGACTGATGTAAAACGTGGAGCCAACGCCAACCGTACTCTCAACCCAGATGCGCCCGTCGTGCATTTCCATCAGCCGCTTCGAGATGGGCAATCCCAACCCGGTGCCCTGATAACTGCGCGCACTGCCTTCATCGGCCTGGCGAAACTCTTCGAAAATGTCACCCAGTTTGTCGGCGGGAATACCAATACCAGTATCGGCAACGCTGATAATAACCTCCCCGTGATCCTGCCAGACCTGCACCGTAATGCTGCCTTGGTCGGTGAACTTGGCGGCATTCGAAAGCAGGTTGAGCAATACCTGTCGAATGCGGGTTTTGTCGGCGTTGATAATGGGCAGCCCCGGTGCAATGTCATGGTGCAGTTCGATGGGCTTCTCTTTCGTCAAGCCGATGGCGGTCGAGAGCGTACTCTTGACAATGTCGCCGATCAGCAAGGGTTCTTTATAGAGATCCATCCGACCTGCTTCGATCTTGGCAAGGTCCAGAATGTCATTAATTAGACCGAGCAAATGCTCACCGCTGGCATAGATACGGTCAAGGTAGGCCACCTGCTCCTCGTTGACGGAGCACGTAAACCAGTGCGGATGATGTAGGTCATATTGATAATGGAGTTGAGGGGAGTGCGAAGCTCGTGTGACATATTGGCGACAAAGCGCGTCTTGAGGTCGTTGGCTTCTTCGGCAACCTCGCGTGCACGCTCGGCATCGGTTAGCGCGACCGAAAGCTCGGTAGTGCGCTGCTCCACAAGGTCTTCCAGCGAGGTATAGAGCCGCGCATTTTCCAGCGAAATGGCAATCTGGCCGGAGAGCAACGTCAACACATGCTGCCGTTCGGGGGTGAAGGCGGCGCTGGTCTGGGTATTTTCCAGGTACAGCAGGCCGGTCAGCCTCCCCTGATAGAGGAGCGGCAGGGCCAGCACCGAGCGGGGCAGGTGCTGCCGGATGTAGGCATCCTGCGTGAATGCGCCTGTGTTCGGCGCATCATTCAACACAACTGGTTCGTTGGTGCGGATGACATAGCTGATCAAGCCGTTGGGGAGGGCCGCCTCAGTGAGCGGCAGATGGTGCAGCACCTGGATCGTGCCGTCCACCGTGCCCTCGGCCTCCACAAACCACTGCCCTTCGTGGGAGAGCAGCAGCACGCCCCGGTCAGCGCCCGCATTTTCGAGCAGCACGTGCAGCAGGCGGGTGAGCAAGGCCTCCAGTTGCATCTCGCCCGAAATCGCCTGCGATGCCTTGATAATGCTCGCCACATCCAACGCCTGCATGGTGACAGAACCCGTGGTTGAGGCCCGCTGACGGGTGGTATGCTGGGTCGTGCTGGCTGGACGCAGGGTCTCGCGGATAAGGGATGCTGAGAACATATTAGGATAGGTGCGTTCGAGGTGCTGCACCTTGGCGGTTGCACCCCAGTGGGCATAGGCGCGGTGCGCGGTGGTCAGGTAGAAGTGCGCCAGGTCGGTTTGCTGGCGGTCGAGGTAGAATCGTCCGGCGAGTTCGGCTGCGAGGGCCTCCTCCTGAATATACTCGTGCTCGCGTGCCCCGGCAATCGCTGTATCGTAGTGCTCGCGTGCCTCAGCCATCTGGCCCAGCACGCGGCAGCGTTCGGCTTCCACTAGGTGCCACTTGTGCAGATAGTTCATCGGAGCGTGCTGTGCCCAGATGTGCAGTTGCTGTTGGCTAGCGGCGACGGCTTCGAGCAGTGCGGGTTGCTCGTCGGCGGGCGTGTCGGGGTACAGCCGCAAGCGTGCGAGGGCGGCGTAGAAACGTGTATGGATAATCAGTGGGTCCCCAGGAGAATAAACGAGATATGCTTCGGCCGTAGCAGCAAGTTCTGCTAGCTGAACTATATCATCAAACAGCACCACTAGTATGATACAGTACCCGTAAAAAGTCGCAAGACCCAGGCCCTCTTTCGTTTCCTGAAGTTGGGGCAGCATCTGTGCTTCATCAAACAGTTCACCCTGAATCTTGACCGGGTCAAAACTATTATTATGAAGATTTGTAATAACCTGGCCCAACATGGCCTGCCACCGGAGCGTGGCAACTTGTTTGGTAGACAGCAGGCTAGCATAATGAGCGGAAACTGTCTGTTGCAGTTCAGCCAGCGGAATTCCGGCACAGAAGGCAAATCGGTCACTGATAGCTAGACTATACCCACCGTACTCAAAATCGCCCGTTTCAATACCTGTATGGAAGGCGGTCTGCAGGGGGGTAATAGACTCACGCAAGTGTGTTTTATACGGATTGGCATAAATGTAAAACAATTCGAGCGTTTTTGTCTCCATTTCTCGGGCCCGAAGCTGTTCGGTAAGCTTGTACCCTAACTGTCCTAGACGATAACAGGAGTCAATATCGCCCATCACTGCATTCAAAATCAACCCATAGATCATGTAAGCAAAGATGGATTGCGGTGCATTTCCATATGTAACGGAGAGGGTAACCATGCGCAAGATAATAAGTGGCTGCAAGAGTGGCAGAGCAATGTAGCTAGGAGATGAGATTAACATGAGAATGCGAAGGGCCGTCTGGCTTGATGGATCGGTCATGAGTGGTAAATCAAGAAGACTCTCAATACTTTGCCCTTCTAGGGCTACCTGTACGTCTTGTAGTGCTTGGCCTATGTCGGATGGCGTCGGTACTTCGGGAAGGTAAATACCTAAATGACCGAGCACTTCGCGGCCTATCTGGATCGCGTTGAAAAAGCGCGTTTGTCCGATTGCTGCTTGTATTCGCGCCTCGTACACCGTTACGGTATCGAGTGCGTCGCGGGCGTGGGTCAGCACCACCTCGACCAGCC
>JAAUSQ010000265.1 GCA_012033195.1 Chloroflexaceae bacterium
CCGGGGCCATCATCATCAGGTCGGCAAGCTCGTCAATCACAATCAAGATATAGGGCATCGGTTCGAGGTCGGCCCGCCGCCGCGCAAGCTGACGGTAGCTTTCGAGGTTGCGGCAACCGTGCCGCGCAAACACTTTGTAGCGCCGCTCCATTTCGCGCACGGCCCACTTGAGCGTGGGTACCACCCGCTCCAGTTCGGTGACAACGGGCGAGAGCAGGTGCGGAACGCGGTTGTACACAATCAGTTCAACCATCTTGGGGTCAACCAGTATCATCTTGAGGTCTTCGGGCGTGTGCTTGAGCAGCAAGCCGCACAGAAAGGCATTGATTGCCACCGACTTACCGCTACCTGTGCTGCCCGCTACCAGCAGGTGCGGCATTCTGCTCATGTCGGCAATCACCGGATTGCCGCTGATGTCTTTGCCGAGCGGGAGCTTGAGCTTGCCTTTGCTCTGCTCAAACTCTTCGCTATCAATTACTTCGCGCAGGGTTACCACCGAAATGGACTGGTTTGGTATTTCGATACCCACCACCGACTTCCCAGGGATCGGCGCTTCGATGCGAATTGATGGAGCGGCCAGCGCCAGCGCCAAGTCTTTTTGCAGGGCGGTGATCTTGCTGATCTTTACACCAATCGCGGGCTGCACCTCGAACTGGGTAACAGCGGGGCCAGTGTTAACACCAACGACCTGCACCTCAACCTTAAAGCTCTTCAGTGTTTCTTCAATCTGGCGCGACCGGAAGCGATGCTGCTCGTCGTCAATTGCGCCGACCTCACCCGGTTTTTCCAGCAGATCGAGGCGGGGCAACGGCCACGGTCGATAAATCACCGGAGCCTCGAAGCCGTCCAGGGCTTCCTGCCGTATCTCGGTAATCGGTTGGTCGGGCTGTGGCTCTGCCTTGGTAGCAGTGGTTTCTTCAGGCTTCTTTGTAGGGGCTTCGCTGCTGGCGGCGGGCTTTGTATCCGCAGCAGCGGACGCAGGCTTCGGCTGCTCGGTGGCGGGCGCAGGGGTGGCGGTCTGCGCGGCGGTGCGCTGCGTAGTGGTTGGGGTTTCGTTATCGTTGCGCCGAAACAGGCTAGCGCGGGTGGGGCGGGCCGCTATTGGTGTTGCAACAATATCGCCATCGTTTTCGGTGGTGGGAGGAGCTTCATACGCCAGTTTATCTGGCTCGCTTGTCTTCTTTTGGGTCTGCTTACGCGGCGGGGTCTTCTCATCGGGCTTGCGCCAGAGCACTTCGCCGGTTGTATGCAGCCAGCGGGCCATTCCGGTAATAGCGCCGTATACCGTCAGATTGAAGGTGAGCAGAATACCCACCAGCATCAGCATCACACAGACGACTAGCGCGGCGGGTCGCCCAATGGCCTGCACCAGCAATTCAACAATGCCGAAGCCCATCAGACCACCGCCGCTATCGGGCCGCAGCTCAAGCGGAATATGATGGATCGGGAACTCCAGCATTGCGACAAGCATGGCGGCAACGATGAGGATGCCAAGCACATTGGCTCCTGTCAGGGGCGTATTGCCGAGCCGTTCTTGCACAAGGATTGCCAGCCCCAGGGCACCCAGCAGCAGCGGAATAAACAGGGCACCGCTCCCGAACAGGCGCTGCACGCCCAGGACATACACCGCACCAACACCGCCCGTATTACCTGTCATAAAAAAGATCAGGGTCAGGACGGCAACCCCCAGCAACGCGAGGGCAAACAGTTCACGCTGATGTTCGGGCCGGAGGGATAATGCAAACGCCGATTGCTGCTTGCGGGTGCGTTTGCGGGTGCTCTTCCGGCGTGGTGTGGTGCTGGCTTTGCGGGTGGTACGGCTGCTGGTTCCTTTGCTCGACATAATGCCCTTTCATCTTGAGAGATAGCCGTTAGTGTGAAAATTATAGCACATTGGGGCGATCTTCCGGCTGTCGGATAGGTGACAATCTGGCGACAACACCAGGCCGGAGCGCAGTACCCGGAGATTTATGGGCAATAAAAAATCAACACTGTTTTGACAATGCAAAGCACTGTGCTGACAGTGTTGCGAGGAGCGTGCGGTAGTTGTGGGTGCTCGGTAGGGCAGGATACCGAGCATGCTGTCTATCTGACCGGTGGGGTGGAATTAATTGGCAGCCAGCTTTTTGGCCTGTTCAATCCACGATTGAACTTGGGTGACAGTGGGGGCGTGATGCGCTATTTTCTGCGCGTTGTTAATTTCTTTCAGTTTGGCCTGCAAATTGGCAGCCACGCGATGCTGCAACTCTTTACACGAGTCGACGCCGCCTTCTTCCAACAGATTCGCCATTTCACGCCCAACCCCATTCAGGCGCATCAGGTCGGCGCGATTCACCCAGCTTGTTATCTGACTCACGGGAACATTCAGTTGTTCCGCTAACGCACGGTGGCTCGTACCATCCATCACACGCTCAAGCAATTGATAGGTTGTTGTGATGCCCATTTCCAGCAACTGTGCTTTCATCTCACCATCGACACCGTAAACCTCACCGATTGGATAATCCACAATCCGCTCCTTTCGCTAGGTGGCTTATCTGGTCTGTGTATGGGTTATGTGGGATATATCACCATTGTACTCGTAGTTCACTAAAAATGCCAATTTATTTTGAAATATGAGTATTTGTGTATGTCAATTTATAACCAGAACTAACCAATTATTTTATTTGCTGTAATAATAGTCTGGCAGAAGTGCAAAGAGTTTTTCAAGCAACAACCACTAGCAATGCCCAGAGCATTGTTAGTGGTATACCAAGTACGTTCTATGTTGGTTACATATAGTGCGCGAGGTACAGAGAAACACTGCCAAGATCGGGCAGGAAATGCACTAAAACGATATGTCAGGATCGAAACGCACACGTACCCAGTGCGCCATACACCGCCCCACAATAACGTGGGCCTGACCGACTTCAATCAATAATGAGCTGCCATTTTCGTGGGCAACACGTAACCGTGCATTGGGGACAATCCCAAGTTCACGCAAACGGTTGCCTTCGGCGGTACTGATAAGTACCCCAACAACCCGTACACAATGTCCACGCGGAACCATACTGAGGGCCAGTGTGCCTGCGATGTATTCATTCATAAAAGAATCTCCACCACGCAGATACGTTCCATACGAACGTCTGTCGCTTTGTTGTTGCTTGAACAATGGCTTAACTCGCGGTGCGGTTCGGTGGTATGGCCTCGTTGCCGGTATAAAAAACAACATTGACATAGTCCGAGTATTTCCCTGTGTTCTGTATCATAGTGGTATGCAGGATCTGTTGCAACTAACCGCACAAATGGTCGCATCCGAGGGTGAAAGCCTGTTTAAGCCTTCGCTATCACTAAAATGCATAGTTTGTGTCATTTTAATGTCGGTGAAGGGTTTGTGAAGATCTGACTACCGAGGGAGGATGGTAGATTCTGGTTCTCTTTCTGATACAGAACAAAGCGAGGTAGGCTGTTTGCCGGTTCCTGGTCGGCATCTATCTGGCTTACATCATTCCGCTGCTGCATCCGGCTCGATGCCTAGCTCACGCAGGCGTGCCGCCAGACACTCGGCGCGTTGTTCGGCCTGCTGTCGTGCGGTTCGTTCCTCGTCGCGCTGCTGTTTCAATGCGCTGAAGCTCACGAAGGACTGTCCGTCTGGGGCCAAGATGCGCAACTCTTCACCGCTCATATCGAAGCGAATACCCAGGCGCGGACTTGTCCAGCCATCCATCGGGCTGTGAACACGTAGCTTGTCGCCCTCACGGAGCATGCCAGCCAGGTCGGGCGCATCAGGGTTATAGATGTAGTATTCCTCAACGCCGTACCGCTCATAGAATTCGAGTTTCTCCAGCATCTCGGTCAGGGTGTTCCCTGGCGAGAGCACCTCAAAGACGACCTGGGGCGTGATGCCGTCTTCCTGCCACTGGAGATACGAGCCACGCCGTCCCTTGGGGCGGCCAAACACCACCATCGTATCCGGGGCGCGGCGGATCTCAGGGTGCCCTTCGACGGGATACCAGAGCAAATCACCAGCGACAAACACATCCGGGCGATCCTGGAAGCACGCTTCCAGGTTCTCCTTTATCATCACAATCCAGCGGAACTGCTCGGTGTTTTCGGCCATGGGCTGTCCGTCGCTTTCGGGGTAGTGGATTGTCTGTACTGTTGGCGGCTGGCTGATCGTTGTCATAACAGTTTCTTCTCCCGCAGAGGTGGCGGGCGGGGTGGGATTTGAACCCACGAGGGTTGTTACACCCTACGGCATTTCCAGTGCCGCGCACTAGGCCACTATGCGACCCGCCCACGCTGTCAATGAGGCAAAAGCATGTACCATAGGATTGTAGCAAAAGTTGGTACAGCCTGCAATAGACAATTCGCTACAAAACAGGCCGTGTTATTGCTCTGCTACAACCAGCAGAAACAAACAACCATAAAATGATACAGGGGGATGTATGGCAAGATCACAACGGGTTGCGCTCGTAACTGGCGGCGCGCAAGGCATTGGCAAGGGCATTACACAGCGCTTGCTTGACGATGGAATGGCAGTAATGATTGCCGACACCGATGCCGAGGCGGGCCAGGAAACTGCCGCCGAGTATGCCAGCAGCGGCGCGGTGCAGTTTGTGCAGGCCGATATTAGCGACGAAGCAGCAGTGCAGGCCACCGTGCAGCAGACGCTCGCCGCGTTCGGGCGACTGGATGCACTGGTCAACAATGCAGGGCTTGCCGACCCCGGCAGCACACCAATTGAACAGCTTGAACTGGCTGATTGGAACCGGGTAATTGCAACCAACCTGACCGGAGCGTTTGTGTGTGCCAAATACGCCGCACCCCATCTGCGGCGGCAGCGTGGTGCCATCGTCAACATTGCCTCAACACGGGCGTTTCAGTCGGAGCCACACACCGAAGCCTATGTTGCTTCAAAAGGCGGAATAGTAGCACTGACCCATGCGCTAGCGATCAGTATGGGGCCAGAAGTACGAGTGAATGTCATCAGTCCCGGTTGGATCGTCGTAAGCGACTGGCAAAAGGCCGCTACCCGCAGCACACCCGACCTGCGCCCGATTGACCACACCCAGCACCCGGCAGGGCGGGCCGGTCAGCCTTCCGATGTGGCAGCGATGGTCGCGTTTTTGTTGTCCGAGCAGGCCGGCTTCATTACAGGCCAGAATATCATGATCGACGGTGGCATGACCCGCAAAATGATCTACGCCGAGTGACGCATGTATCGGGCACGCGCCGCCAAATCTACAGGCTGCTGTGCCACACTTACCGCCTGCACTGCGGTAACCACAACCTGCGGCGCAGCAAACTGCACCATATGCCCCACATTGGGCAGCACTACCAACCGTGCATCTGGCAGCACGTTTCGGAGCGGCAGGGCCTGCTTTACTACAGTCGCAGTCTGGTCGGCATCGCCGACCACAATTGCAACTGGCTGCTGCACAGTGTGGTAACGTGGTGCAATCGCGTGGAGTGTGGTATCGGCAGACAGAATTGTTGTCATATCTGCGCGGAATGGCGCAGGTTGGAGCACCACGGCCCGTGCATAGTAGGGGTAGCTTTCGGGCATTTCGCCGGGTGCAAACACCGCCGGAAACATTTTATCTGAAGCCGCACGAATACCAAGGCGAGCTACTTCGAGCAGCGGCTCACCAATAAACGGCAGTTTGAGCATATTCCCGATACGTGCGTGACGTGGGCCGCTGCCCGGAAACGCATACGGCGCAAGCAAGACACAGGCCGATGTCAGGTTGGGGTACTGTACCACCAGCGTGAGCGCCAGCGATGCACCGAGCGAGTGCCCAACGATGATCGGCTTGTGAATGTTGAGATGCTCGAACAGACAGGCCAGCAGATGGGCCTGTTGACCGAGCGACAGCCGGAAGCCAGCGGGCACCGTGCTGTACCCACAACCAGGACGGTCGATCACAAGAACGTGCCAGTTCACGGCCAGCAGATCTACAACCGGCGTCAGCAGATAGTCGTAAACCGAGCCTAACTTGCCGTGGAGCAACACCACAGTTGGTGTACCTGGCTTGCGGGTACCACGTTCAACGACATGGATTTGAACATCGTGCGTAAGGTGTACCAGGGTGCCGGGTCGCTCCCAGACGAACGCCGACAGGTCTGGTTGATACGAGTTAGGCATAGACGTGCTCCATTGCTTCTTGTTATGTCGTCAGGTGTATTGTACCGCAGCGTAGTACTACTTTCGATTGTATTTCATAGGTATTTCGTCCTACCTGTATGGTGCGTGTTGCGTTGACACGCTCAACAGGGTCAGCATCCCAAATTTGACCACTTCGAACCATGCCAGCGAGCCACACAAAAACAGCCCCAATGCCCCATCGCGCCAGCCACCAAGCCGTACATACCGCCGCCAGAACTCGCGGGCCGGAGCGCCGATAAAGTTTCTTAGCCGGGTGCGCCGCCCCGCCTGATACAGCATCCGTGCTTCTGCCAGCGCATAGCGGGCCTGCTTCTGCCAGAACTCATCCAGACGTTCGATATTGTTGTGCAGCAGATGCGTGTGCAGATAACCAAC
>JAAUSQ010000266.1 GCA_012033195.1 Chloroflexaceae bacterium
ACCTGAGCAATATATTCCGCATATTGGTCCAGTTCGTCAAAGAGGTAGCTCAGTAACAATTTATGCAGATAGAAGAAGTAGAGACCATAGCCATCCTGGGCATCCTGCTGGGTCGGAAGCATCTGGTGTTCGTCGTACCATTCCCCTGCCAGCATCGTCGGGTGTTCGGGCGTGCCCTGTAAGTTGGCTATGACCTGGATTAGCATCGCAACCCACCACGAGGGGACTATTTGCTTCATCCGCTGTTGTCCAACGTGATATACGGGCAATTCGGGTGCAAAGTCATCCAGCACACGTCCTGTGAAATACGATAACAACCCGTACTGCACACACGCATAACCTGCCCAGTCCAAACTGCCTGTTTCCTGCCCAATCTGAATGTTCTCACGGAACGGAGCAATCGACCCCCGCAGATGTTCTTTCCAGACCCGACAATGTAGATTAAACATATGATTTGCAAACGCCAAGAGCGACCGAGCTTGGAACCGCTCGACACCGTGTAAGCCCAGTGCGCCACACTGATAAGCGGTTTCACTATCTCCCAGCGCACTGAATGCAAGAGTGCCGTAGGTAGCGTATCCTGGAAAGGACTCAGGGGCATTCCCATTGGTGATAGATATCTCGACCATTTTGCTTGCAACAATAGCAAAGAGCATTGGACTGGCCAAAAGGCTGGGGACAATCAGCGCCCGGAGGATACGTACGGCAGACAGCAGGGCGGCATCCGTCATCAGGGGCAGGTCGATCAGGTCTTCGATGGGTTGTTGTTGCAACAGAGCCTGTGTCGTCTGGATGGCCTGTCCAACATCCTGCTCATCGGGGTGCTCCGGTAGAACAACCCCCAGTAGCCGCAGCCCTTCCAGCCCGGTCTGCAACGCCTGAAGCATCTGGCCCTGTCCGATTGCTGCTTGTATTCGCGCCTCGTACACCGTTACGGTATCGAGTGCGTCGCGGGCGTGGGTCAGCACCACCTCGACCAGCCGCTCCATCCCGTCGTAATCGCCGCTCAGATAGGCCGCCTGGGTTGCTGCATCGTGCAACGCCAGCGCTAGCGGGTAGTCGGTCGCCCAGCCATCGTCCGGCAGCAACTCCAATCCTACCTGAAGATACTCGTAGGCCGCCCCGAACGCCGCCGACTCGCGGGCCTTCTGCCCTGCTGTCAAGTTCAACATCGCCAGTTCCCGCCGTTCGTCGGCATTGGCGAGTGCCCGCCCCGCGTTCAACTGGCTCACGATGTCGAACAGCGCGGCCTCCCGTGCTGCCTGTGTTGCCGCACGTTCCAGCAGCCGCCGCCCGATCCGCCAGTGCTGCGCTGCCCGTTCGTCCGCCGCCACCTGCTCGTAGGCTGCCTGCTGGATGCGGTCGTGCGCGAAGCGGTACTCGGCCTGCACCACCGCTGCGAGCCCTTCCACCTCCAACCCGATCACCTTGTACCCGTCGCCCAACGGCTCCACTAACCCCGCCAGCAACGCTGGTTCCAGATGCTGCACCGTTGCTGCGACCGCCTGCCCTTCCACTGCCGCCAGTATTGCCAAGTCGAAGCGGTTCCCGATACACGCCGCTCGCTGCAACGCCTGCTGCGTCGCGGCGGGCAAGCGTTGCACCTGCTCCGTCAGCAGCGCCACCACGTTGTCCGTCATCTGCCGCGCCTCCAACTGCGCGATGTCCCACGTCCAACGCCCGCGCCCGCCGTCGAATCGCAGCAACCCTTCGTTATACAGCGCCTTCAGAAATTGCCCCACAAAGAAGGGGTTGCCGCCCGTCTTCTGCTGCATCAGCGCTGCCAGCGGGGTCGCTGTAGCGCTCTCGACGTGTAGCGCATCCTGCACCAGCGCCGCCACTGCTGCGGTAGTCAGCACGTCCAGGGTGAGGGTCTGCGGTGCTACGCCCGCCTGGGTTATGGTCTGCACGATGCCCCACAGCGCGTGTCCAGGCGGCACCTCGGTGTCGCGGTACGCTCCGATGATAAACAGGTGCCCCTGTGTCGGGTCGCTCAACACTTGCTCCAGCAGCTTGAGTGAACCGCTGTCGGCCCATTGCAGGTCGTCCAGGAACAGCACCAGCGGATGGTCGGCCCGCGTGAACACCCGCAGGAAGTTCTGGAACACGAGCACAAAGCGGTTCTGGGCTTCCTGCGGGCCAAGCGCTGGGACTTCTGGCTGTGCCCCGATGACCAGTTCCAAATCGGGGATAACCTCCACTATCACCTGTCCGTTCACGCCAAGCGCGGCGGTAAGCTGTTCGCGCCACTCCACCAGGACGGCTTCGGGTTCGGTCAGGATCTGCCGCATCAGGCCCCGGAACGCCTGGGCAAAGGCCAGATAGGGGCTACTGCGCTGCACCTGGTCGAACTTGCCACTGATGAACGTGCCGCGCCGCTCGGTCAGCGGGCGATACACCTCCTGCACTAGGGCGGTCTTGCCGATACCAGGGGCACCCGCCACCAGCAGCAAGGAGCGCTCCCCGGCGGCAGCATGGACAAAACTGTCCAGCAGGGTTGCCAGTTCGGTCTCGCGACCGTAGAGCTTCTGGGGCAGCGCGAAGTGGTCGGCGATATCGTGCTGTCCGATGAGGAAGGGCGCAATGGTGCCCGTGGTGGTCAGTTCGCGCAGGCAGTGTTCGAGGTCGGCCTGGAGGCCATAGGCGCTCTGATAGCGGGCATCGGCATCCTTCGCCAGCAGTTTGAGCACTATCTCGGAGAGCGGCACCGGAATGGCTGGATTTACCACGTGTGGCGGCACGGGCGGGCGGGCGATGTGGCTATGCACCAGTTCGAGCGGGTCGTCGCTGATAAAGGGCACCTGACCGGTGATCAGTTCGTAGAAGGTCACGCCAAGGCTGTAGAAGTCGCTGCGATAATCGACGGCGCGGTTCATGCGTCCGGTCTGTTCGGGGGCGAGATAGGGCAGGGTGCCTTCGAGGACGGCGGCACTGCGGAAAGAGGTAGTCTCGCGGGAGAGGCGGGTGGCGAGGCCAAAGTCGATCAGACAGAGTTGATCGGTGGCGGAGTTGTAGATGATGTTGTTGGGGTTGAGGTCTTTATGGATGACCTGCTGCTGATGCACACTGCCAAGGATGCGGGTGAGCGCGATAGCGAGACGGAGGAAGTCGGGCAGGGCGAGGTTTCCGGCGAGGCCGAGGTTGGCGAGGGAGTCGCCGCCAATATCCTGCAAGACGAGCATCCAGCCAGCGGGATGCTGTTCAAGGCTGTACACATGGACGACACCGGGGAGGTGGGCGAGGCTGCGAGTAAGGTCGTACTCGCGTCGAAACCAGGCGAGACGGTCGGGCGAGGGGAAGACTTCGCGGAGCAGCTTGAGAATGACCGACTGCCCATCGACCTGACGGTGGGCACGATAGACGACCGAATTGAGACTGGCGTAGAGTTCCCGACTGATACCATACCCTGCAACCACTTGCATAGCAATGTGCCTCCGCAACAGAGCGCGAACCGGAAGGTTGTGTTAATCGAGTGTCAAAGGAACTGGTTAATGGGAGCTGATAGGTGGCGTCAGACCGGAGTAGCCAGACACCCTTATCACTATACTCCACCTCTTGATTTTCCGCAACCCGGTTGGAATGCTCTGCATGGCGGTAGTAGGACTACAACGCCCGCCGTGATACGCTGCCTGACCACTCCATTATATTCAAAGGTGCATTGAAACAATAGATAAGAGTACTATATTCGGAGGGGCCAGGGAGGAGAGAGATAAAGGGCCTGAAGCACTATTGATCAGTCTCTCTCGCTCAGTGTAGATTAAGATGGGCAGTGCGGTGCCGTCAGACCAACCGTCTTTGCTCAGGGGGGGGGATTGTGCCAGCGAATACTACATTTCATCATACGATTATTATAAGTAAACAAGTAGTGCTTGACGGCTTGATTCGTCAGTGCATCCCCTATCGTAGCACGGTGCAGGGTTCGGCATAATTCTGGCAAGCTTCATATGGGAAGGAAACAGACCAATGACACGTTCGCTCGGCATGCTTGGGATTGTTCTTGTCCTTATGACCATTCTTCTGACCGGCGTCGACGTCCACCTCTTTTACTGGCCTCAACGGATGCGCACGAGACCAACGAAGGCCCTGGGGCTTATGCTATCACAGGCTATGATGAAGGCGAAGTGCTTCTTTCATCCGGCATCACAATGCATTATGTTGTGTCCAGCGTGTGTGACCACAGTAAGACCCCCATTCTGTTTCTCCATCACTATGTTGGATCGATTGCTACATGGGAGCGTGTTCTGACCCGCTTCGAGGCCGACGATACGTGTGTTTATGCGGTCGATCAGCGTGGGCATGGTCTGTCCAGCATTCCTGATAGCAGCGACACGGCACGCTTTGCCTTTGAGCGCTTTGCCGAGGATGCTATCGCGTTTCTGGATGCAATGGAGATTGAAGCGGCTGTCTTTGCTGGCAACAGTATGAGTGGTCTCATCAGCCAGATTGCCGCCCTGACCTATCCTGAACGGGTGAGCGGGCTTGTGCTGATTGGTACTGGCAAGAATGGAGCATTTACCAATCTGCTGGGCTTCAACGACCTGATCCAGGCGCAAGAACCAATTGACCATACCTTTGCTGCGCTTCTGCTGCCCACATCGTCCTCGCCCGATGCCGATGTGCCCCAGGAGTTTATTGAAGAAAACATTGATCGTGCAGCGGCAGTTCCGGCGGATATCTGGAAGGAAGTCTTTCAGGAAATCATCAATGTGGGTGACCTGGAACCACAGTTGCCCAACATTACCGTGCCAACGGTCATTGTGTGGGGCCAGGATGATGGGGTCTGGGATGTGCAGGAACAGCTTGCAATGAACACGCACATTGCTGGTTCGACCCTGCTGATCCGTGACCGGGTCGGGCACTTTGTGCAGTGGGATGACCCGGCCTTCCTGACGCGCGTGGTACAGGAACTGGTGGCGGACATTGATGCTGCGCGGGCACCCGGCTGCGAATTTACGTATCTTGCTGCCGACCAAGTGGGGCAACAGGGGGCCAGTGTAACGGTCACTGGCTTTACGGCTTCACAGACGTCCGAAAGTCGCCCCGGTCAGGGGCAGCGAATCAGTATCTTCAACAGCAATAATCAACTGCTGGCCCGTACCAATGGGGCCGGCGACAACGGTACCCTGTATGGTCTCGCCGTGGTGGATGGCGTGCCTTATGCTATCGGCACACGGTTCCGCACAGGTGCAGTGACGCTCTTCACGCCCGATGATCGGCCCGGTGGTATCAAGGATATGGGGTTGCGCCAGTATCAGGAAATCTGCGGCGAGCCTGTACCAGACCTGCACGCAGCGGTTGGTGTCGATGGAATAATAACCCAGATGGATCTACACCAGCGCTCGCATGCGTGCTTCCTGCCCACGGTCGTGCGCTGAGTCAGGTGGTTTGTCGTAGGATGATGAATAGACAGAGGCGTTGAACGACGAAGGAAATCTGGACCAACGCCTGATCGACGGTCGGTCAGCGTTCGGACTTGATGAAGGATTCAGGCACCAGTCTGTGCGACGTACAGTGCGAGATCTGCTGCTGCCCCGTCCCACTGCTCGCCGCAAAGTCAAACGGTACCGCGCTATGGTCGTAGGCTACAATCAATTCCGTTCGACACTGTACCCTGCTTCAAGGGCCGCTCCAATGGGCTTCTGGTTGGTGCCTACTCTTCCAACAAAGTATTTATTCGTGTCTTGTGCGCCATCTTCACCAGCTTCATAACCCTGGTATCTGCATGGCTCAAAATGAACCTTTTTTGGGGTGAATGGCCGACTTTACTCGCACATCGACCACCGATAATGCATTACCGTTTATTTATTTTGATTGATACATTCTATCATCTATCATATCACTCGCCCGTGTGTCTGTCCAAGCCAGTGCCGTTCGCTATGTACCCGCTTGCGCTCCATGTGCTCACTCTTGCACCGCACGTACCACACGCGGGAAGTACAGCCGCAAGCCATCCACCAGCACCAGCACACGCTCGGTACTGGTCTGGACGGTGCCGCCAGCATCGCTCCATTGTGCAGTTGCAACGATCTCAAGATGTGTACCGTACGATAAATCTGGCATTGCAGTTACCGCCAGCACCAGATCAATGGTTTGGTTGGGGGCGATCTCACCGATCACAAACTGCATAACAGTATTGCTATCGTTCTGTTGCCACAGCGCAAGCGACTGCCACCCGGTGCTACTGTTGGCACCATCAAAGGTGAGACCATCTGGCAGTTCAAAAGTTACGTTTGCTGTTGTCACTGTCGTACTGCTGATATTGCTGACTTGCACATCAAAGAATTGGATGTCACCGGGCCGCACGCGATCAAGTCGCCCCGTCACTGTGAAGATCACGTGGGTTGTAGGCATAAGTGTAGGCGTGGCGCTAGGCGAAACCGATGGGGTGCGGGTGGGCGTGACGCTGGGTGAGATGGATGGGGTGCGGGTGGACGTGACGCTCGGTGAGACCGATGGG
>JAAUSQ010000267.1 GCA_012033195.1 Chloroflexaceae bacterium
TCCAGCAGGCAGCACTGCGCTTGAACTCGCAATCAGGCGCAGGTTGGCGGGCGTAAAAGCGAAAACTGATCCAGTGGCGCTGATACACCAGCACCACCCCCACTGTCAGTACATTGACGAGCAGATAGGCCACCGCGCCACCAATCAGGCCAGCATTGACGAGCAGCACAGCAAACAGGCTCAGAAAGCAGATATCGCGCCCTACCCCAATCAACAGGTAGGCCCGCAGTTGCATGCCCGTCAGGATGGGCACCGCCAGAATAGATGAGATAATACGGAGGTAATCGCCGGGAGCCTGCCACAGAATGAGCACAGCGGCGGCGGCGAAGTCCGGGCCGTATACCAGTGTAATCAGTATATCACGCAGCAGCACCACACCGACAAGCAGCGGCGTGATGGTAAACAGGGCGACCCGTAAAAACAGATTGGTTGCGGCGATCACGGCCTCGTCCTCGGCAAGGGCCGAAATGTGCGGGTACCAGTAGACGGTCAGCGAGAAGAGGGCAATCCCCAGATATTGCATTGAGATACTCAACACCACCTGATACAGTCCGGCGGCTTCCAGCCCTTGCCCGTGAATAACCAGCGAACGCGCTACCACAAACGAACCGGCAAAGCTAGCCGATGTTACCAGATGGACCCCGCCAAACATGAGCAGTTGACGTAAGATAGTACGGTCGAGGCGCAGCGCCAGCAACGGCCCTTCCCGCACAACCGGAATACGCCGATACAGCAGCAAGCCGATTGTGGCGGTAATCAGTCCGAGCAGAGAAATCTGGAGTAGTGCCCCGTACAACCCGAACAGCAAGACCAGCCCCACCAGCAGCGGCAGTCCCAGTACCAGCGGCACCGCACTTGCAACAGCCCAGTAGTCGATGCGTTCGAAGGCCCGCAGAAAGGCTTGCAGCGTGCTGGCGGCGGCGGCACACGGCAAGCCAAGCGCAAGCAACACAATCAGCCCGCCCTGTTCGGCACTGCCCAGCGTGGCAGCCGCCAGATACGGCGCGGTCATCAGTAGCGCCCCTCCCAGCACCGCAACTGTCAGCAGCACCAGGGTCTGGGTGTGGGCGATCAGGCGGTGCGTAGTGGCATAGTCGTGCTGCACGTGACTGGCGGCAACATAGCGCACCGCCGCATTCAGCAGGCCATTGCCGATGGGCATTTGCAGCACCGCGAGCAGAGCGAGGCACTGCCCATACAGCCCGATTCCTTCAGGGCCAAGCTGGGTTGCCAGTACTCGCGTCTGAATAACCCCAATGATGATACCAATCAGCGAGACGCTCCACACCAGCGACGAAGCCTTGAGCACGTGCATAGGGGTTCTCTGTATATCTGCGATATCTATCTGGCTGCGGCAATGCTCCGGCGGTAGGCGGCCAGTAAGTCTTGTACCTGCCGTGCGCTGCTGAAGTGGGCTGCCTGCTGGGTGCCACGCGCTGCCAGTTCCTCGCGCAGGCTGGCATCAAGCAGCACCCGCTTGATCGCGGTGGCAAACTGCGGCGGGCTGTGCGGGTCGGCATACAGTGCTGCTGTGCCTGCCACTTCGGGTAGGGCGCTGGTGCGGGCACACACCACGGGCGTACCGCTTGCCAGCGCTTCCAGCACAGGCAGACCAAACCCCTCGTAGGACGAGGGTAGCACCATTATAGCAGCAGCACAGTAGAGCAGGCGCAGGTCGGTGTCGGGCACGCTATCGCAGAAGCGTACATGCTGTGTCAGGTTGTGCCGCTCGATAAGGGCGTGCAGGCGCTGGCGTTCGGCGGTGAAGTGGGGTGCACCCACCTTGAGCAGCAGCACATCGGGCACTGCCTGCCGCAGCAGGGCCAGCGCTTCAATCAACGTGGTAAGGTTTTTGCGTGGGTCGTCCGAGCCAACATACAGCACCACCCGCCGCCCCACCAGTCCATAACGCTGCCGCAATGCTTCGGGTACCGGGGCGGGGTGCCACTGCGCCAGGTCGATAGCGGGGTACACCACGTCAATCTGGGCGGCGGGCAGGTGCAGCGCCTCGATCAAGGTGCGGCGGGTGTACTCGGAGATTGCCAGCAGGCGACGGGCACGCCGCAGCCCACGCAGCGCCAGCCGATAACAGAAGCGGTCGAGCGGATGGGCCAGCGTGTTCAGGTGCGGGTCGTGGAGTAGCAGGTAGGGCAGAATGTCGAGCACTGTCACCACTGCCGGAGCCGGCAAGCGCTGAAAGAGCAGCAGGGTTGCCATCGTCTGGGTAGCGATATGGTACAGGTCGGCGCGGGTATGTGCGATGGGTACCCGCAGCGGGTAGCTCCCGAAGAAGGCCCGCAGGTCGCGCCCCACCAGTTGCCCGAAGCGCTGCATGGCCCACGGTGGCGCAGCGGGGCTAACGGTGGAGAGTTGCACGCCAGCCTGCTGCAAGGCCGCCGCAACACTAGCGGTGTAGCGTCCGGTGCCGGTGCTGCCAGCGGTTGGGCGGGTGATCAGCGTGATCTGCATAGGCGTATCATATCCTGTGGCTATACTGATCAGTACCTGTGTTGCTTACCAGCGCCAGCGCTTGCGATGCGGCAGATAATCAAGCAGGGGTTGGCTCCAGGCCACACAGTCGAGCAGGAGCATGGGCAACTGGTAGGCAACGTGGCGTGCATCGCAGGGCGTGCCGAGGATATGCGCGGCACAGCGCAGGTAGCGCCAGCGCGAGAGCCATGCATGCCCGATCAGCAGGCCCCACACTGCCAGCCAGACCTCGCCGCCCACCACGGCGACACCGGGCAGGAGCAGCATTCCCGCGCCTACCAGCCGCCGTACGCAACGCGGCGCGGGCCTCGTCGGGTGCGCCCAAGCGCGGTCCAAGCAGCGCACATTGCGCAGCCAGCGCCGCTGCTGGCGCAGGTAGGTGGGCACTGTTTCGGGAAAGTCGGTGGCAAGCAGCTGCAGCGCCGCCTGCCGAATACGTACACCATGGCGGGTCAGCAACTTTGCCAGCACATAATCGGTACCGCTGGGGGCGGGGTGGCTGAAGCCGCCAACCGTTGCGAGGGTGGTACGTAGCAGTGCGGTGTTGGCCCCCTTCAAGCCAGAGGCATAATCGGGCATAGCGAGAAAGCTATAAAGCTGAGGGGCCGCCTGCGCCACCACAAAGGGCCGCCTCATCTGGGCGGGCAGCGGGCGTGTCTGGCCGCTACAGACCGCCTCCTGTCCAGTTGCCACCGGATAAAGCACCGCCTCGAAGGTGGCATCATTCAGCACACAATCGGCATCCGTCAAAAAGATAATCTCACCGTTAGCACGCAGCAGCGCCAGATGCAGCGCATGCTGCTTGCCCGCTCCGGCGGGTTGCTCTACCACCGTCACCCGTTCCGAGGTATAGGCCAGTGCCCGCTGATAGGTGCCATCGACCCCACCCGCACACAGCACCAGGTGCACATGCGGATAGCGCAGGTGTAGCACACTTTTGATAAGCGCGGTAATATGCGCCGCCTCGTTCCAGGCTGCCACCAGCACATTAACATGCGGCAACCGTTCCCACGTATCAAGCGGCGGCGCGGGCGGCGGGGGCCATTTCGCCGCTAACATTGCGCTATCACGCTGCCACTGCCACCAGTGATACCCGACCAGTGCGGGCAACCCTGTTAGTGTCAGTAGCGCTGCCAGTATCGATTGATTGGGCAGGCGACGGGTCAACATTGGGCATTCTCCATCAGGTCGTTGTGCGTATCATAGCCCTGTCCAGGAGTGCTCGTCAAGAGGCACATTGCCAACTTGTGTGAACAATACCACAGTTAACAGGTGGTTCTATCTGGCATAGTGAAGACAGCGAATCGCTGAAAGGCCGCCGGGGGTAGGTGCGGTTTCGAACCGCACACGATGCCACCTGCCGCCGGGGGACTGAAGTTCCCGGCTACGAGGTACGAAGTCCGCCTGCACGCCCTGCTTCCCCCTTGCCTCGTCCGTGGCAGCAGGGCCGGGGTGCGGCATTGATACGACAAACGAGGGAGAACCAGTATGAGCGTGTTGTATTATCGCAGAGAACTGGCAGCGCTGACAGTCCTCGCGGCGGTGCTGGTGGCCTGTAGCACCACTGCCGCGCCCGCCGAAGATGCGCCGACCGCAGCGCCAGCGACCGCGACCGCCGCACCGACCGCTGCGGTTGCAGAGGAGATGCTGATGAGCGACCAGACTCCACCGACGGGAGCCGAGCGCGAGTTCCGCACCGACTTCAGCCGGGCGATCATTTCGTATGCCGAAGTGCTTTCGGGCGGGCCGCCAAAAGATGGCATTCCCGCAATCGACAATCCACAGTTCGTCAATGTCGAGTCTGCCGATGTATGGTTAGAAGATGTAGAGCCGGTTATTCGGGTGCAGGTGGGTGAGACGGCCCGTGCCTATCCGATCCAGGTGCTGATGTGGCACGAGATAGTAAACGACACCCTGGGCAACCTGCCGCTTGCGGTGACGTTCTGCCCGCTCTGCAATACCGCCATTATCTTTGAGCGCACGGTGGATGGGCAGGTGCTCGACTTTGGTACAACCGGACGGCTGCGCTTCAGCAACCTGATTATGTACGACCGTCAGACCGAAACATGGTGGCAGCAGGCCACCGGCGAGGCACTGGCGGGCGAACTGGTTAGTCAGCAACTTGCATTCTATCCCGGCGAGATCATCGCGTGGGCCGACTTCCGCACCACCCACCCCGATGGCGACGTGCTCTCGCGTGATACGGGCTTCAGTCGAGCGTATGGCAATAATCCGTATGTTGGCTACGACGATGTCAGCAACTCGCCATTTGCCTACCGTGGCCCGACCATTGGGGGTGAACTGCCACCGATTGCGCGGGTGCTGGCGGTCGAAATGGGTGACGAGGTAGTAGCCTATCCGTATACAACGCTCGAAGAAGCTGGTGTGGTGAATGACACGGTGGGCGGTACCGATCTGGTGGTCTTCTGGTCTCCCGGCACCGCATCGGCACTTGATACGCCCGTGATTGCGGAGGGGCGCGACGTGGGCGCGGCGAATGCCTACCGCCGCACCTTCGAAGGGCAACCGCTGACCTTTACGGTTGCAGCGGATGGCTTTGTCGATGAGCAGACGGGCAGTACATGGAATGGACTGGGGCAGGCCGTAGCGGGCGAACTGGCAGGCGCAACACTTGAGCCGGTGGTTGCAGTCAATCACTTCTGGTTCTCGTGGTCGGTCTTCAAGCCCGAAACACAAATATACCAGCCTTCATAACAATCTTTTTTCTTTCCCATTGCCCCCGCTTCCCCATGCACGGGAAGCGGGGTTGTTTGTACGCGACGGTATTAAAACGCGAGCAGCAACCCGGCAATCAGCACGGCGATGAACAGCCCTGGCAGGCAGCCCCACCCGGCAGGTTGCGGCTTCGGTGGTTCAACAACTTTGACAAACACGACTTCCGGCCTCGGTGTGGGCTGCGGATTGGCAAGGGTGACGAGCAGGCCCACAATGAAAATGATACCGATAACGATCAGGATTGTATCCATGCCCAGCCTCCTTACATACGGTTGATAGCTAACAGACGGTTACGTACTGTACGAAATGAGGCGTTGTATCCCTATTGTATCAGCTTATGTTGTTGTATCGCCTCCTACGTCAGATGGATCTTCTTCCCTTACGATAGTCCTACGTAGCTCATGATGGGTGGCCTACCCTGTTTGCGTGTTTGTAGTCAAGTCAGCCGATTCATCACTGCATCACAGGGGTAAGAGAATAAACGCAGCAGGCGCTGGTATTGTAGGACGGGCGCGTCTGTATTTCTGTGCATTGCACATCACGTGCCCGGTATCGTAGCAGCAACGCTCGTGGTATACTACCTCCAATACTACATGGACTGTTGCCGCATGCTTCAAGTTCCGTCAAACCGGATGAGATTGGGTTGAAGGTGAGTGGTAATCATGTGCTAATCGTCGTTTATACCATTGCTTGAAATAGCACCAGGTAAACGACAGGTACACCATACATGAGCACGACCCTTCCCTCACCGCCGGCGTCGGCCCAATTGCTGACCCTGCTGGATGCGGCAACCCGAATTTTACAGAGTGAACGCGCCTTTGCCGAACGCGTGGGCGATCTATTCGGAGTGCTGCACGAGGCATTGCAGTACCGTGATATGCGCCTGACGTGCTGGCTGCAATCGGCGCAGCGCGGCGCAGTGCGGCGGCAGTTCTTATCATCTGGCCCCGACCCGCTGCCCTGGGACGATGCACTGATGCGGCAGACAGCGGTATCTGGCCAGTTGATGCAGCGCACGCTGCCGTTGCCCGTCCGTCCGCGTGGGCACACTGCCGTATTGCCGCCCGGTGCCGCCGAAGCCGATAGTCAGCTAATGTATCGCGGTGCGCCGATTGTCTGGAGCGAGCGGCTCTGGGGGGTGCTGGAATGGCGCACCACGGGCGGCGTGCTGAAGGTGGTGCGGGTGTTCGACCTGCGGGCGGATCCGGACGAGAGGAACGACC
>JAAUSQ010000268.1 GCA_012033195.1 Chloroflexaceae bacterium
GAGAGCGCCGCCGAAGCCGCACGCTGGGCCGCCGCTTATCGTGCCTCGCCACTCTATCAGCAATATGTGGCGGCACGGCTACCCGCTGCCACCGCTGCACCGTCGCCACCCACCCCACCGAAGCGTAGCAGCCAGAGCATGCTGGCGCAGATACACATCCAGGCGTGGCGGGCGCTTGGGCTGCTGCGGCGCGACCGCGTCAGCCTGCTGCTGTTGCTGGGACAGGCTCCGCTGGTAGCGGGCTTGCTGCTGCTACTGGTACAACCCGATACCCTGCTCGGCATGCACCAGGCTGGGCAGGTGCAGCGTGGCGCGGCGGGGCAACTGCTCTTTGTGCTGGTGCTGGCAGGGTTATGGTTTGGTATCATCAGTGCGGCCCGCAGCATCGCCAGTGAACGCCTCATCTACGAACGTGAGCGACGGGCGGGGCTGTCCATCATAGCCTACCTGGTGGCAAAGCTCGCCGTGCTGGGCGGGCTGGCGCTGCTCCAGACGGCGCTGCTGCTTGGCACCCTCAGCCTGGGTATCGCCTACCCGCCCGATGCAGGGGTGCTGCTGCCGCTGCCACTGGAACTGTTTGGTACGCTGCTGCTCGCGGCGCTGGCAGGCGTGGCACTTGGGGTGCTGGTCAGTGCTGCTGCCCCCACCCCGGAACGCGCCCTGAGCGTGGTGCCCGTGCTCCTGATTGTGCAGATCCTCTTTGCAGGGCAAGTCTTTCCGATTGCTGGCAGCACTAGCACGCTGCTCTCGCAGGCGACCCTCAGCCGGTGGGCGATGGATGCACTCGGCGCAACGCTCAACCTGAACACCTTCTGTGACCTGCCCAACCTTGCGACCGCCGACGGCAGCGCCCGCCCGCCGTGGGCCTGTGCGCTTGGTACACTGCGCTGGCGGCCCGACGAAGCCTTCCCCGATGCGTACACCGCCACCGCCGACCATCTGCGGCAGGCGTGGGGCGTGCTGGGGGGCTACCTGCTGCTGTATAGTGGACTGGCGGGGGTGTTGCTGTGGCTGCGCGAACAGCGTATCGGCTGGCGGGTGCGCCTGCGCCGCATGCGGAAAGCTGTCCCGCCTGCACCTGCCCCGCAGACAACGCCCGCCTTACCTATTATGATGCAGCATTTGGCAACCCGCAGCGCCCGCTCTGGGCGCGAAGAGCCAACCCTGATTGCACCGGCTGCCGTGGTGGACAACCAGAATACCACCTTTCCGCTGCTCCGCACCACAGCCGGCCAGTACATCACCGAGCCAACCGTTGTAGTATCGGCCACCCACGCCGATGAGCATACCACGCTGCGCCCGATTGCGGCGGAGCAGGAGCCGCTGCCCGATACAGCGCCAGCCGCACCCGATAGCACAATGCCGCACATCAGCCGCTACACCATCGAGGTAGAACTGGGCAGCCGTGGCCTGTTCACGACCTACCGGGCCTACGACCCGCTGACCCGGCGACGGGTCGCAATCAAGGTGTTGCAGGCGCAGTATTGCAGTACCGTAGCAAATGCCCGCTTTCGGCGTGCCGTGGAGCAAGTCGCCGCGCTCGAACTCCCGGCCATTGCGCGAGTGTACGATTCCGGTGAAATCGATGGACAGCCGTTTGAGGTGATGCAATACCTGGCGGGTGGCTCCCTGTCGGCGCGGATGCTGGCGGGACCACTCCCGATTAGCACCCTGGTACCGATTGTGGAACGGGTGGCGGCGGCGCTTGACGAAGCGCACACCCACGGCCTGATCCATCGCAGCCTGAAGCCGACCGCTATTCTGTTTAACGAGCAGCAACAGGCGGTGCTGGCCGACTTCGGCACCCAGATGATCCCGCGTACGGTGCGCGACCTCGGCCCAGCGGGGGCGTTTGATGCATGTTATCTCAGCCCCGAACAGGTGCGCCTGGCTATGACCCTGCACGACTACGACGACGATGACGCGCCGCCCGATGATGCGAGTGTGCCCCAGAGCGATATCTATGCCCTGGGCGCTCTGGTCTTTCACTCGCTGACAGGTTCCCCACTCTACCTCGCCGATACGCCCTGGGAAACGGCCCGCGCCCATCTTTACCGCGAAGTGCCGCCGATGTCGCGGCTTGCGCCAGGGTTGCCCATGCCGCGTGGCTGCCAGAGCTTGATTGAGCGGGCACTTGCCAAAGATCCCGCCGACCGTTACCCGTTGGCCCGCGAGTTTGCCGACGACCTGCGGCAACTTGCGACCGGGCGCTGGTTCCTGGCGCAACTCTTCTCCGACACCGAGACCGCCCCGCCTGCGGCCCGCCACCGCCCCGCCTGCCGATGACCCCGCCCCGCTTGAACCACCGCTCAATACCGAAGGGCAGACCGTCGGGCGCTATGTGCTGGCGCGTGAGATCGGGCAGGGTGGCATGGCAACTGTGTATCTGGCCTACGACCCCGCCACCCGCCGCCGCGTGGCGATCAAGGTACTGGCGCACGAACTGGCACAACTTCCCGGCTTTGCGGCACGCCTGCGCGAAGAAGCCGAAACTGTCGCCGCGCTCGAACACGAAGGCATTGTGCAGGTGTACGATGTCGGTGAGCACGCGGGTCAGCCATTTATTGTGATGCAATACCTGCCTGGTGGCACCCTCGCCGCACGGCTGCACCAAGGGCCACTTTCGCTGCGGCAGGCCGCGCAACTGCTCAACCGATTGGCGGAAGGGCTGGACGCGGCCCATCGGCGGCAGATTGTGCATCAGGATATCAAGCCTTCCAATATCCTGTTTGATGAGCACGATCACGCCTTTCTCTCGGACTTTGGCATTGCCGTTGCATCGCGGGCAATAGGCGGGCGGCAGGTAGTCGGCGGCACTCCGCGCTATATGAGTCCCGAACAGGCCCGCCTGCTGCTGGCTCCGCGTGCCGCCAACGACCCAATCACGCCGCGCAGCGATGTGTATGCGCTCGGTGTGGTGCTCTTTCAGGTGTTGACCGGACGTGTACCCTACGATGGCGTGACGATTTCGGAGATCGCGCAGGCCCAGATTGAGGCCCCTGTTCCACGCATCAAGGCCCTGAACGCGCACCTGCCCGAAGCCTGCCAGGAGATTATCAATCGGGCACTGGCGAAAGACCCCGCCGACCGCTATGCGCATGCGACCGACCTGGCCCACGATGTGCACGACCTGACACGCGGGCGCTGGTATCTGCGGCGCATCGCCGGCAGTTGATAGCAACCCCTCACTTCATTTGTCTTATCAGGCAAAAAGTTGTATTATCATTACACCCATTGCAACAGGGGAAAGGCGGCAGACGAATACCGGACAATCCAGGCTTACAACTGAAGGGGTATGACCAATGCACGGAAAACGGCGGTCGCTTGTCAGGTGGATTGGTTCGCTGCTGGTATGGGGGTTAGCGCTCGCGTCAGTGAGTCTATCGGCGGTGGAGATGGCAGCAGGGCCACCGCGTGCCGAGGTGCATCAGGAACAGCAACTCGACTGGAGCGGGTCGCGGGCGCGGTGTGTGGTGTGCCACAGCACGCATGCCCACAATGTGGTATTGCCGCACCCGCTTGGCCCGAATTGCAGCACGTGTCATCGTGGCACCCTCAGCCGGATCGGGTGTCCGTCGTGCCACAGTATCCACGGTGTTGATACACCGCACACCACCTACCCCACCTGCCTGACATGCCACGAGGCAGGCCCGCTCTTTTCGTCGCGGCTGATTGATACCAGCAAGGGGTATATGAGTTATTTGTTCGATAAAGCCGATCTGCTGTATATCGAAGATACGATCAGCCTCGAAGCGAAGCGGGCCGCCGAAGAATAGCCCGCCTATTCGATGGGCGGCACTATATCGACAAAGCGGACGGATGCGAGCACGGCTTGCAGGTGCGCGTCCCACTGCCACGAGTCGGGCGGGGTTGCCAGCGCCATCAGCAAAAACACCTGACCAGGCGCGGGGACGGTCATCACCATGTGGCCTGCGACTGTGCCGTCCAGGTCGCTGAAGCCGTTACTCTCGAAGTACACCATCCGGGCAGGCTGCCCGCCGAGTGTCAGATCCTGGGGGGGTTCGGTGGTCAGGTCGGGGGTTTCCTGTTTAAGGCTGGTCAGCAGACCGTCGTACAGTTCGTCGAGCGTGTCAATTTCGGAGACGCTAAACTCTTCAATGTTCAGGGTTTCGGGCGCACCCGCCGCAATCACCACCACTTGCTCACCGGGCACGCTGCCCTCCGGCGGGTACATTGTGGTTACCCCCTGGATAACCTGCACCTCCCACCCATTCACCGGACGGAAGGCATAGCCCGCCTCGTCAACTACCTGCTCTTCGGCGAGCAGTTCTGGGGTGGGCGTGGGTGGTGCGATAGTGGGGGCGACGGTTGCATCGGCTGCGCTGCCTGTGGTGGGAGCCGGAGTCGGTGAAACAGGGGTGCTGCTACAGGCTGTTAGCACGAGTATCCAGGACACAAGCCAGCGTACCATACGATGCTTCTTTCTACGTGAGCGGGCCGGGCCGGGCGACCCCTTGCCCCCTGGCGCATGGCCTGCTACACAAACACACCGCCCCCTCGCTTGCGTGGTGCGAAGGGGGCGGCGCTTTCCGTCAACGGTGTACAGAGCAGCGCCAGAACTAGGCCTTCGGAGCGGCTTCGTCCTGTGCTTCGTCTTCGGCCTCTGCACCATTTGCCAGCTTGCTGCGGCGACGCAGGAAGGCACCCGCAGCAGCAGCAGCAGCACCAGCAGCGATCATCCACGGAGCCGGGTTGCCCGCGCCGCCAGTGGTCGGCAGGGTCGAGGGGGCATCGGCGGCGCTATCGCCACCCGTTGCGCCATCTGCCGGAGCCGTGGTGTCAGTGGTGTCGGTGGTGTCGCCAGTTGCCGGAGCAGCCTCGGTGGTTGCCGGAGCAGCAACCTCGGTCTGACCAATCGGCGTGCCGTTGTTCGAGCGAATGGCGATGACCGACGGGCGCGGCGGGCCAGATTCGCCGGGCCACGAGGTGGTCGGCTCATCGAAGGTGCCACCCTCGCCAGGGTGCTGGATAGCCAGGAACAGCGAGGTGTTGTCGGGCGTGAACTCAGGGCCACACACTTCCGAGCCGTTCACCGACGAGAAGAACTGCTGCACAAAGCCCCGGTTCTCGCCTTCCACCGGCACCGCAAACAGCGCGTCAGTGTATTCGAGCGTACCCGGCTGACCATCGGTTGCAATCCACAGGTTGCCCGCGTTGTCGAATGCGACGTTGTCTGGGTTGGCAATCGGGCTAACCATGCTCTTGTCGAAGCCAGCAAAGAAGGTCGACTCGTCTTCCGGATTGCCACACAGCAGGAAGATGTCCCAGGCGAAGGTGGTAGCAGTGTGGTCGTCGCCGTCTTCGGTCAGTTCAATCACGTGACCATAGCGGTTCTCAGCACGCGGGTTGGCAGCATCGATATCGGCCTCTTCGCGGTTGGTGTTGTTGGTCAGCGCAATGTAAATCTTCTGGTTAACCGGGTTCGGCTCGATGTCTTCGGGGCGGTCCATCTTGGTTGCGCCCAGTGCATCACCCGCCAGACGGGTCTTGATCAGCACGTCACCCTGCGAAGTGAAGCCGTTCGCTTCGGTCAGCGGGCCTTCGCCGAAGATCAGCGGCATCCACTCGCCGGTGCCATCTTCGTTGAACTTGGCAACATACAGCGTGCCCGTGTCGAGCAAGCTCATGTTGGCGGTGCGGTCGGTCGAGCTGAAGGTGCCATCGGTCACAAACTTGTAGACATACTCGAAGCGGGCATCATCACCCGAATACACCGCTACCTGCCCGCTCGGAGCCACCACAAAGGTCTGAGCCTCGTGGCGGAAACGTCCGATGGTGGTGCGCTTGATCGGGGTCATCTGTGGGTCGTAGGGGTCGATCTCGACGGCCCAGCCATGGCGGAACGGCTCATTCGGCTCCTTCGACACATCAAAGCGGTCGTAGAAGTTTTCCCAGCGGCGCTCCGAAGCCTCTTCGGGGATGCCGTAGCGGTCGTGTACGGCCTTGCGCGGCTCGTCGTCGGGCAACTGGCCCAGGTTGGCGAAGTACTGGTGAAAGTTCTCCTCAGCCGTCACCACGGTGCCCCAGGGGGTCTTGCCACCGGCGCAGTTGTTCAGCGTACCGCGAATGTCCTGGCCGGTTGCATCGGCGCTGGTCTGGAGCCACTCGTGGTTGGCTGCGGGGCCGCTGATGGTCATCGGGCTGGTAGCAGTATAGCGGCGGTTGTACTGCGAGTTGCGGTCGTAGCTCCATTCGCCGTTGCTGTCGCGCACAATCTCAACCACCGTCACACCATGGGCGGCCAGTTCCACATCCACTATTTCCTGGGTGGGCTGCGGTTCTCCACATCGTAGCCAGCAAACATCAGTTCCGGGTTGGTGTATTCGTGGTTCACCACCAGCAGGCCACGGTCCGAA
>JAAUSQ010000018.1 GCA_012033195.1 Chloroflexaceae bacterium
GGCGAAGAGGACGATACCAGCGAGCGGCGGCTACCGTTGCTGACCGAGCGTGAACTGCTGGCGCTGGTGGAACTGCTCTCGATCCAGCACTTTACCGAGCCGCCGCCGCGTTATACCGAGGCTAGCCTGGTGAAAGAACTGGAACGGCTTGGCATCGGGCGACCTTCGACGTATGCGCCGATTATCTCTACAATTCAGGATCGGGGCTATGCCGAACTGAGCGAAAAGAAGCTGTTCCCCACCACACTGGGGCGGTTGGTCACCCGGTTGTTGATTGACCACTTCCCCAACATCATCGATTACGAGTTTACATCGGGGTTGGAGCAGCAGCTTGATGACATTGCCACGGGGGAAAAGCAGTGGGTACCCGTGCTACGCGAGTTCTACACGCCCTTCGAGTCGACGCTGGCGGTAGCACATTCGAGTATGCGGAATGTGAAGCAGGACGAAATCTTGGCCGACAATGTAGACTGCCCCAGGTGTGGCGAACAGTTACTTGCTATCAAGTTCGGGCGCAATGGCGAGTTCCTGGCGTGTAGCCGGATCTGCAAAGAGAAGCGCGGTGCCGAGGCCGACTTTACCAGCGATTTCCACCGCGATGCCGATGGACATATTGTAATTGACCCTGCCAGCACACCCGAAACAAGCGATGTGATGTGCCACATCTGCGGCAAGCCGATGGTGATGAAGAAGGGGCGCTTCGGGCAGTTCTACGGTTGCTCGAACTACCCGGAATGCAAGGGCACTCGCCGCATCGGGAAGGATGGCAAGCCGGTTCCGCTGCCCGAGCCGACGGGTGTTCCCTGCCCGAAGTGTCAGCAGGGCGAATTGCTCAAGCGGCGCGGCAAGTTCGGGCGGCCTTTCTACAGTTGCGGGCGCTACCCCGACTGTGATTATGCCGTGAACGATCTGGCAGAGGTGGCGTCGTATCAGTCGGAAGCCGCCGCACCTGCCAGCAACGGAGCCGCCGAGCCTGCGCCTGCCAGCAACGGCCAACCAAAAGCTAGCAGTTCGCGCAGCGGCAATGGCACAGCCAGCACAAAAACAACAACTAGAAACGGCAGCACCAGCAAGCGTACAACCCGTACCGCGCCTGCCGAAGAACCAGTTGGCGCACCCGCCAGCAACGGACGCAGTACACGTCGCAAGGCTGGCAGGGCGGGAACACGGAAGGAAAGTAGCGACTGATGAAGACGATAGCGCTGATCGCACACGATGGCAAGAAGGATGAGATGGTTGAGTTTGCCCGTCAGTACCGCGATGCGCTCGTACAGTACCATCTGATTGCAACCGGTACCACAGGGCAACGTATTGCCGATGCGACAGCGCTCCCGGTTGAGCGGATGTTATCGGGGCCAATGGGCGGTGATGCCCAGATTGCGGCGCGGGTTGCCGAGGGCAATGTGCGGCTGGTCGTCTTCCTGGTTGACCCACTCTATGCCCATCCGCACGAGCCAGATATTCAGGGGTTGCTGCGGGTGTGCAATGTATACAATATTCCGCTGGCAACCAATCGCGCCACCGCCGAACTGCTGATGACGCTGCTGGTGCAACGGCTGTAGCACCTGTCTGGATTGACCCCTCTCCCGGTGCTGGGAGAGGGGTTTTTGATTCGTAACGGTTAGCGGCGCGAGTTGTGGGTATCGTGGTGCGCCCCCATCCTGATCCAGCCCTGCTTGATGGCATACATCACCGCACGGGTGCGGTCATCCACCTGGAGCTTCTTCAGAATTGAGGTGATGTGGTTCTTCACCGTCTGGCTGCTGATATTCAGATCGTTCGCAATCTGCTTATTCGAAAGCCCGCGTGCAATACAGTCGAGAATCTCAATCTCGCGGCTGGTGAGCGGCGCAAAGAGCAGCGCTGTCGCCTCGTCTTCGGTCGCGGCCAGTTCTCGAAACTGGCTCAGGATACGGGTTGCCACGTGCGGCTTCGAGAGCACATGGTCATTGATCAGGTAGGTACCCGTCGCGACCTTGCGGATCGTGTCCATCAGTTCATCGGGGTGCACATCTTTGGACGAGTAGGCGGCAGCTCCCACCTTGATCGCCTGGAACAATTGCTCATCATCCTCGTTGACGCTCAGCACAATGATGCCAACACTCGGATGGTGGCGTTTGATAACACGAGCCACTTCCAGCCCATTCAGACCTGGCAAATTGACATCTATCAGCACGACATCGGGGGTGTTGCGGTCGGAAAGTTTAATGGCCTCCTGGCCGTTCTCAGCCTCGCCAACAACCTGCATGTCTGGCATTGCTTCCAGGCTCCAGCGGATGCCTTGCCGAAACAGGGGGTGGTCGTCAACGATGAGTACACGGATCTTTGTCACCATAGCCTGACTCTCTTTTCCTAGTCGCGTATGCGGCCTGCTTGGGTTATTCCATCCGAGCGATTACACGCTTTTGCTTGCGTGTTTAGTGAAGTGGGAATGCCACCGAAACTTCTGTGCCCTGACCGGGCTGTGATGCCAGCCGAAACCGAGCACCGATCAACTCGGCCCGTTCGCGCATGCTGGTCAATCCCCAGCTTTCGCGTCCGGTGCGCCGCGCAATGGCACGCGGGTCAAACCCCGGCCCATCATCGCGCACCGTCAACAGCAGATAGTTCTGGCGTCGCACAAGCTGTACATACACAGCAGCACCACGGGCATGCTTATGAGCATTTTGCAGGGCTTCCTGTGCGATACGATACAGCACAATTTCCACTTCGATAGCCATACGTGGGACTCCATCGGCTTCGAAGTTTACATGCACATTGTACAGGTCGTGATAGCGGCGGGTATAGTCCTGCAACGCCACCAGCAACCCCTGCTCTGCCAGTTGCCCCGGTCGCAGGTCGGCAATAAACTGGCGCACCTCGTGCAGCCCTTCGCGGGTCGAACTGCACAACCGTTCAAGCATCACCCCAAGCTGTTCGGTGCGCTGGTCGCGCAGCAACGAGCGGCACTGCTCCGAAAGCATCAGGCTGTTTGCCAGCACCTGCGCGGGGCCATCGTGGACTTCGCGGGCCAATCGTACCCGCTCCTCTTCGCGCCCCAGCACTACCTGCGAACGCAACGCCAGTGCCCACGGGTCGGCACGCTCGTCTTCGGGAGCCTGGCTCAAGACACCACTACTCATATCAATCTGGCGCACCAGTTGATCCAACTGTTTGCGGACACGTTGCGCTTCTTGCACTTCGCGCACCATGCCAGTACACGTCTGGCGCAGTTCACGCTCCCGCGCTTCGAGGTCGGCAGCCGTTGGCAGGTTACGCTCGACGGCAAAGGTGCGCTGGGTTGTTACTTCATCCAGGGCACGTTCGGCCTGCCGCAGTTGCACCGTTAGCTGACTATCGCGCTGCTGGGCCGTCTCAATCATCGAGCGCAATTGCGTCAGGAGATCGACAACACTGGTGCGTGCCTGTTCCATGAGCGTTGTTGTGGCAACAGTCACTCGCTTCCTCCATCTATACAGGCTCTCGCATGCTGTCGCCGGGGCGAGGGCAGGTCGCACGGCAACGTCAGGCCAGTCGAGGTAAGAAATCACGTGATAGTTCATAGTATATCATGTCAATGTACGGCATTGCAAAGGTATTAACCAACGACAAGGTATCGTAATGTTTTTTCATGTATCGGGTATCGACCCAGACCAGACAAACGCTGCTGTACGGGTCGAAATGGTTACCAATCGGCACACGTTCGATCTGTTCCTACATTTTCCGTGGCAGGTCTATCGAAAGAATACGGCCTGGGTGCCACCGCTCTTGATCGAACGCAAACAGATTTTTTCACTTCAGCACAATCCCTTCTTAAAAAACGCAGATGTCCAGCTTTTTCTCGCATATCGTAGTAGGCAGGTTGTTGGTACGATAGCCGCCTTTATTGACCGACGCACCATGGCACTGCGCCCCGAAGCAGCAGGCAGTTTCGGCTTCTTTGAAGTGTTGCCCGATAGCGCTGCCGCATATGCTCTGTTGCAGGCTGCCGAGGCGTGGCTACGGGCACGTGGCATGAAAATTATTCGTGGGCCGATGAACTTCGCAACCGATAACGAATGCGGCCTGCTGCTCGATGCCTACGACCAGTCGCCAGTGCTCATGACCCTCTACAACCCGCCTTACTATCGTTCGCTGTTGGAACAGGCGGGCTATACAAAAGCCGCCGATTGGTATGCCTATACTATCGACCGTGAGACACTTATGGACCCCGATCATTATTCTATCCATCCCCGATTTAAGCGCGTTATCGCCGTAGCACACCAGCGCAGTCAGGTGCATATACGTCCGGTGCGGCTTGATCGGCTGGCCCAGGAATTGCAATATATCCAGCATATCTACAATGCTGCCTGGGCCAATAATTGGAACCACACACCAATGAACGACGATGAAATTGCCCATCTTGCGCGGTCGCTACGCCCCTTCATCGATCCCGATCTCGTCCTGCTGGCCGAAGATGGCGACCGACCGGTTGCAATGTCGATCACGCTGCCCGATCTGCATCAGGCGATCAAGCCGCTGAATGGGCGGGTCCTGCCGTTTGGTTGGTGGCGGTTGCTGCACTGGCGGCCCTATGTCGATACGGTGCGCTTTTTTGCAATGGGGGTCCTGCCTCCATATCGGCGGCAGGGCATCGAGGGTCTCTTGTGTTATAAGACATTCCGGGCAGCTATCCGGAAAGGCTACCGACGGGCCGAACTATCTCTGGTGGTAGAATATAATACAGTGATGCGCCGCAGTATTGAAGCCTTCGGCGCACAACGTGCCAAGACCTACCGCATCTACCAGAAGGCCCTGACGGAGGATTGCACAGGTATCGATTAGAAGCTACCAGAAGAGGTGCTGATGAGTGTACGAACTTTTACCACCCGTCTGCCCTACAACATCAAAAACCACGTTGTCCCCACGATGCAGGCCACCTTCGAACGTTGGAACAAGGCCGAGAGTACGCTGCTTGGCGCGGCGATGGCCTATTATGTGCTGTTTTCGCTCTTCCCCCTGCTGCTGATTATCCTCAGCATTATCGGCTTTCTGGTTGGTTCCGCCGATTCGGGCGTGCGAACGTTTCTCGGCGATCTGTCGAGCAATACAACCGAAGAGAGCATTACGGGTACCCTCGATGCCCGTGAGCGAATATTGCTCACCCTGCGCGAGTCGGTCTCACCCGATGTTGCCAACCAGATTGACAATGTCTTGCAACAACTGAACGAAAGCGGCGGACAGGCCGGCTTGATTGGCTTCTTCACGCTGCTGCTGAGTGCCAGCGGTGCCTTTGGCATCCTCGACCGGGTGGTCAATATCATCTGGGAGACGCAAGAAAAGGTGCAGCAAAAGACGGGCATTGTCTGGACGGTGCTCAATGTAGTTATTAAAAAGCTGGTTTCGTTTGTGCTGGTGCTGGGTGCAGCAGTGCTGCTGCTGGTCTCGATGCTGGTAGGCATTATCATCTCGTTTGCCATCACGCTGCTGCAATCGCTCTCTGGTGGCGCACTGGCCCAGGTCCGCGACATTGCATCGGCGGTACCGGGCGGGCTGTTTCTATTTGATAGCGCGATGACGGGGAGTGTGTGGGTAGAACGGTTGCTGCTGCCGCTGGCAACGCTGGCAATCGCTGTGCTGACACTGGCGCTGCTCTTTAAGTATCTGCCCGATCTCAAGGTGGTGTGGCGCGATGTATGGCTCGGAGCAATCCTGACTGCTGTGCTGCTGGCAGTACTCAGTAGCCTGAGCAGCCGCATTATCGGCGGTAGCAGCTTTCAGAATTATGGGCCAATCGGCGGTGTGATGGCGCTGCTGTTATGGATGTACCTTACCAGTCTGGTCTTCTTTTTCGGGGTAGCCTTCACACGGGTCTATGCCTATCGCTATGGCAGCTACAGCGCCGCCCTACCCACCGCCGCCACCCCTACCGACTACAGCACCATCGGCGGCCCCTTTCGAGACGATCAACCTGGATGCCGCACACGAGAGCAACGGCGATGACGCGACCAGTGCGAAGCCACAACCGGATAGCACGGAGGAGCGCAAACACAACTGAGGCATGGGACAATAGGCAATGGGCCAGCCCCAACGGGGCTTTGTGTCGCAGCTCGGTGTTTCAGCGCCGGGCACTCTGCGCGAGATGCTCTCATACCCGTCACCCCCTTCTCACAAACGGGGCGCGGGGGCGGCAACCCGCTTGCCTGCCAACCTATCACGTTAGCAGGCGGCGGGCGCGCAGGTAGGGCACAATCTTTTGCTCAAGCGGCCACGTTGTCATAACCGGGGCGTAGGTGGCCCCGTAGCGCCCACAGAGCCGCTTCAGGTTCTCCTGCCACTCCTGCACCCCCTGATGATAGGCTGCAATCTGTTCGGCATCCAGCGCTACGCTGATACGCTGCCCCGTCTCGCTATCTTCCAGTTCAAATGGCCCCTGCAACTCCGGGCGCAGTTCGCGTGGGTCGAGCAGATGCAGCACCACCACCTGCCAGCGTGGAGGCGGCAACAGACGCAGACCATCGGCCAGGCCTTCGTGAATGAGCAGGTCGGAGCAAAGAATAAGCATACCGCCGCGTTTGTACTGCTGCGCGTGCTGCTGCAAAATGGTGCGAAGCTCGGTGGTCTGCTGCACGGGTATCTGCTCAATATAACGCAACATCTCAACCAGTCGCCCCTTGCCGCGTGTCGGCCCGAACGGACGCAACGCCTGCGACCCGAACGGCACAATATGCAGGCGGTCGTTATAGCTCAGGACGAGGTAGCCCACGGCCCCGGCAAGTTGCTGCATCAGGCGAAGCTTGGACGGGTTGCCCCAGGCCATACTGCGCGAGGCATCCAGCAAAATATGAATATCCAGGTTCTGCTCGGCTTCACCAAGCTTGAGCAGCATTTCGTCCTGGCGTGCATAGGCGTTCCAATCGACATAGCGCAGGTCATCGCCAACAAAGTAGGGGCGATGGTCGCTGAACTCGCTGGCAGGCATGTACTGCCGGCTGACGTGCCCACCGTTGGCCGGGTTGCCCTGGAGCGTGCGCTGCGCCTGCAAGCTCATCCGCTGGAGCCGCCGCAGGAACAACTCATCAAAGAGCGGCCCCTCTTGCGGGCGGCGGGCGCGGGTGGGCTTGTGCTGCGGGCTACGGAGAAAAATATTCCTGAACCACATCACGCATATCCGGGGGTATATAGAGCGGATCTTCGCTCGCTTCAACACTGGCGGCATCCTGTTCGCTGCCATCGGAGCGCGTGAAGCCACCACCGCTGGCACTCTCCGACTGCGACGGGTCGGGGGTGTCGTTCTCGCTCGATGCACCGGTACCGTCGCTGCCCAGTTCCAAGCGGTACACCATCTACATTCAAACGTTCGGCGGGCTGTTCGCGTTCGCGCTGCTCACCGGGCACATTGCCCGCGCCGGGTGCGGCACCACCGCCAGCCTGCCCTGCTGCCCATCCTGCTGCTGCTGGCTCTCGCCCTGGCCGCTTTCGTTCTGGGCCGACTGTTCACCCGACGACTCGCCGAGTTGCTCCACTGCATCCGCCAGACTTTCGAGCGCCTGGGCTGCACTGTCGCCTTCCTGCTGCAATCCCTGGGCACTCTCGCGCACCTGGTCGGCAAGCTCAGGATCAAAGTTCCCAATATCACCCGCTGCCTCATTAAGCTGCTCGGCAAGGTCGCGGCGGGCCGCTTCCGAAAGGCCACTCGCCTGATCCGCCAGTTCGCGCAGGCTCTGCGCTGCGCCTGCCGTGTTGCCCTGATCAAGCTGATCGGCGGCGGGGCGGGTTGCGCTCTGGTCGCGTAGTGCATCGGCCAGGGCCTGGGCTGCCTGCTGCGACTCGCCCGATAGTGTGCCGGGTTGTTGCCCTGCCAATCCGGTGGTATTGCCCTCGCCGCCAGGGACACCGGGTGGCTGATCGGGCGGCATAGCGGAGTTGGGCGCACCCGCAGGCGGAGCCGAAAGCGGCGGCACCGATTCGGCGGTGGGCAGGTTGGCCGATGCATTGATATTGAGGAAGAGGAACAGACCGATGGTGAGCAGTGCCAGCGCCAGCACCGTTAGCAATTCTGTCCAGGGTGCGCGCTGATGGGCTTTCACATAGCGCTGCACCTGTCCGGTGGTGTAGTTGGCATTGTCGAGCAGGTACGTCGCCACACCTTCTGTTTGGCCCTGTGCGCTCACTTCCAGTGCCGTGGTAAGCTGCTGGCTCAGACCGAAGCGCTTATCGATGCGGCGGGCTACTTCGTCGGGAGACATACGACGGCGCAGCAGTTGCGACGCTCCAAGCGCGACGATGACCAGCGCCAGCGCCAGCACAATGTCGGTAGGGATGGGCCAGCCTGTGAGCAATTGCAGGCCCAGACCAAAACACACAATTGAGAGCGCCATCCATGCAGCCTGCAGCAGTGTGCGAACACCGTGCCGTGCCCAGCGGTCGCGAGCCAGTCGCTCCAGACGACGATGGATAGATTGGGAAGAAGGCATGGGTTTCCTTATCGGGTAGGGCCAGGTATGCCACGCACCAGGACAAAGCAGCACGACCCGCGCTTACATCTATTGGCTGTTTCAAGTATAGTCAGCGTGGGGGTTAGCGTCAAATGAGTATCCGGTGAATACCGCCTGCGCGGACTGGCCCCGCGCTGCTCGCCTGCGCTTTGCGCTTCCCCCCGCGCCTGTTATGGCATTCCACCCCAGACAATCAGGTACTCGCGCCCCAGCATGCCGAAATTCATCGGATTGCCTGTACCCTCACGTTGGGGGAAGTATTCCAGCCGCGCCCGCTCGAAATACTGCACAGTATACTGTTCGCCTGTATCGTCCAGACTAAAGACATACGCCTCGGTGAGCGGGTAGCCAAGCCCTACCAAGCCGCCGTAGCGCTGCCAGGTATCTAGAAATGGTGGGCAGATACTATGTCCAACCGCTTCGAAATACTGGCAATTTTCGGGCGCACTCGCAACACGCGGCAACGTCTGCCAGTCGATGCCCTGACGCTGCAAGATAGTGTCACCGATGCGTGACAAAAAGACCTCGTTGACCGAGCCGCTATTCTCCGGGTAGTGCTCGAAGCGTGCCCGTTCCAGGTATTGCACCACGCGGGGCCGCCCGTGCCCATCAGGAATAATCAGTTCTTCGGTAAGCGGGTAACCAAAGCGCTCCAATCCGCCATTGTTGTACCAGTAGTTGCGGAACACTCCGCGCAGCGTGTGGCCCGTCGTCTCAAACAGTTCACCATCCGGGTTGGGTGGCGGGTCGTATTCGACATAGAGCGGTGCACCTGGGTTCTCCAGCCGTAACTGGATCATCCCATCCGATGCATAAATGAGATGCGTGACTTCGCCGTTCCAGTTGCGTACCAGTGCCTCGCGGCAGTTACAGAAGACCGTCTTGGTTGGGGCCGCGCCATCGGTGCGCCACAACACATCAACGCGCCGTTGGGTGTTGGCAAAATGATACCAGTACACACCGGGCCATTCGGGGCGGTCGTCCTCGGCGGCAATACCGTTCAGCCACAACCCGCTTAACATCTGTGTCATGGTGCGATAAGCCAGAAATGCGGGCTTTCGCAGGTTTGGCGAGTTGGGATTGAGCGGGTAGGCCCGCCGCAGCAGGCCATAGTTAAATTCGGGGTCGCCTGCCTCATACACCGGCCGATTATAGGGCGCGTTCGGGTCGCTGTCGTTGCGGAGGTCGTACCAGAAAATCTTCTCAACACTGGGATGTGTCAGCGCCAGTATAAACATCCGCACCATAAAAAACGCCTGGGTATCTTCGTTCACGCCATACGCGCCTTGATGGGTTGCCCAGCCAATCTCGGTAAACCAGATCGGCTTGGCTCCATGCTCAAGCAGCAACCCATCCAGGCGGCGCAACTCCTGGCGCAGGTTCATTGTTTCGGTGCGGCGGTTCAGGTCGCCTTCGGGCGCATCGGGGCGGTAGGGGTGAATGGCAATAATATCAACGTGGTTCCACGCCCCCAGATCACCTATTTTGTCGAGATAGTCGAAGTAGTCGTAATTGAAGGGCGATGGCGGCACACTCCAGATCGAGGCCATCCCCCCCATCACAATCTTCGCGCCAGGGTCGGCAGCCAGCGCAGCAGCACGGCCCACTTCAAGCAGTCGCACAAAGTCCTTTGGTTCGTACAAGCCGCTCTCATAGCCCGAACCTGCCAGATTGGGTTCGTTCCATAGTTCCCAGTATTTGATCCAGCCCTTGTCGCGCCCATAACGGGCAACGGTAGCATAGACAAAATCGCCCCAATCTTCGATCCATTCATCGGGGTGGGGGTTTTTGCCCTTGAACCAGTAGGGGTTATAATCGAGCAGACCCAGCACATTGATACCAGCACCCACCTGCATACCAATCGCATAATCGTAGTTGTAGAAGCCGCTCTCGTCACCCGTCCAGTTGAAGGGGCCATTGGGTTCCTTCTGCACCCGGTCCCAGAAAATCTCTTCGCGCTGCCACTGGACGCCAGCCTCGCGCATCAGGCCCACCATTGCCGGGATTTCATCGGAGCGCACCCGGTTGCCAAGCGCCGCCACCACACCAAATGGGCTGCCTTTATCGCGCCACGGCAACGGATTCTGGGCAGCCGTTGGCAGCGTCGCAGGCAAGCTGCTTGCCACCACAATCAGCAACAACACCAGCGTGACAATACGCCGCCAGAGGGAGCGAATGGATACCATAAGTATTGCACCTCATACGAAGTTAGCGCAATGTGGCACAGGCTGCAACATCGTTTGGTTGCGGCGTTGCCCGCCAGAGCAAGCGCCCTAGCATCAGCAGTGCGCCCACAGTTAGCGCGACGATACCAAATGAAATGTACGTTGCTACCGGTTCGGGAAACCCGATATCGGAGCGGCTGAGTTGAAAACTGACAATCGGCACCTGTTGCCATTCCAGGCGTTGCAGGTGGGCGACAATGGGCGAAAAGGCCGGATTGTAGAGGTAGATTGCCTCACGTTCTTGACTGCCCTGTGTTACCTCACTGAGATAAACGTTGAAATCAACCAGAATGCCAAGCGCATTGACTGCTAGCGAAAGCACAAACAGCACCAGCACCAGCCAGCGCCACTGTGTACCCAGCAGGATACCAAGCGGTAATATCAGGAAGGGCATCAGTGGGACGAGGAAGCGCGGCCCCCACCCCCAACCCCCCCACCAGATCCACCAGAGCGAGCTATAGATCAGAATGACCAGGGTGAGCGCACCAATCAAAACCGCCTCGGCTTTGCAGCGCCGCGCAAAGGGCCACACCGCCAGCGGGAGCGCCAGCAGCAGCGGCACATACAGCAACACCGACTTACCCGGACTGAACAGCAAGCCGGCCAACCCTTCGAAGAAGTTGCCGGTAAAGCCCTGCCCTTCGTAGCCGCGTTCAAAGATAGCACGGAAGCGAATCCAGTTATTGAGCAAGACCAGCACCGCCCCCGGCACCAGTCCTACCCCCACCAGCACCAACCCCTTGAGGCGCTGCCCAACCAGCCATGCATACAGCACAAATGCGGGCAGTACAAATACCCCCGCTATGCGCGTTGCCACGGCATAACCCAGCACCAACCCTGCCAGCAGCATGCCCCATGGCGAACGCAGTGCAATCGCCAGCCCTGCCAGCACCAGACAGCAGGTGAAGAGGGGTTCACTGAAGAAAAAACGGCTATACGGCAGGGCCAGTGTGCCCAGGCCATACAGCAGCGCCACCAGCACCCCTATCCGCAGCGATTGGTAGAGCCGCGCCCCCCAGAAGGCCAGCATCCCTCCGGTAAGCGCCGTGGCGATAGCGGGCAGCAGCAATGCACAGAAACGCCCAACATTGTAGGGTAGCGCACCGGGCAGCAGATGCATGCCTAGCACGTAGGTACCAAACGCATACAATGCGCCCGCCGCGAGTGGTTGCCCAACACCATACGGCGAAAAGAGAAAACCGCCCTGCCCTCGTACAACTTGAGGAAAGGCGGCAGCTTCTTCGGCCAGCGTCAGCGTATGGTAATCAACCAGCCGCGCCGTTGTCTGCAACATAATTTCGCCATCACTGATAAACGTCTGCCCGCCATTGATCAGCAGGTAGACTCCCAGGAGAAACAGCGTTGTCCAGCATGCAGCCCGGATAGCGTCACGGGTTCGGGAAGCCATAAGACCGTTTGCCTCGATATATGTTCAGGTGGCACGCCGCATGGGTTGTGGCGTTGCATGATAGTAGCGCAAGGTGTGCCACTGCGTCAAGCGCCCCTATTTCCTATATAAAAACGTCGCACCCTTACATCATTATGCTCTACAATCAACGATAGTGCGCTCAGGTATCTGCCATAGGCCCACCCACACGAAATGAGCCGTACCTGACAGTTCGCTTACTCGCCTGTCATCTGCTGCGGGGTGGAAAAGCGAGGGAGTTGGTATGTGCTGAGTTGCACCCCCAGCAAAAGCACTACTCCCAGAAAAGGCGGCCAGCGTGTTAGCTCCACTGGGAAAAAGACCATGGTTGAGGCCATGCTGATGAGAAAGCCCGCCAGCAGCAGCGCAACTGTTGCGCCACGTGTTTGCACAGCCGCAAACGTCACCAGCCACGGCAGAATGAGCAGCACAAAGTAGTGGTTCCAGATAGCCGGCGAAAAAAGAAAGATCGCCGTCACGCCGAGCATAAAAAGCCGATCAACAGCACGTTCGCGCCAGCCCTGCACCATCAGCCACACCAGCATAGCCGCCTGCACAAGCGGCGCAAGCGGGCCAACGTACTTGGCAAGATTGTAACTTCCCGCTACATCCTCCAGGCGGGTACGGGCAGCGGGCATCACATCGGTCAGGTAGACCAGTGCTTCAGGCCAGCCAACCAGTGCATACGCACCAAGCGTAAGTAGCCCCCCGACCATCCCCGCTAGCAGTACCGCCCACACGCGGCGCTGTACGGCAAGCACACCACCAGCAAAGCCGGAAACAGCTTGATAGCAATTGCCACACCGAGCAACCCGCCGGCCCAGCCATCGCGCTGCCGCCGCAGCAGGAGCCACGCTCCCACCAGTAGCAGCAATATCTGGATCTGAACCTGTCCATAAATCAGGTGTTGATGCAACGCTGGAAACAGTGCCAGCCACGCTACCAGCACAGGCAGGCCCATCTGACCGAGGCGAGGTAGCAACGTCTGCCGCAATGCGTATACAATCAGGGCGATTGCCGTAACCCAACAGCCGATTGAGAAGATCGTCCAGCCGACAAATACCAGTTCAATGGGCAACCCGGCAAATGGCACCAGCACCACCGCCATCAGGGGCGGGTAAATGTAGGGGGCAGGCGTCTCGAACACCACGGGCACCTCGTAGAATGGCTGCCCGCTACCGATGCGCTGCGCCGCCAGGACATACGAGATGAAGTCCGTCGCTTCGATGAAGAAGAGCGCAAAGACCGTATAATCAGCGATGATATAGGCGGCGAGGGCGATACTCAGCACGCTAAAGCCCCACAACAACCCGATTTTGAGGTTCATATGCGCGATACCCCGTGTACACGTTGCATCCATCTTGCAGTAGAATGGACACGGATACAACTCTGGAAAGGATACAAGCAGCTATGGCACAGACCCATACCGAAGACGAGCGCTTGCTGGCTGCCCTGGCCCACGCGGGCATTCTGCTGAATGGCTTCAACCTGCTGGGCATCGTCGGTGCAACGCTGATCTGGTTTGTCCAGCGCAATCAGTCCGAGTATATCGCCCGGCACGCCCTGCAAGCACTGGCCTATCAGGTAACAACCCTGCTGCTCTTGCTGTTCTCCGGGGTGCTGTGGGGTGGCTGCCTGCTCATTTCGCTGCTGCCGACCTTCCTGCAACCCGAACTGTACCGGGGCGACCCGCCGCCGACCTTCTGGATTGCGCTGCTGCTTGGTCTGACACTACTGACAGGTGCCCTGGCACTGGTTGGGTATGGACTGGTCGCAGCGTGGGCTGCGTGGCGCGGGCAACCGTTCAGCTATGCACTGATCGGAAATGTCGTGCAGCGCCGTATGGCGGCCCGCTTCCCTGCTGAGCATCAGGTACCGGCGGCGATCAACAGCCAACCCGACCGACCAACCGACGTCTTACCAACCAGCACCCCGCCCGCCACTACGCCGCCGGAGCCGCACCAACCGGAGCCGCCAGCCACAGACTGAAGGCGACCACGCCATAGCGCCACTGCGCCGCCCGATGCAATCCCGCCTCAGCAACCTCCTGATTGGTGCGGTCGAGGGTGGGAAAGGCGATACCGCCAGTGCTGAGGAACGATTGCAGCAGGTTGCCCGGTAGCTGATCAGCGCGAGTAAGGTGCATCATTACCAGTCGCCCGCGTGTATCCAGCACACGGCGCGTCTCGTGCAGAAAGCCCATCCGGTCGCCAATCTCGTTGAGTGAGCCACCCATACACACCCCTGCTGCACTGCCTGCCGCAATTGGGAGCGCTTGTGCTTTTGCGCGAATGTAGCTAATCCGCAAACCTGCCCGCTGTGCATACGTGCGGGCCTGCTGGAGCATCGGCACCGAATGATCAAAGCCAACCACAGGCCCATGCTGCGGGCCGATGTGCTGTGCTAATGTGCGAGCATACAGCCCGTTCGAGCACGCTACATCGAGGTAAAGCCCGCCGCGTCCCGGTTGCATCAATCCCGTAATCAGCGGCAGTTCCTGGTCGTAGCCAAACGGTTCACCCATTAGCAGGGTGAGCGCCCGCCAGCGCCAGAGCCGCTCGTAGCCCCACGCCGTCAGCGGTAAGTAGTTGGTCACTTGGGCGGGGCTGTCGGGTAGTTCAAAGGGGCCAAGCAGATCGAGGATACCATCCTTGATGGCATAGTGCCGCGAGCCATCTTCCACGCGCAGGCTACCGCGCACAATCGCACCGTCGCGGGCATACTGTGCCCCCGGTTCTAGCTCAAGCGTAAGCGCCGGGCGTCGGGGGCAGCGCAGATATGGCAATACATCGGGATACATTACAGGGTGCAGTTGTTGGGGTTGTCTGGTTCGAGTTCGTCGGGCAGCAGCTTGAACTTGCCCTGCTCCACCATCGTACAGAACATATTAACCAGTTTGGGGTCCCACTGCCTGCCAGCGCGGGCACGTAAGCGCCGCAGCGCCTCTTGATGACTGAGCGCCTTGCGGTAGGGCCGGTCGGTCGTCATGGCATCGAAGGCATCAACAATTGAGACAATCCGCGCCCCAATCGGGATCTCTTCGCCGCGTAGCTTGTTGGGGTAGCCGCTGCCATCCCAGTGCTCGTGGTGACCCAGAATGATGGGCGCAACCTGCCGCGCAAAGCTCATTGGCGCAACGATTTCGGCCCCATACTGCGGATGCCGTTTGACTTCGGCAAACTCTTCCGGGCTGAGTGGCCCCATCTTGGTGAGGATTTCCTGACTGATATTGATCTTGCCGATATCGTGCAGCAGCCCACCCGCCCGTATCCACTTCACCTCATCCGAGGGCAACCCGGCGGCAATCGCAAGCTGTTCGCTATAGCTCGACATACGTTGCAGGTGCACACGGGTATAGGGGTCTTTGGCTTCCACCGCCAGCGCCAGCATAATCAGCACGTTTTCGGTAGGTTCAAGCTGATCGGTGATCCGTTTGAGCCGCAACTGCGACCGCACCCGCGCCAGCAGCAGTTCGTAGTTGACGGGCTTGGTGAGGTAGTCATCTGCGCCAACATCCAGACCGTGGCGGCGGCTGTCAATATCGTTCTGAGCCGTCAGGAACGTGACCGGTATCATCGCCGTGCGTTTGTTGCGTTTGAGTTGCAAACACACTTCGTAGCCGTCCATTCCCGGCGGCATCGAGACATCAAGCAGAATCAGATCAGGTAATTCTTCTTCAACCCGCTGCAATGCTTCCAGACCATTCCGAGCCGTAATAATCTGATACCCTTCGTGGCGGAGCATCATCTCCAGCGTTTCACGCATATAATATTCGTCGTCAACCACCAGAATTTTGGCTTGCATACCAGACCTCACACAGCAGTCACAGCGAACCAACATGTGCTGTTGAGCAATTCTTTTCCCAGCTACCCCGTAACTCTTGCCAGATCGTATGGTAGATTTTTTTTATTTTACACGGAGCGCGACATTGTTGCTTGTTTATTGTAAACGCTTCCGGCACATTGGCATACAGCGAATGTATACATAGTGTACCACAAAGGGCTGTAAATCCATCAATAAAAATGCACGCTGTTCTCCGATACGCGCATGCGATATATCGGAAAGTACAACAGCAACAATGGCCCGGTACTCAAGATGAGTGCCGAGCCATCTCACGTAGTTCCAGTCGCGGAACAGGTGCGGTTGCCTGTCGTTGACATGCCGCTACAAATGCATCCATTTCCGTGCAGAAGGCCGACAAATTCAGTCCTTGATACAACGCAGGAAGGGATGCTAATTTGCGCCGACTTTTCGCCCAGTTTAATTCCAGACCACGCAAATTGTGGCGTTGCCAATGCACGAGGGCCGCAGCCGCCTGAATAATCCCTTTGTAAAAGGTTGCATCCGGCTCTGCCGATGCCAGCCAGCAGGCTTCCCATTGTTCGTGGGCATGCCAGAAATGGTGCGCGTTAAAGAGACGGATTCCTTCGAGATACGGCTCGGGATACTCCACCGTCCTAGTGACTGCTGCAGCTCCCGCACCCGCCGGCTGCTTCCTCGGCCTCGTCGTCGCCTTCCTGTGCGCGGAACGACTTGCCACAGCCACACCCGCCCGCCGAGTTGGGGTTATCAATCTTAAAACCGCCACCCATCATCGTATCGACATAGTCGACGGTGGAACCAGCCAGGTAGCCATTGCTGACATGATCGACCAGTACGCGCAGACCGTTTGCCACAAACGCGCTGTCGCCCTCGCGCACTTCATCATCAAATGTCATGCCATACTGCAAGCCAGAGCAACCGCCCCCAGCTACAAAGACGCGCAGGGCGTACTCGCTGGAGTCCAGCTCTTTTTCCTGCATCAGCTTGAGCAGACGATTCGATGCCTCAGGGGTGAACAGCAGCGGCGTTTCGATTGTCGTCTCTGTCTGTACGAGATCCTGCTCGATGACTGCCATCTATAGAACTCCTCTCAATATATCTGTTTACCTCAGGTAGACCTATGCCCCACAGTATACCAGAACTCAGTGAGAATTGCTAGCTTTCTCTTTCTAAAGTGAATGTTTTATATACCAAATGACTTAAAATATATACTCAACAGATATGATTATGTTCATAACGCTGCACCCGCATCTGCTCCAGCCGCACTACTTCGGGGTAGAGCGTGCGATAAATCGTGCAGTTGGGTGATTGCACATCGTAGCGCCCGGTCGCGCGATAAGTTGCCAGTGGGCACCCGCCTGTACACCAGTGCTTCCAGGCACAGTCGCGGCAGCCTGTCTTCTCCTTCACATCGATATTCTGGATACCCGCGCTATCGGCCCGCACCGCCGCCAGCGGGTCGACATCGGCGGCACTTGCCACCGTCTGGCGCATCTGCATCTGGCACTTGGCAACCTGTCCGCGCCAGTCGAAGACCAAGTAGTTCTGGCCTACTCCACAGGTGCGGCTGTGTGCTACCGCAAGGTTTGCCCGATCCACCAGTGAAGCCAGCAGGCTCCGGCAGGGCAGGTTTTGCTCTATCACACGGTAGGCGGCCCGCATCCCTTCAATCATCTGCTGCTCTTCGTACCGCAGATCGGCGTTGCTGGCAGCATAGTCATTCTCGCGGTAAAAGTTTAGCCCGAACGGAAGATCGCGTTCCAGCACCCACGCAACCAGTGCGGGCAGGTCGGCGGCATTGCGCCCGCTTACCGTAATCGAAATATCGGGCACCAGTCCGTATGCCAGCGCAAGGTCAACTGCCCGTGCCACCTGCTCCCACGAGCCGCGCCCGTTGGCATACGAGCGCTGCCGGTCGTGCGCTGTGCCCACACCATCGAGCGACAGCATAAGCCGCAGTCCAAGCGCTTGCAACTCGTTCACCATAGCGGCAGTCAGCAGGGTGCCGTTACTCAGCACCACTCCATCGAGGCCGATGCCGTGCATATGGGTCGCGTGCTCGGCATAGCGGTGCAACTCGGCAACAAAGGGGAAACGGAGCAGCGCCTCGCCACCCGCGTACTTCAGCTTGATGCGTCGATAGCCGTGCGCCTGCGCCGAGCGAAGCGTGGCATCAATCGCGGCCTGCCCGGTTTCTATCGTCATATCGGTGGGCAGGTGCGGCAGGTAACAGTAATCGCAGCGCAGATTGCAGCGGTCGGTGGTATGCAGCCACGCCACCAGCGTGTGCGCGGTTGCTGCCGAGCAGTCGCACTGTCCTTCCGCTACTGTCACCGTCGAGCAGTCGCACTGTCCTTCTACCGAACAGTCGCACTGTCCTTCTGCCGAGCAATCGCATTGCCCTTGCACTGCACGTGCCCCACGACGTGGCAGAGCTTGCAATACAGCAATACTTTCTAGGGCTATCAGGTCGGCGGGTGCGGTATCAGCGGTAGGCAACTGCTTCATGATCTTCCTGCGCTCCCATATCTATCCACTGCTGAAAAGTCAGCAGTGCTTCAGGATACTTCACTACCAGCATTGGAGTGCTACGCCAACACTGCGCCAAGCCGTGACCAAGGCGGCTCATGATCTTGGCTGGCACGCGCCCACGCATACGGTCATCCGATTGTTGCATCTGCGAACGGATTGTATAACGGGCGTGTATCTCGTTCTCGGCAATCAGGGGGTAGCCCTCTTCGTAAAAGGCCAGGGCTGCATCATAGTCGCCATTAAAGACCGCCAGATCACCGAGCTTGCGCAGACACGAGCCGCGCAAGCGTTTGGCTTCGGTGCCCTGCTGCATCGAATACAACTCATCCAGTTCGCGGGCATAGGTCGACCAGTGATCGTACTCGCCAAACTCCCAGACCAGTTCAATCAGGTCGGCAAAGCTCTTGAAGTCATTAAACTGATCGCCGATTTCGCGGCTTAGTTCGCGGCAGACAACCAGCTTATCACGGGCCTGAAGCAAATTGCCGCTATCGCGTTCGACCAGTGCCTGGGTATACAGAATACGCGGGCGGAGATTGACCGGGCCGTAGACCATCGCCCAGATCAGATCTTCGGTCGCCTCACGGAATGCGCCCTGCAACTGATAGGCATAGGCCCGCCCGCACCGGATCAGGCTGATCAGGTCGATGTCCTGCTCATTGTCGATCAGGTTGAGGGCGCGGGTGTAGGCTTCCAGTGCTTCGTGTGGCTCGTTGAAGCGCACGTGTACAGCACCCAGGTTGCTGTAGGCAGCGGCTTCCTCGCGCCGTGCAACCGACCGCTGCGAGAGCTTGACGGCTGACAGCGCACTCTCGAAGGCGGCCTGCCGATCTCCGCTGAGCGCACTGATAAAGCTAATATTGGTCAGAATGCGGACCGTCTGCTGCCAGTCGGTTATCAGCAAGCTCCCCTGATACGCTTCCAGATAATCGCGCAGAGCATCGTCGTGGCGGCCCTGCGAACGGCATGCCCAGCCACGCGCATTCAAGGCCCGCACCAGTTCGGGGTGGAGTTCGTGTAGACGGCTGATGCGTACCGCTCGCTCGAAGTTGGCAAAGCCCTGGTCGAGAAAGCCGAGCCGTGTTTCGATGTTACCCATCAAAATCAGCGTCTCGATCTGGCTCACGCGGCGGCAGCTCAGGCTGTGCTATCATTGCCATGGTCAGTTGCTTGGCTTCGCTATACTGGCCCTGTTCGAGCAACTGCCGCGACCAGCGCACATCTCGGGCAAAGCGCTGGGTTGGCGAGAGCGCAGATGTGTAGGGATGCAAGAAGTTGAACAGGCTACCACGAAACTGGAGCGCATACTGATTGGTTGCTTCTTCGTATAATGCGAGGAAGGTTTCAAAGCCTTCATCTAGCGCGGCGAACAGCATATGAGTGAGTTGCTGGCCGCGTAGCCGCCAGTAGCGCCGCCGCAGGATGGTGTATTCGGAAAAGGTAATATTGGTCTTCTGGCGGTGGTTTTCGTGCAGAAAGTTGGCGGGCGTTGCGCGCACCTTCTCAAGCTGCGCAAAAAGCTGATCGGCCTGCGCCGCCAGATACAGCGCAGCGCGATGGCTTGCTCCACGGCGTTGCGAGCCGTCCGGGTCAACCTGCGGCCAGATTACCTCGCGGACAACATCGCGGATTTCATCGTGCAGGGTGAGCACATCGCCCGGAAGCGGCTTGATAAACGAGCGCCCTTGAAGTTGCCCAAACGCCCCCTGCACCTCTGCAAGAGGCGCATCAAGCAACACCGCGACCATCGCCGCATCTGCCGGATACACCCGTGCGAGCAGCAGCACAATGCGCCCTTCCAGTGTATCGGGAGTGGCAATCATCCGGACCAGCCGATGCACAAAGGTGCGCTGAAGCTGTCCTGCTCCAGTGGTGGCACCGGGCAAGGTGCCAACTTGATCCTGCACCCATGCCATCATTTCCCCTGACAGCGCATACAGCGCCGCAAGGTCAAGCATAATCGGGTGGCCCTCGGTCAACCACGCCACCTCGCGCAGCGGCAACTGATCACTGCTCAGCGCAGGCAGATACGTCTGCATATACTCTAGGCTGGTCTGCTGCGAAAGCGGCTCTAACCCGAGGATTGAGACATCTTGCCGCCCGCTGCGCTGCAACTGCGACCCGATATGCTCGGCGTTGCGTCCGACAAACAGAAACACTCCATTCTCAATGTTGTATGCCATTTCGAGGAGATTACGCAATACAGGGCTACTTTGCAGCATCTCGATACTATCAAACAGGAAGATCGGGCGACGTTGCGCCGACACTGCATTGACACAATCAACAAAGGTACGGTTCAGTGCTTCGAGCGATTGATCACGCTGCTCTGCGCTGATGCCATTGATTTCCATGCGCTGCCAGTTGAACAGCAGAAACAGGAACGGGTCAAACAAATGCGGGTCAATGGCGTGCGCCAGCCGATACGAGATGTTCTGCAATATATGCAGCGTATCGTCCTGGAAGTCGATCAACTCGGCAACGTGGATCGGGAGGCGGTGGACATCGTTGGTGCTATAGCGCTGCTGGATCGCCCGGAGCAAATGTGTTTTGCCTATTCCAGCCGGGGCATCAACGAAGATAATGTGCCGGGTGCCCCATTCCTGCACCAGGGTGTTGATAAGCGCCAGTTCGTTTTCGCGCTCTGAGTATACGTTTCGCGCATCCATATCGTAATCTCCGGCAATACTTAATATCGCCATTGGATTATACGGCCCATAACGCAATCTGGTCAAGGGGGGCTTCGCATTCCGGCCCCAAACTTATTCTTCGATGGTTACGACCTGTACCGCATCGGCCGAGATACCATCGGCAGTGGCAACCCGCAGCCGCAGGGTATACACGCCAGGCGGTAACCCGCTGGTCTGCCAGATGCCAAGCAGGGTGGGGGTTTCCTGGGCTAGCCCGCTGCTGACTTGCTGCCATGCTGTTGGCGGACTGCCAACGCCGACCTCAAGCTGAAAAGGGCCACGCGCCACGCCCCGCACTTCGACCTGCTCCCCCAGCAGCAGCCGACCATCGCTGACCGGGAACAACTGCGCCAGCGCCTGACCGCTCTGTTGCACAGGCGGGCAACGTTCGGTCGGGGGCTGCGGAATGCCGTTGCGCTGCGCCCAGTCGCGGAACTGTGGCGGGTAGACCGCATAGGTTATCGACTGGATGGCCTCCGGTGGAGTATAGGTCGCCGCGAGACATGTACCGCCATTGCTCACGCGCATCGTCTGATAGACTATATCGACGGCGGGCGGCTGCATGCCTGCGACAAACAGTTCGGTAATCGGACGCGGGCAGGCAGTTCCGGCCTGTCCGCCCGTGTCGGCACACACGGTCGCTTCGGTGATGTTGGGCGGACGCTCGAAGGGCTTCGGCTCAAGGCCCCGTTCGGTATGGTAGGCCATTATCAGGTCGCGCCAGATCAGGCCGCCGCCATTGGCCCCGGCAATCTCCTGCATTGGCACGTTGTCGTTGTTGCCCACCCACACCCCAATAGCCACATGGGGCGTATACCCAAGCGCCCACGAGTCGCGCCAGTCGTTGCTGGTGCCTGTCTTTACCGCCGCAGGCCGACCGTCGGGCAGTTCCATCACATTACCACGCCCGAACATATACCAGCGGGCCTGATTATCGCTCAGAATGTTGCCGATCAGATAGGCAATTTGCTCGCCCTGCATTCCAAGCACCTGCTGCCCCAGGCGCGGCGACCACTGCTCCAGCACTTCGCCCCGGTTGTTGGTCACTTTGAGGATTGCCACAGGCGGCTGATAGTAGCCGCCATTACGCAGTGTATTGTAGGCATTGGTCAATTCGAGCAGGCGCACCTCGCCGCTGCCCAGTGCCATCGACAAGCCATAACGGGCTGGGTCATTGAAGGTGGTAATCCCGAACGCCGAGGCAAGCTGGACAAACTCTTGCACGCCAACAAACTCCAGCGCCTTGACCGCCGGAATATTAAGCGAGTTTGCCAGCGCCATCCGTACCCGCTGCGGCCCGTGCCAGCTATTGTCGTAGTTGCGTGGCACATACGCCACCCCATCCTGGTTAAAGGTCGTCGGCTCATCCCAGAGCACCGTCGCAGGCGACCACCCGCGCTGCATGGCGGCGGCATATACAAATGGCTTGAGGGCCGAACCGGGTTGACGCGGCGCAAGGGCCACATTCACTTCACCATCAATCACCGGGTTGTAATAGTCGATGCTGCCGACCATCGCCAGAATGCGGTGGTTGGGGTCGAGCATAATCACGCTAGCATTGTGGGCATTGCGGGCGCGTAGCTCGTTGATGCGCTGCAAGGCGGTCTGCTGAGCTACCTCCTGCCAGTGCATATCAAGGCTGGTGACCACGTTCAGGCCGCCTCGATAGAGCATGTCTGGCCCGTAGCGCTGCTCAAGCAGGTCGCGCACATAAAAGACAAAATGGGGAGCAAGAATATCGATTTCGGGCGTAATCAGGTTCAGCGGCTCGTTGAAGATTGCATCAGCTTGCAGCGGTGTCAGATAGCCCGCCTTGACCATCAGATTGAGGGTGATGCGCTGGCGCTGGCGTGCGCCCTCAAAATTGGTAAAGGGGTTCAGGCGGGTTGGCGATTGCGGCAAGCCCGCCAGCAGGGTTGCTTCGCCATCGGTCAGTTCCCAGACGTGCTTGCCAAAATAGGCCTGGGCCGCCGCCTCTACACCATAGGCCTGGGCACCATAGTACACCTCGTTCAGGTACAGGCTTAAAATCTGGTCTTTGCTGTACTGCTGGCTCACCCGAACGGCCAGCAGCACCTCGCGCAGCTTGCGCTCATACAGCATCTGTGTAGGCAGGTTGCGCCCACGTTCCTGCGGGGGGAGCAGCACGTTCCGCACAAGTTGCTGCGTAATGGTGCTGCCGCCGCTCACAACGTCGCCCGATTGATAGTTGATCCACGCGGCCCGCACAATGCCGCGCCAGTCGACGCCGGGATGATCGTAGAAGCCAGCATCTTCTACCGCAACGGTCGCATCCTTGAGTATACGCGGAATATGCTCAAATGCCACGATGGTACGGCGGCCTGCCTGCGGGTCTACCAGTTCGTAGAGCAGCGTGCGCCCATCGCTGGCGTAAATATGGGTTGTTTCAAAGGGGCGATGCTGACGTATCTCGTCCGGGTCGGGGAGGTTGCGTCCATACTCGTAGTAGAGCCATGCCCCTGCCAATACCAGTAGCAGCGTGGCTAGCAGTGTGAGCTTGACCGCCGCCAGCACCAGCCGCCAGAGAAACCGCAACGGCACCAGCCAGCGAGAGGCGGCGCGGCGCGGATTGGGTGACGAAGACATAAAGGGCAGCTTTCGTGCGTTTTCATCAAGGGAACTGCTTGCTAAATTATAGCACGCTCCCATCGATTCTGCTTTGTATATTTTTTCACAGCCTCGGTGCCGCCTGAGCGGGCGGTGCCCTGAGGGTGAAAAGCGGGGTATACACGGTGCCGAACGTGCAGAACGTTTCACAAGCCGATTGGCACATTCCTTGCAAAGCTCGTTGGTAGGCCAAAAATTTGCACTTTTTGTCTGTGCTTTTTTTCACATTCGCCCTGTACTTCTCCGGCTATCAGGTCTATAATGAAAGCATATGCAATGCTTTGTTACCCTGGGTCCGACAAAGATGTTGCCAGCGGGGTTTACACCACAGGGTAATCCAGAAACCTGCCACGTTTCTACTGCTCCTATCGTAATCGCGGAAAGGGTAACAGTTTTTATGATCACGCAACACCATCATGTTGTTATTGTCGGTGGTGGCTTCGGTGGCCTGTATGCCGCCCGCGCCCTTGCCGATAAACCGGGCATCCGTGTCACTCTGATCGACAAGCGCAACTTTCACCTGTTCCAACCGCTGCTGTATCAAGTTGCAACCGGCGGCCTCTCACCGGACGATATCGCCTACCCACTGCGGGCCGTGATGCGGCACTACCGTAACGCCAATGTGCTCAACGCCGAAGTGACCGACATTCTGCCGGAGACACAAGAAATTGTCACGAGTAGCGGCAGCCTGTCGTTTGACACGCTGATTGTTGCTACGGGTGTCAGTCATTTTTATTTTGGGCACGATGAATGGGAGCAGTACGCCCCTGGCCTGAAGACGCTGGAAGACGCGCTCGAAATGCGCCGCCGCATCTTCCAGGCGTTTGAAGAAGCCGAAAAAGCCACAAGCCAGGACGAGCGCAAAGCCTGGACAACCTTTGTGGTGGTGGGTGGTGGGCCTACTGGCGTGGAACTGGCCGGTGCGATTGGTGAGCTTACCCAGAACACATTGAAGGGCGAGTTCCGCCGCGTTGACCCATCGATGACCCAGATTCTGCTGGTTGAGGGAGCCGACCGCGTGCTGCCGCCCTACCCGGCAGATCTCTCTGCTGCTGCGGCTGCCGACCTGTACCGCCTCGGTGTGACGGTACGCACTGGCACGCTGGTATCAAATATTGATGCTGATCTTGTTACGCTCAAGTCGGGCGAGGACACCGAGCAGATCCGCGCACGCACGGTGCTGTGGGCCGCCGGAATGCGGGCATCGAGCTTGGGGCGTATTATTCACGAGCGCACGGGCGCACCGCTCGACCGGGCAGGCCGCGTGATTGTCGAGTCCGATCTTTCGGTAGCAGGGCATTCCAACATCTTTGTTATCGGCGACCTTGCCAACTATCAGCACCAGAACGGCAAGCCGCTGCCCGGTGTGGCGCAGGTGGCGATGCAGCAGGGCGAGTATCTCGGCGAACTGATCTCCCTCCGCATTCACGGCGGCAACAAGTCCTCTTTCTACTACAACGACAAGGGCAACCTTGCTGTAATCGGGCGCAATGCTGCGGTTGCCGATATCGGACGCCTGCATATCAACGGCTATATTGCATGGGTCATCTGGCTGTTTGTCCACATTGCCTATCTGATCGGCTTCGAGCGAAAGCTTCAGGTGATGATTCAGTGGAGTTGGAGCTACCTGACCCGCCGCCACAACTCGCGCCTGATTGTCGGTGGGCTACAGGCCGCGAGCAACCCGACGCTGAACGGACGCACCGACGAGCGCCTGATGATTGAGCCGACACTGCGCGAACGCTAAACGCTCCACAAGCTCTCATTCTCTGGTACAATCCAGGGTTGTAAAATCCATCCAACGAGTGCTGGTAGGAACCGCCCGCCAGCACTTGTTATGTACGCTAAAGCCTTTGATACTATCAGAGAGGTATCTCATGTGTAGTTACAATCGCACGTTGCAGCGGGCGTTTGCCGTGTTCTGTACCCTGCTGCTCCTGACCTTGCTGCCCACTGCTACGGCTCCCGCGCAGGCCGACAGTACCGCCGAACGCTCCGGGGTGGTGGTGGTGGCATGGCCCACACCCAGCATTCAGGTGCGGGCGGGTGATATGCTCACCTATCAGTTTCAGGCCAAAAACTTCAACCGCAACGGCATTACAACAATCCGAATGTATATGCCTTACGACCCTGACCAGATTACCATTCTGAATGCCGAAAGCGAACGCCCCGCCGATTGGCTCAGCGAACTGGGCAAAGAGCATATTGTGGTCACGTTTGGCGAGTTTGAGGGCGGCGAAACATACACCGTGCGGGTCAATGCGCGGGTGAAGAGCGATCTGCCCGCTGGAACAGTGATCAATGCCTGGGTTGGCTATTCGTGGGTAACACCGGGCGGTACCCATGGGCCGAAAGCCGCCAACGCTGCGCCAGTGCTGGTGGGCGATACAAACATTGATAGCCCCTATGTATGGATGAACCAGTATCCGCAGCAGGCCCCTGCTGATACCATCTTCGGGCTGTATAGCGACCGCTTTGTACCGGGTGAACTGGTTGAGGTGATGGTGACGGCCCCCGACGGTAGCGAGCGGGTTTATGCGCGGGAAGCGGTCAACAGCCAGGGGCAGGTGTGGCTCAGTGTGTATGATGCAGGTTTTGCGCCGGGTGTCTATACGGCAACCGCAACCGGACTGCTGAGCAATTTGCGCGGAGTTGTTACATTTGAGGTGACACCGTAACAGCACCCCGGCACTAAAGCACTGGGCACCCCCTCGCCCACTGAAGGAGCGAGGGGCAGGGGGTTTTGTGTATCACACCGCCATACATAACCGGGTTGATACACAAAGCCCCCGTTGGGGTTGGTGCCATGCTTGCGTGGGCGGGCCTATGGCCTCTTGCCCCTATGACTTCGCCGGGTAAATCGTAATCTTGCGACCTTCGCCTTCGCCCGTGCTCTGGGTGTACACCGTGGCATCCTCGCGGAGCGCCAGGTGTACCAACCGCCGCTCATACGAGGCCATCGGCTCCAGTGTGATAGAGCGCCCGGTCTGGCGGACGCGCTCTGCCATGCGGCGGGCCAACCCTTCGAGCGACTCGCGGCGGCGCTGGCGGTAGTTGCCCACATCCACCACCATCTGCGGCCACTTGCGAACTTTACGGCTCACCATCAGGTTGATCAAGAACTGGATCGATGCCAGGGTTTCGCCACGCCGCCCGATCAGCAAGCCCATGGCCTGCTCGTCTGCGCCTTCAACGTGGAGCGTGATGGTTTCTTCGGTCGAACCTTGCAGGCCCGGATCGTGTGAATGAACCGCCGTCACATAGCCGTGAATATCCATATGCTTGAGCAGTTCTTCCAGAATGGATCGGGCCAGTGCCGCAACGTCTTGGCTATTGGTGGGGCCGACGGCAGGTGCATCAACTTCATCGGCCACAAACGCCTCGGCCTCGCCTTCACTATCATCATCCACCACCGTTACACGCACCAGCGCCTCTTCGCCATCTTCGCCTGATTCAAGCACCGCGATAGCTACTTCATCACGATCTCTGCCGAGTTGCGACAGTGCAAGTTCAACGGCTTCAGCGACAGTACGAGCGCTGATCTCGATGCTATTCATAGCTTTGCATTCCCTCCACTCTACAATTGTATGGTTAGCGACGGCGACGCGAACGCCGCATTGCCGCTTGCTTCTGGGTTTGTCGGCGGGGCGGGGCAGGCGTGTACTCGGTGTCGGTATCGCCGCCGCCGGCTCCCACATCGGCAACCAACGACTGAGCAACTGCGGGTGTAGCCGGTGCCGTCTCCAACTCGGTCAGCGGGCGCAACACATCCCAGAAGCCCCGGCGCGGTGTGGCGGGGGTGCTGCCGCCTTCGCCTGCTGTAACGCCTGCTTCGTCGCCTTCGCTCTCGGTATGCACGGGCGGCTTCCAGCGCTCAATCACAGGCACAAATGGCAGGTAGTTGGGGAGCGAACCGGTGCCCGAAATGACAAACTGTTGCACAATGCCGATAACGCTACTGGTGACCCAGTAGAGCACTGCGCCACTGGGGAAGGTAAAGGAAATATAGCCAAACACCAGCGGCATAAACAGCATCATCTGGGTCATCATCTTCTGCTGCGGGTCTTGCACACGTGGCATCGCCATCAACTGCTGCACCAGTTGCAATACCACCGAGAGCACGGGCAGAATAAGATATTGAAATCCGTTGAACGTTGCAAAGTTATCGGCAAACGGTGCCAGACCAAGATCGAGGCCCAGAAAGGTGCTATTCAGCAAATCGGAAATCAGGTTTGCCCGCTCAATGCCGACGAAGTGCCACACGTTGCCAAGCACCGGTTGGTTGAGTAGCGGCTCAATGTTGCCATCAATTGCCGACTGTACACGGTCGTTGAGGTATTGCTCCTGACCAGGTACCATCAGGTGGAACACGGCCTGATACACACCAAAGAAGATGGGCAACTGGAGCAGCATCGGCAGACAACCGCCAACCGGATTGACTTTATATTGCTGATAGAGCTTGACTGTTTCTTCTTGAAGCCGCTTCTGGTCTTTCCCATAGCGGCGTTGCACTTCCTTAAAGCGCGGCTGCAACTCCTGCATGCGGCGGCCAGAGCGAATCGCAGAGAGGGTAAGCGGCAGAATGAGGACACGGGCACAGATGGTAAACACAATAATGCCCAGACCAAGCGAGCCAGTCAGCACTGCAAACCAGAGCAATGCCTGTTCGAGAAAGCCCACAAACGATGACCAGATAGCCATTGGTACCTTACCTTGTATCTCTATATGTTAAGGATTGCTTGCAGAACCCATGCAGCGCTTACTCCGGGCCGGCCACGATAGACGCTTGCACCGCTGCAACAGCCTCGCCGCGCCAGACGTTTGCCTCCTTGAGCAGGCACTGTATGGTATCCTGGAGTACTGCAAACGGTACATCGGCAACATCGGGTGAGCGGACAATGAAGACCATATCTACACCCGGTGCGATGGACGGCAGGAAGAGCCGGACGGCTTCACGGACGCGCCGCCGGGTACGGTTGCGCTGCACCGACTTGCCAATCTGCTTGCTCACAATGATACCGCACCGTGATTGTCGGCGGTGATTGGCTGCAACGTTCAGGCGCAGCAGCCGATGACTCACCACGCGCCCATCACGTCGCACACGCTGAAATTGCTGAGGACGACGTAAGCGATTCGCACGTTTCAAAGCAACCCTTCGGACTCTCCTGAGGCGTTGAGCAGGCGGAGGTTCCAGCACCATACGTGGTATCCGCCCGCCCTGGTCTTGTGGCAAGCAACCGGGTCGGTTCCGACGCTTTAGCGATGCCCGCGTTGCACGGCGCGGCGCTCGTCACTCACGGTCAAGCTCCATCGACCACGCGCACGGCGGCGGCGCAGCACAGAGCGACCAGTGCTGGTGCTCATCCGCGAGAGAAACCCGTGCTTGCGACGGCGCGGAATACGTTTCGGTTGCCAGGTTCGCTTCGGCATTGTGTGATTACTCCTATCTACTATGGGCAGGTGCCAGCGCACGCCCCCCTATCCTAACGTGTACAGGTATACAGACGCCAGAACGCTATACCTGTGCATTTTGCTTTGTGTTCAACAATCTGGTTAGCACACCTCACCGCATTATACCCGTCTGAAGAGGTGCATGTCAAATACGCATGTATCTATCTGCCCGGTGCCCATTAATTGTTTACCAGTGCGAAGCCCCTCTTCCTTGCGGAAGAAGGGGCTATTTGCTGGACGTTTCTCTGGCGTTCTCTAACGCGCCCGCCTGTGTCCAGAGCACACATTATGCGTCATCGTCATCCTCGCGGCGCAGCGTGCGGCGAATAGCATCGCGCTGCTTCTGCTGCTGCACCGTGCGCTCATCCTCGTCGGTTTCATCTTCTTCTTCGTTCTGGCGGCGGCCCTTGCTACGGCTCCCCCCACCAAACTTATTCAGCAGGTCTTCTAGCGTAGCGTTGCCCTCAAAATCGTCGTCGGCATCGTCTTCGGTGGCATATACCACATCGCTCCCCCTGGGTGGCCCTGCTGAGTCCGAACGCGGCCCCCGTTCACGGTCGCGGCGGCGTGCGCCGCGCTCACGCTGGCGGGCTTCCTCGCGCTGTTCCGGCGTCAGCGTAAAGCGCGAAGGAGGAGATGCCGGTTGCGTCGGAACACGTGGGTTACGGTCGGCAGCCGATGATGCCTCCGACGATGGTTCCGATGCGCCTTCATCGCTGGCGCTCTCTTCGGGTTGTTCTGGTGCTTCGGGGCGCATCGATAGGCTGATGCGCTTGCTCTGCGAGTCAACTTCCAACACCCGCACCTGCACCTTGTCGCCCACCTTCACGACATCTTCCACTTTGTTGACGCGCTGCTCAGAAAGCTGCGAGATGTGTACCAACCCATCGCGGCCCACACCAATATCCACAAACGCCCCGAACGGAGCCAGGCCGCTAATCGTGCCATCCAGCATCTGCCCCGGCGTGAGTTGCTGCATCTTGCGCGAGCGCAGGGCGCGGCGCAAGCTCAGGCTGATACGCGTGCCTTCCGGGTCGACTTCCAGGATCTTGAAGGGGTAGGTTTCGCCCACCTGCACGGCATCTTCCGATTTTTCGACCCGCCCTTCTGCCAACTCGGAGACATGCACTAGGCCATCCTTGCCCACGCCGATATCGACAAACGCCCCGAACGAGGCAAGCCCTGTGATGGTGCCCTCTACAACATCGCCCACCTTGAGATCGCCCAGACGACCACGATCTACTTCCGGACGACGGCGGCGACCCCGGTCTTCTTCATCGCGAGAGCGCATGGTCAGGCTAATGCGGCGTGCATCCAGATCAATGCCCTTGACCCGTACCTGCACCGTGTCGCCAATCTGAACCATATCGGAGGGCGACTCAATGCGGGTGTTGCTCATCTCCGAAATGTGTACCAACCCATCGCGGCCTACGCCAACATCAACAAACACGCCATACAGCGCAATGGATGTGACACGCCCTTCTAGCTCCATCCCAACCGACAGGTCTTTGAGCCGACGCGGGCGCACTTCTTCGTCTTCGGCAACCGGCGTAAAGCTTGCACCCTCAGCCTCATCGCCCTCGGCAGTGGTCGCCTGCTCCGGTGGAGCAGCAGCTTCGGCGGCAGCTTCGGCAGGCGCTGCGGCAGCTTCGGCGGGGACGGTGTCGGCAGTAGCTTCTACCGCCGGAGCTTCGATCTCGGCAGCCTGTTCACGCATTGCCTCCCCAAGCGGTGCTTCGGTTGGCGCAACTTCGGCCCCGCTCGTTTCCGCCAGTGCTTCGGCGGTCGTTTCGGCGGGCGCATCGGTTGTGGG
>JAAUSQ010000269.1 GCA_012033195.1 Chloroflexaceae bacterium
AGGACGTGGGTGCTATGCGCGTGGGGGTTTCTCGCGGTGGCTGTCCTTGCGGGTGTGTTGTTCGTGCTCCTCTTTCCGCGCGGCCGTGCTCTGGCCTCACGCAGCTGGAGGAGGATAGGTGTTGGTTTTCCCGGGCGCAGGAGCTTGGTGATCCTGCCTTATGCTCGGAGCTCGCCGTCAAGGAGAAGGAGTATGCGTGTGTCGCTCAGGTGGCCATCTCGCTGGGGGATCGGGCCTTGTGCGAGTCCATTGGGAACTTGCGGTTCCGTGGGTATTGTCAGGCGGAGTTTGCCCAGTCTGCGCAGGATGTGCAGGTCTGTGCGGGCATTGAGGATGCGGTCCCGAGGGATGATTGCTATGGGAAGCTGGCGCGTTCTGCGCTTGATGTGGCGCTCTGCGATGCGATCACGGGTGAGCGCGATAGGAATGCTTGCTTGAGTTTGTGGGTACGGGGACCCTGGATGCGGGTCTTTGTGCGCGTATCCTGAATGCGGGGGAGGTTCGGGATCGCTGTTTCTATGAGATTGCCCTTGACACCCTGAATGCTACTGTGTGTTCTGAGGTGATTGCGGTGCGTAATCGTGGGGTGTGCTTCTTTAATGTGGCTGCCTGGTCTAAGGATGCCTCTGTGTGCGGCATGATTGCGGACGAGGAGTTGGGCAAGGCCTGTCGTCTCACCTTGGGTGTCGAGGAATAGGTTTATAAAAGGCCGGCTGCTCGTTCTGTCCGTGAAAGAGGTCTGATCCAGGCCTCGTGTACAGCCCCGTAGTGTAGCGGCCAATCATACCGGCCTTTGGCCTGTTTCCGCATGGAAGCGGGAAGAAAGCCGGGGACCCCGGTTCGAATCCGGGCGGGGCTATACCCCGGTCTAGGGTCTTTGAGGGGACTCGTTTTGAATTATTAGTTTTTTATGGACTAATTGCTCGCTATCGTAAAAGAATTCGTTTCGTCTCATAGTATCTGTGTTATTGGGATTTTCTCTGTAGGTGTTGCGCATATACTCCGTAGTTCATGTGGAAGTGTGGGTAGTGATTTACTTTAGTGATTAGTTCGACGCTCGCATGTCGTGGGATGTTGTGGCCTCTACAGAACTCATAGAATGCTTGATCATCACATCGGTCATTTGATACTTCAGCAATAGGAAGATATTGTTCTATGACTGATCTTTCTATAAGTGAGCAACCAAGCCCACCTTCATTTATTTGGACGATAGGTGTTCCTTGACTTCGATTCAAGAATTCTTGTAGTGTATCGTGCACTCTGTTTTGATCGGTAATGCTTATAAGGTAATCAGTTTTTAATCGTCGTGAATTCTCGTACATATATCCCAGGACGTAAGGAACGCTCACGATTTGTTTATTATAGTGAAGCAATATTTCTGGAACATCAGGCGCTGTGAATACATCGCATTCAAGACTCAAGAAGTGTGAATCTGAAGAATCAAGAAAATTGCGAAACAGTTCAATTCTACCTTGTCCGATACCGTGGAACATGTTGCTACTCGGTAAATGAGATACAGGGAATGAAAAATTGTTCGTAAATTGCTTGAACTTCTGATCGTCACTCGTGTTGACTAGCAGTACATTGTTAACACAATTTAGTTCTTCAACCATCTCAATCCATGAAGGGAGACAATATCTCTTTACAGGGTGAATGAGGCTCCCTAAAAATATACTATTACTCATGTACTCGTCTCCTCACAAGATATTTCTCGATGCACTCCTTTTCTTCCTTCAATGAGAGCATGTTTTTAGCATCTTGTAAATTAATCCATTCTGCCTCTGTGATCTCAACATTGTCTGCGATTAAATTATTTTGTGAGGTTGCCACTATATAAACAACCACTTCATGCACTAGACCTGGTGTTTTGAAAGAATATTCGAACAACGGCGTAACACTATCTGTGATTGTTAATCGGATTTCTTCGTTCAGTTCTCGCTTGAGTGCTTGAAGATGGTTCTCTCCATCCAATAGTCCTCCTTTTGGAAGACGCCAGTGATTGTTCTTTTGGGCGAGCAGAACTTTGTTCTTGTTAACGATGACGGCTTGAACTTCCTGACGTATATTCATTGTTCTTCTCCGCAGATGTAATTTGCAATTTGATTGACACTGCCACGTATTTCTTCAATTTTAACGTTTTCTATTAATGAGTGTAGAAGAGAGACTCGACGCTGCCGTAATTGCTTTGTTTCTAGATCGGGATGTGGTTGAGAAAATTTCATTATTGTATGACCTGCACCCGTTATGTAGGAACTACTATTTAATAATAGTTCATATATTGCAGCGTGTAGTGGAATAGGTGCCTTCTGCATGTTACTCCAATTATCGTTTACATTTATGAAATATATTCCCGCAATTCTCTGTGGAAGAAGAGCTTTCTTGATTAGCAATGATTCCGGCAAGTAGCATTTGGTGCCATAATCTTCCTGGTAAATACCCTTTGATTTATCTAGTAGTTCCGGATATCTTTGTGCTATGCAAGGAATCCTATTGCTTAGGATTGCTGTGCCTGAGAGAGCCTGAGTTGCGGCAAGAACGGTATTTTCTCCGCTAACAAGCATCATTCCTCGTTTGTATATGAGTTCCGTGGCCAGAATGCTCTTTCCTCCACCTCTACCCCCTACAAAAATGTGTGTATTTGCGCCGTCGCTTACAGCGCTACTGTGTAGTGTAATTCTGTTTTTTTCTTCATGGATGCGTGATAGCGCAGTTAGTGATAGAAAGGTAAAGTCATGCTCCGATGTGTGTTTTTGGAAAATTCCTTCAATATTCATTTCTCTCAATTCTTCACTAGAACTGAACTCTCCCTTTTCGTTGCTAGTGTGGTGTATGTGCCACTCAGGCGTTTCAGTTGCAATATTATATCCTGGGATATGGGTTCTCAGCATTAGATCATCACGAAAGTATTCAATGACTCGATCATCATCTGATTGAATGCTTAGTACAGCATCAAGAGATTTAATTCGAAGTTCAGGCATTAAGCAACCTCTCGTAAATTTGTTCGTACTGCTTTGCTGCTTTCATCCATGAATACTTACTTCTTGTGCTTTCAGCAATTGCAGAACGATCGAATACTACTTGTCCACTAATAACAGAGGAAAATTGCTTGAGTTAATTCCTGCTTACTGTCGCATAGGATTCCGTTGTTAAGATTAATAATCTCGCCTAGAGCGCCGGATCGGTACGCAATAACTGGAGTGCCGCATGAAAGCGATTCTGTTGCAACCAGTCCGAAAGGTTCTTTCCAAACCGATGGAATTATTGTTGCGTAAGCTGCGGAATAATACTTGAAAAGTTCATCTTGTGTGAGATTTCCGATGTATCTGATATTCGGTGCATTGAGAAGACTTATGTCGATGTCTTGCACAGGACCTGCAAGAAGCAGAGGATTCGTTGTTGATTGGAAAATATCAATAAGATCAAGAACCCCCTTGCTTTGTGCAATCCTTCCCGCATAGAAGAAATACTGTTTGCTGTCATTCGGGTTTAAGAATGGTTTATCTGTGAAACATCTGTCAATACCGGGAGATACTAGAGAGATGCTCGTATTTCGGTAGCGCTTTAGCACTTCCTGCCGCTGAGATTCGCTTAAGACAATCATGGTATCCGCTTCAATTGTTAGATCCTGAAATATTTGTGCCACTGAGATTGAACTTGAATATTTTGTGACAGTGTCATCCAATTCAAGAAAGCAACTTCCATGAACTGTAAGAACAAGTGGCAAACCATATCTCTTCTTACACAAGGTTCCTGGCAGCATAGGATATCCTGTGTGGTGCACATTTATCACATCAATACTGTGTGTCTCGATGACTCTTTCTAGAGTTTCAGTAAAATCCGTAAGCCAACGCATTGTTTGTGATGGCATATCACCCCATCGTGCCCAAGGTAGAGCCTCTGACATGGAAGGTACTGCATACGTTTTCAGACCTTTAACTTTAGCGCCACCAATGATGTAATTGTCGATTGAAGGAAGCCCAGCATTGCATAATCCCTTAAGATAATGCCCCGAACCAAAGCCATTTAAGTCAGGAATCATGATAATATGTGCGACCTTCATTTTACCAATGAAAATTGGTATTCCTTTATGACTCTCTTGATTATTTTTTCGGAATATTTACGGACTTCGCATAAGTTTGCACTTTTGCCTACATGCGTTTGAATTGAGTGCACAATCTTTGTTGTGTACCCAGCGTAAGGCCTGTAAACATGGTGATTTCAGAAAATTTACTAGAATTCTGACACTGCGAGTCCTCTACGACCATCTCATGCCCTCACCGCCGGGCGGGGCTATACCCCGGTCTAGGGTCTTTGAGGGGACTTGTTTTGCTTCTTTTTTAAAGCCATGAGTTGTTGGTGTTCGTATCTGAGGTACTCGAGGGCCTCGTCCATGGTGAGGTGGTCGATCTTGTCCTTGATGGTAGGTGGGAGAAAACGTTCATGAGAAAAGCTTTTATGGTTGGGTGGGTTTGGCTCAACAGATGAGACATAAGAGACTCGCCTCCGGCAATTGGGTGGGTATCCTAATCTGGATTGTTACTATCTGGTTTGGGGCTATGTTTGTTGTTGCGTTGTTGAGTCGTTGGCAAGTCCAACCGTGGGGGTGGTTGATGGCGTTCTGGGTTGGTGCGCTCCTCTCTCGGGCCTGTAGGGAAGGGACATTGCGTTGGGTTCTCGCGGTTGCGGTGGTGGCGTGGCCGTTGATCATCTTTCTGGATCTGGGCCTGCGTATACCTGGGACGGTTGATAATATCTTCATGAGCAGCCTGGTGAATACGATGGCCTTCCTTTGCGGTGTTGCTGGGTTGTACGTGGGAGGGCTCTGGGCTGGGAACCACCAAATGAAGAAGAATCCGCAGGATAATCGGATCGGCTGACCACGGAACGGGGCTGTCTATTTCAGCCATGCTTAAGAGTTCAATAAACTCGGAAAAGGTTTCATACGCGGGTTGTATTCAGCGCTATTTTGGTCCGTGCGGTCCGATAGTGATAAGGATGTGCTTTATTTCATCTATGCCTTCCTGCAGCCCTCTTTCCTGGCGCTTGCACGGGTTGGTATCCGTACCAGCATCTTTTTAAGTGCGTTCTTGGTTTGTGCTGGGCATGTCAGCTGTGGATACGGTTGTGCGTGAGGTGGCCAGTCAGCTTGTGAAGGAGGGACGTCTCCAGCACGTCCGTACGGAGTGCTTTTCGCTTGGAACTGATGAGTTTTTGTTTCCTCTCTATCATTGGCTGAGCGGTCTTGGTCAGGAGCGCTTTGGTCCTGAGCAACGCATCGCTCGTCATGTGCATCGTCTGGCGCGGGAATATGGCGCGCAGAAGGCGGTGCTGGATGTTGAGATGGTGCAGGGCTGGGGTGAGCATCGGGAGCCCTATCTGCGGTATGGCTGTACGGTGGATCTGTATCGTGCCCAGTAGGCGGGTGTGGATTCTGCAACCCCTTTGCGGCGGGTCTTAGTACGTTGCGGTTGCCCTTGGGGGCTGTTTCTTTTACGTGTGTAGGAGGACTTCAAGTCCTGTCTTGAGTGCAATCTCTGTTGCGTGTGCGGTGTGGTAGGTGATGTTTCGCTCGTTTGCCATTGCCTTGCCTAGGCTGTAGGTTCCGCCGATCTCGAACAGCATGACGCGGTTGTTCCTCCGCTGTGCCAGGCTGCGCATCTTGTTTGCCTCGCGTTCTGTCCTGCCTGGGATGACGAGGTCGCCGTCCGTGATGATGAGGTAGGCGCGCGTGCGGGTATCGTTGTGCATATGGATGTCCAGGTTTTCGGTGGCTTGGCCGTTGTTGGGTGCGTAGAGTGTGGTGAGGAGGGGCAGGTGACCGGTCCAGAAGTGTTCGGGTGTGAAGGGCGGGCTGCTCACTTGTCGGTCTGCGAAATTGTGGAGTCTAAGTTCGGGCGCCTTTCCTGTGCGTGCGCTTGCGTGCCGTAGTGCGCCGATGATTCCGTAGATGAGTTTGCAGACGAGGTCAAAGCGTGTGAGTCCTGGGCTCGCGTCAAGGTTGCTGTGCATGGAGCCGGAGCTGTCGATGTAGAGGTCCAGGGTGTCTGGGAGGGTGTAGGTCAGGTCTGTGTGGACGGTGTGCGGTACGGTGCTTGTGGTGATTTCGTACGTATTGAGGAGGTACTGGGTGGGTGCGTGTCTGACAATCCAAGGGAGTTGTGTTGCTTTCTGCAGGTGGGCCCGTGCGTGGGGCTGGTGTTGGGTGAGGGCGCAGGCCGTGATGAGCTGCTGACCTGTGTGCTTCCAGGCGTAGCGTCGGCCTCGTGTGCTGCGTAGCCCGTGGAGCGAGCCACCCAGGAGGACGGTGTGTGGTCGCTGGAGTTTGTTCTTCTCATGCAGTGCGAGGATGTCTAGGTG